>JBJXEY010000190.1:0-29555 GCA_046153355.1 Burkholderiales bacterium
CGCCACGACATTGGACAAAGCCACCGCGAAAATCACGTCCTCGGCATTCCATTCGCGTACCGCGCCAACGTGTTCAAGACAAACAACTCCCTCGACTTTCCCGGCCAGCATGATGGGTGTATCGAGCATCGCCCCGATGCCCAGAGGATTGAGATAACTTTCGGTGAATTCGACGGTACGCGGGTCGGTGCGTGCATCGGATGCAGCAACAATATCCTTGGAATCGATTGCCGCGAAATAAGAAGGATAGTTAGCGCGCGCCAGCGTGGCCTTCGCGCCACCCGAGTGTCGACCGGTGGCCAATTCGAATAGATCTTCGCAAACGATCTGCGTTCTCTCGGCGTTATACCGCCAAATACTGGTGCGCTCGACACCGATTTCGCGCGCCGCGCCTTCCGCGATCCGCTTAATCACGCGCTCAAGTGGCTCGGTCTCCAAATATTGCGCGCTGGTGAGCTCGGCGATCACCTGGCCACGCCGTAGAAGGCGCTGGTCGGCGACCTGACTTTGTTGGCTCCTCTCTGCGATACGTTGCGAGAGATCCTGGTTGGCGCGACGCAAAGCACGCACAGTCCGCAGGCGCTCGAACACCGCCACGGCGAGAAAAATCGCCAAAAGCGCCGTTAGCCAGATCGTATCAATGACAATATTCCTTCATTTATCTTAGCCTCCGAGCAGTGTCTTCAATGGGCGTAAAATCGCCCGTGTCACTCATCCATTGTATCAATCGAAAGGTAACCGCCATGGCCGAACCTGTCGTGGTCAACGTATTTTCGGATTACGTTTGACCCTGGTGTTACCTCAGTACCGTGCGTATTGAAAAGCTGAAGCAAAATTACGATGTCGTCGTCAACCTGGTGCACTTCCCCTTGCACGCCGAGACGCCCGCCGAAGGGGTGTCGCTAGATGTGCTTTTTGCCGGCAGCAAAGCCGAGGAACGCGCGGCTCGACAGGTACGCATGAAAGGTTTGATGGACGCCGAAGGCCTGCCCTATGGCGAGCGCACGCACACCTATAACAGCCGCCTCGCGCAGGAACTAGGCAAGTGGGCCGACACGCAAGCAGGTGGCGCCGCGCTGCACGACGCGATTTACCAAGCTTATTTCGTCGACGGCAAAAACATTGGCGATTTGGAGACCTTGGTTGGGCTCGCGCAGTCGGTGGGTTTGTCGGCTGAAGCGGCCCGCAAAGTATTGACCGAGCGCAGCTTCAAGGCGGCCGTCGATACGGATTGGTCCTCCTCGCGCCAGGCCGGCGTCACCGGTGTGCCAACCTTTTCCGCCGGCGGTTATGGCGTAGTGGGCGCGCAACCCTATGAGGTGTTGGAAAAGCTGATGGCCGCAGTGGGCGCGCCTCGCCGTGATACCGCTTGATGCGCGGGAGTACTTATCGGCGATGAATCTCGCTGCCCAAGCAATTATTCCGGCTTGATCCCGGCGTCCGCGGTGACTTTTCCGAACTTCGCCAAATCGAGGCGAACGGTTTCGCCCAAGTGCTCGGGCAACTCATTTACGACGGTGAGGCCCAGTTGAGTGAAGATCTTGGTGACCTCAGGCGACGCGGTCGCGGCATTGAAATCGCGATTGAGGCGCATCACCAGCTCACGCGGCATACCACCAGGCCCGAAGGTGCCCGTCCAACCATCGAACCAGAAATCCGGGTAGACCTCAGCGGCGGCCGGTAAATCGGGTAACAGCGTCCCACCGCGTTTTTTGTCCAGCGTGGCAATCACCTTTACCTTGCCCGCGCGAATCGGCGCGATAGACGAGCTCAGTGGATCAAACAGCATATTCACCTCACCGGATTGCACCGCAAGCATCGCCGGCGCGTTGCCCTTGTAATTCACATTGAGGATGTCGGCTTTAGCGTAGGAGCGCAGCAGCTCGCAGCCCACCGTGGGTAACGCCCCCGATGAGGCACAAGTCACCGCGCCCGGTTTGGCGCGAATCGCGGCGATGACTTCCTGCACCGAGTTGGGCGCGAAATTGGGCGTGGCGATCAGCACCGTGGCGCTCACCGAGAAACGTGCGATGGGCGTGAAATCGCGCGGATCGGGACTGCCCTTGACGAAGAAAGGGTTGGTGGTCAGACCCGGCACTGCGTAGAGCAGCGTGTAGCCATCCGGCGATGATTTCAGCACCTGTTCCGCACCCAGATTACCCGAGGCGCCAGGGCGCGACTCAATGATGAAAGGTTGACCGAAACGCTCCTGCGCCTTGGGCTGGATGACGCGCGCCAGCGCGTCCGCCGGGCCGCCTGGGGCAAATGGCACAATCCAACGGATAGGTTTCGAAGGAAAGCTCTGCGCGATCGCCACGCTGGAAATCACGGCAGCCGTGGCGCCCAAAACGCGCCCGCAGAATTTAATCGTCGCCGTCATCCGCATGAGAACCTCCTTCGAGTTGTCCTGAGAACATCTTTTGAGTCGTCCAACCACTCAGTCGATTCGGATGTTAAGCGCGCGAACAATCTTGCCGTAGCGGTCGTGTTCGCTACGGATGAATTTATCGAAAAAGTCGCGCGAATTGATCCACACCTCCGCGCCACCTGCCGCGGCGATCTTGTCGGCGGTTTCCTTGACCGAGAGCGCGAGGTTGATTTCGTTGTGCAGGCGTTGCACGACCGGATCGGGCGTGCCGCCTGTTGCCCAGATGCCAAGCCAGTTGTTGAATTCAACACCGGGAAAGGTTTCGTTGATGGTGGGCAGATCCGGCAGATACGAGAGGCGGTTTTTGCCTGAGCTGACTATGGCGCGGATTTTCCCCGCCCGGATCTGGTTGGCTGCGGAATTGCCGCCCACCACCACCTGCACATCACCCGCCACGGCCGCCGCCACCGCCGGCGTACCGCTGCGGAATGGCACGTGCGTGAGAGCGATCCCGGCCTGAATTTTCACCGCCTCCATCACCAGGTGATGAATGCTCGCATTGCCTCCCGAGGCAAACGCCATGGGAGGACTGGCGCGCTTCGCGTAGTCGATGAATTCCTTGAAGGTTTTCACGGGGACCGCCGGATTGACGGAAATCACCACCTGGCTCACCGTCGTCAATGCGACAGGCACGATGTCCTTCAGCGTATCGAAGGGCATCCTGGAATACACATGCGGATTGATTGCCACCAGACTGTCGGCGCCGTACAGAAGGGTATAACCATCAGGCCGCGCCTTGGCCACCGCGTCGCCGCCAACGTTGCCATTGGCGCCGGTGCGGTTCTCGACCACTACCGACTGGCCCAGACGTTCGCCCAACGGCGGCGCCAGCAGCCGCGCGCCGATGTCCGGCGCGCCGCCCGGTTCGATGGTGACAACCATGCGTAGGGGCTTTACGGGATAGGACTGCGCGAATGCGGCTTGCGCGGCGACAGCAAGGCCCGCAGCCCCCATCATCAACCAATGACGATGAATTCTCATGACGCCTCCTCGCGATTTGTAAAAGACAACTCTACCGGTTTTTCGCCCAGTGACGCGCTCGTGATGGGTCAAGCGCTTTTCCACCAATGACTGAGCACGTCGACGCTCGCTGGCAGGGGTTGCGAGCGCACCACCATCTCTTCGATCGGGTCGAGCCCTTCGCCGCGCAACACATACAGCGGGTCTTTGCCTTGACGCACATCCTCCACCGCGGCGAGCATCATCCTGCGCATCAAGATGACCGCGCGATCCGCGGCGCCGAGAAACTCAGTGGAACGATCCGAAATTGCGCCCTGGCTCTCGGTGGCAAATTTGTCGTGATCCTGAAAATAGACCCCGAGCCCAGCATAGGTTTTGGCCTTCATTTCTTCGCGATCCTGCAGGAAACGATTGGCCAGAGTACGGTCAGAGTAATAGCCGCCTTTCAAAAACGCGAATTGGTTGTTCTTCTGGTAGGCCACATCCACCGGGCCGTCGTAGCGATAGGCAATCGAATATTTCCAATGTGATTCGTCGTTGATGGGTACATGCCAATGCACCCAATAACCGACATTGTCCTTAGGCCGTTGACCTTTAGGATCGACCAACGGACCGCCATCGAAGGAAGAAAAATTGGGCATCACGATATTGGTGATGCGCACCAGATTCGACCCGGCATCGACCGCGCGAACCGCGAGAATACGCAGGCCGTAACCGGTCTCCTCCACTTCGATACGCGGCGCGGCATCCGCGGCGAGTAGCTCGTTAAGCGGCGAGTTATGCGTATCGCCCTGTGGCAGAAAGCGATGCAAGACAGACAAGTGTTGCGGATCGCAATTGCCCTCTTGGCCTTGAAGGTAATTGCACTCGTGGTGGATCTTGGTGTACCAGGCCTTATCCGTTGGGCCACGCAGGAAGGGGAGATCTGGCAGCCGTGGCGGATCGCCAGGCCCCATATAGGCGAAAATCAAACCGCCTGCCTCGCGGCAGGGGTAAGCGGCAAATTTCACCTTGTCACGTAAGTTGCTAGCGGCCGGTTCGCCCGGTTGTTCCAGGCATTTGCCTGAGCCTGAAAAAACCCAACCGTGATACAGGCAACGAATACCACCCGCCTCGACACGGCCATAACTTAAATCCGCGCCACGATGCGGACAGCGGCGCGTAATCAAAGTGGGGCGATTATTTTCATCGCGAAATAAAACCAGTTTTTCCGAGAGCAACTCCACGGGTATGGGCGCGCCGCCCTTTGGCAATTCTTCGACCAAGGCCACGGGCTGCCAATAGCGGCGCATCAAATCGCCGCCAGGTGTGCCAAGGCCAGTACGGCAGATCAAATCGTTTTGTTCGTGCGTCAACATGATTCATTCCAGCGTTGAAAATTCGATGCTTAATATAGCCGCAGTCCCGTCAACTTGCGCGCCCGGTTTAAGAGCACCAGCACGATGGCTATGTTCAATAAATTCCAGGCTATCCCATTAGCAAACGCCGCGCGATAGGAACCGGTGAGATCGAAGATCGCGCCCGACATCCAGCCGCCTAGGGCCATGCCAAATAGCGTCGCCATCAGCACCGTGCCCACCCGCGCACCGGCCTCCGTAGGTGTGAAGTACTCGCGCACGATCAACGTATAGGAGGGCACGATGCCGCCTTGGAACAATCCAAACAACGCCGCGACCACGAATAGCGAGACAAATCCGTCGAACCATAGAAAGAGACAAAGCGCGATGCCCTGCAACACCGAGCCCAAAAGCAAAGTGCGCAATCCGCCGATGTGATCGGAGATCCAGCCCGAGATCAGACGGCTGGCGATGCCGAAACCCAGCATCACCGAGAGCATTTGCGCGCCACTCGCGGCGCCGAAACCCAGATCGGTGCAGTAGGCGACGATATGCACCTGCGGCATCGACATGGCCACGCAGCAGGAGAGCCCCGCGACGCACAACAGACCTTGCAGCGCGCCGGGGGAGAACCCCAGTGGCCGCGCCGAACCTTGCGCCTTGGCGGCCGCTTCCGACTGCGCCTCGGGTAGCGGCGGGCGCCGGCGCAACAGCAGCGCCAAGGGCAACATCGCGAAAACACAGAATATGCCAACACCAATATAAGTTTGGCGCCAGCCTACGGTCTCGACAAAATGCTGCACCACCGGCGGCCACAGCGCGCCGCCAAGATAGTTACCGCTGATGCAAATGGCCACCGCGATGCCGCGCCGGCGATCAAACCACAACGTGGTGTCGGCGGTGAGAGGCGCGAAGGTGGCCGAGGTGCCAAGTAGACCGATCAATATTCCCTGGATCAGACTAAATATCAGAATGTTCGGCGCCAAGCCGGCCAAGACGAATCCCGCGCCCAGGCCGAACGCACCGACAATCACCGGCACCATCACGCCAAAACGGTCGGCCAGACGCCCCATCAGCACACCGCCGAAACCAAATCCAATCATCGTCAGTGTGTAGGGCAGCGATGCTTCGGAGCGCCCCACGGCGAAATCGGCCTGCACCTCGGGCAGCACCACGGTGAAGATGTACATACCCGAAGCGCCGATGGTCATGAGCGCGAGCGCAACCATCAGCCGCGTCCACGCGTAGCGCGACTCGATGTCCGCGGCGCTGGCGCGCGAGACGCTCAAGTTCGCCTCACTGGACAAGAGCGCAAGTGTGCCTTCCCCTGCACCTATACAATAGGTTCATCCAACGTTCCTCCAGCAAACATCAAGCACAACACCAATCTGGGCACAACCCGCGACAGCGCGACGATCTTCGTCGCCGCAGAAGCCGACGCAACCATAATTGAAATACGGAGAATCTGGCATGCCTTACTACGAAAAAAACAACGTTCGTATTTATTACGAGGAAGCAGGCTCGGGTTATCCCCTGCTCATCATCCCCGGTGGCGGGCTGAACGCAACCATTTCTTTTTTAAGCGGTGGCGCGCCATTCAATCCCATGGAGGAATTCAAGGACGAGTACCGATGCGTCACCTGCGATCTGCGCACCGCGATCAACGGCAAGTCCTCCGGACCGCTTGAGTTCGACAGGCCTTGGGACTCATTCACCGACGATCACCTTGGCTTGATGGATCACCTGGGCATAAAACAGTTCAAGGTACTGGGCTTTTGCATTGGCGGCCCGATGATATGGAACCTAATGAAACGCGCGCCCGAGCGTGTCGTCGCTGCGGTGCTGGCACAGCCCAGCGGCTCGCGCCCAGAGAACCGTGATCTTTTCTACCAAACCAACAGCAAAGACTGGGGCCCGTCGTATGGCGCCAAACACCCTGAAATATCCGCGGCTACCATCGATAAATTCATCACCAAAACCTACCGTACCAACGCGGACTTCGTGTTCACCGTGACGCGCGATTTCGTGCGCGCCTGCCAAACACCGGTGCTGGTCCTGCCCGACGATATCCCGCCACACCCTTACGCCGTTGCCATGGAAACCGTGATGCTGGCACCGAAGTCGGAGGTCTGCCTGTATCCATGGAAAGAGCCCAAGGAGCGCATACCCGTGGTGGTGCGCCAGGTGCGTTCGTTTCTGCGGGCGCATGCGAACTAAATTACATAATGGATCATTAGTCTTATCCTATCAATACATGATAGGATAATACATGCAGGTTCCCGAGTACGCCCTCGAACATCTGCTCGCATTCGACGGGAGGCTGCACTATTTTGCAAGCGGCCATTACCTGAAATTTGAGGTAAGACAGGTGGAGAAGTCCGAGCAGGTACCGCATGGCATCGCCTACTCGCTTACGCTGCACGCCCCAAAAGGAAAACGGCTTCTTGGATTCGACAATGCGCATACGGTGCCGCACCGGGGCGGACGTCACGTCAGGCGGCCACCTCAGTCCGATCACTGGCATCGCTGCGTCGACGACGAAGGTAGGCCCTACACATTCGTATCGGTAGAGCAGTTGCTATTGGATTTTTTTGGTGAAGCCGAGCGGACACTCGAATCGCTGGATGTGGAATTTGAGATCGTTTTGGAACGACAAAAAAGGGATGGAGATGAAGCTTAAAATTCAATCGATGAACGAACTGCGTACAGAAATGTTGGCTGTTGTCCGTGGCGAGCGCAAACCAAGCGCGAACGCGGGAAAGGTGTCGTTTGAATCGGTCGCGGCAGTGATGCGTCTGTTAAGTCCAGAAAATCGCCGTCTGCTGGCGGTGATCGAGGATAGGAAACCGGTATCGGTCGCGGATCTCGCAAGGCTCGTCGGACGCGCGGAACCAAACGTCAGCCGCACCTTGAGCAAGCTCACGGCAGCCGGATTTATTCGTATGAAAAGTGGCGCCGGCAAGGTAAAAACACCGGAAGTTGCCATTCACCGATTGACCGTCGATATCGATGTTTGCCGACAAACAGACCGGGTCGGGGTCGCCTAATCATGAAGCTCGAAATGATTTGGAACGTACCCTACATGAGGCGGCCTATGTTCGATGTTTTTCTCGGCGCGTTGGGCGCGGCCCTATGCCTTTGCCAATCGGTGTCCGCGCAAACCTTCCCCTCCAAACCCATCCGCGCCATCTCGCAATTTGGTTCCGGCGCTTCGGGCGATCTGGTCAGCCGTATCGTGCTCACGCCGATGTCGGAGATACTGGGCCAACCCATCGTGATTGAGAATCGTCCGGGCGCGACAGGCCTTGTCGCCTCGGAGCCGGTTGCGCGCGCGGCGCCCGACGGCTATACCCTGTTGATCAGTTCGCCTTCGCAATTGGTGCGTTTCGCGGCCGGATTCAAAGGTTCGGTCGATCCGGTTAAGGATTTCACGCCGATCTTTCCGGTCGGCGATAACCCCACGGGAATATTTGTCAACGCAATCCTGCCGATCAACTCATTGCGCGAGTTGCTGGAATATTCCCGGAGCAATCCCGACAAGCTTTCATATGGCACCTCGGGAGTTGGATCGAAAAGTCATCTCGCCGCCGAGTCCATCCAACAGCTCACTGGCGTGAAAATGGTGCACGTGCCTTACAAGGTGGGTAATCAGGCGCTGCTTGATGTCATTGCCGGGCAATTGCCCGTGTCGCTATCGATTAGCGATCTCGCGGTGCCGCATATGCGCGCCGGCAAGATCAAGGCACTGGCGATATTGGGCGAACGTTCCGCGGCATTTCCGGGCGTGCCGGCGGTCGCCGAAGTGGTTAAAGACTTTATCGCGCCGCCTTCGTGGGTGGGTTTTTCCGGTCCGGCGAACCTGCCGCAGAGCGTAGTTCGACGCCTCAGTGAAGCGGCAACCCGCGCCATCAAGACGCCCGAAGCCGCCAGTAAAATGCAGTCGATTGGTTATGAAGTCTGGGCCTACCCGCCCGAAGAGTTCGCCGCGATGATCAAGCGCGATGTAGAGTTGATCGCGCGCATCATTCGTGAATCCAAAATCAAGATAGAAAACTAAAACGATGAATAAGAATAATCCTCGTATTGCCATCGTCGGCGCCGGCATGGGCGGCATGGCCGCCGCGGCGACCTTGCGCCAAGCCGGGTTCGAGGTCGAGGTGTATGAACAGGCAAGCCGTTTCGCGCGCATCGGTGCTGGTATCCAAATGATGCCCAATTCGATGAAGGTGCTGCGCGGCATTGGCGTCGAAGATCGTCTTCGCAAAACCGCGTTCGCGCCTTATTCGCATTTGAATCGTATCGGCGATACCGGCGAGGTAAGCAATGAACTACCGATGCCCGAGACACTGTATGGCGCGCCTTATCTATGCATGCATCGCGGCGATTTGCATGATGCGCTGTGTTCGGCGGTGCCTTCCGAAATCATTCACCTGGGTAAGAAATTGGTAGGACTTGAACCCAAGGGCGACGAGGTGGAGCTTGCCTTTGCCGACGGCACACGCGTGCGTGCCGACGCAGTGATCGGCGCCGATGGCGTGCATTCGCTGGTGCGGGAAATTCTGCTCGGGCCCGATAATCCGATTCACAAAGGACGCATCGCTTATCGCGCGGTTTTTCCAGCCTCGCTGATGAAACACGAGATCGCGCCCTCGCGCACCAAGTGGTGGGGTGAGGATCGGCACATCGTGATCTATTACACGACGGCTGCGCGCTCGGAGGTTTATTTCGTCACCAGCGTGCCCGAACCCGCCGAATGGATGACCGAGGAATCCTGGTCGGCCAAGGGCGATGTGCGCGAATTGCGCAAGGCCTACCAAGGGTTTCACGAAGAAGTGCGCATGGTGCTGGATGCCTGCCCCGATTGCCACAAGTGGGCGATCCTCGAGCGTGAGCCGTTGCCGCGCTGGAGCGTGGGCCGCGTGGTGCTGATGGGCGATGCCTGTCACCCGATGACGCCTTACATGGCACAAGGGGCAGCGACTTCTATAGAAGATGCGGCAGTGCTGGCGCGCTGCATGAAGGAGTTTTCTTCGCAAAGTATCGAAACCGCGTTTCAGAAATATGAAGCGCACAGAAAGCCGCGCACCTCGAAGATTCAGGCGATATCTAGCGCCAACACCTGGTTAAAAAGCGGCGAGGCGGATACCAGTTGGTTATACGGTTACGATGCGTGGAATGTTCCTTTGTCGTAGGAATTCCACTAACGTTTTTTTTCGGGGGAAGCACATGTCCAAAATTCGTAACGGCTCGATAGACAAATCCGCAAATGTTCGACATGGCGTGCTTCGAGGGGCGGCGGCGATGGCCGTCTTCACACTCTTCAACGGCGCGGCTTTTGCGCAATCCTGGCCCACCGCCGGCATAAAAATCGTTGTCCCCTCGGCACCCGGCACGCAATCGGACATCGTCTCGCGCGTGCTCGGACAACGTCTGCAAACCGTGCTCGGCCAATCCGTGATCGTGGATAACAAACCCGGCGCCGATGGCATGTTGGCGGTGGAAGCCGTGGTCAACGCGCCCGCAGATGGCCTATCGTTTGTCAATGTGCAATCGGGCTCGCTCACCATCGCGCCCACCTTGTACCCGACACGCATCCGCTACGACCCGGAGCGCGATCTTTTGCCGATCACGCATACGGTGAAGGCCACCTTTATTCTCACCGTCAACGCGCCCTCGTCGGTGCGCGACATCAAATCCCTGGTCGCCTATAGCAAGGCCAACCCGAAACAATCAGCCATCGGCCACATGCCCGGCGCGGCGTACCTGGGCGCGCTGGTGTTTCGCGCGGTAAGCACGGCGGACTCGGAACTCATTCCGTACAAGGGTCAACCGCAGATTTGGACCGATCTCCTTGGCGAACGCATTCTCGCCGGCATCGAACCGGTGGGCGGCGCCTTCCCACAAATTCGTGCCGGCAAAATGCGCGCCATCGCGCTCCTGGGCGCGCAGCGCACCGCGTTGCTGCCCGACGTGCCCACCGCCACCGAGCAGGGCTTCCCTGGCGTCGAGGCCGATGCCTGGAATGCCTTGTTCGCCAAAAGCGGCACCTCGCCCGCCATCATTGATCGCATGCAGCGCGAGTCGGTACGCATACTCACCAGCGCCGAGGTGAAGGAGTCTTTGTTAAAACAAGGCATGGAAGTTGAAGTGAGCGACCCCAAGACCTTGGGTCAACGGGTGCGCGACGACCGCGCCAAGTGGGCCAAGGCGATCAAGGATTTCAACGTCAAGGCCGAGGACTAATTCAAGCGGACCAGATCACCTCGAGTTTGAATTTTCCTTATTCAACATTTCATCCAGTATCCTTCGCGCCGCCATCGGCGCCGCATCCACCGCGATGCTGATCTGTGGCGCGTTCGGCATCGACTTGATGCGCGCGTGCTGCGCTTCGATAACCACCACGTCCTCACGAAACACTTTGACGAAATCCTCGGCGAACATTTTTTCGGTGGCCGGATCATCTAAGTTGAAGCTGCGCACGAAACAGAAAAAATAGTGCGTGCTGTCTTCGCTCTCTGGCGTGGGCGCCGAGAGCGCCATGAGATCAATGCGCTTGCCCGCTTTATCGCCCTGCGGCGCACCGGTGCCGGTATCGGCGCAGCCGGCGAAATTCACCGAAAAGCACGGTGCCTGGTGCTCCACGATCTGCCAGCGATCAACGTTACCCTTGAATTGACCGAAATTCTGGTACATAGGCGGCGCCGGTCGGTCGATGATCCAGCGCGTCATACGCACCTTGCCATCGAGCCGCTCAGTCTTCATGGGAAATTCATTGATCGCCGCGCTGCCAATGCTTGAGGCATGCACGTAAGCCAAGTGCGTCACATCGAGCACATTGTCGTTGATAAGTTGGTAGTGACAACGCATGTGAAACGGGTCGGGCCGGGTGTTGGCCCAATCGGGATGCGTAGTCCACCACCAATTAGGAATCAGCGATTTGTCGGCCATGGCAGGATCGCCCAACCAGATCCAAATCCAGTTCCAGCATTCCAATATTGGATAGGAACGAATCCGCGCATCAGGTGGTATATGGTTCTGCCCAGGAATTTCATTACAATTTCCCGTCGCATCGAATTTCAGGCCGTGATAGCCGCAACGCAGATCGTCGCCCACCACCACGCCCAATGACAATTGCGCATGGCGATGGCAACAGCGATCCTCTAGTGCACCCGGCGTGCCATCGGCGCGCCGATAAAACACGATCGGCTGATTCAGAATGGTGCGAGCAAATGGTTTATCACGCGTGACCTCGCGATCCCACGCCGCCACATACCATTGGTTGAGGAGGAACACGGCTAGTCTGCGGTGGCGCCGCTCGCCTTGACGACCGGCTCGTATTTGACGAGCTCTGCCCTCATGAACGCAGCGAATTGTTCCGGCGTACTGGGCACCGGCTCGGCCATCAGCGTGGCAAAGCGCGATTTTGTCTCAGTGGAATTCAACGCGGCGACGAAGGCTTGATTGAGGCGCGCCACCACCGTGCTTGGCGTGCCCGCAGGCGCCACCAGCCCCCACCAGGTATCGATCTCGAATCCCTTCAAGATCTCGGCCACGGCGGGAATATCGGGCAACACTGCGGATCGCCTCGCGGTTGTCACCGCCAGCGCGCGCAGTTTGCCGGCACGGATATTGGGCGCCGCCGTGGCCAGGTTGTCGAAATTGAAATGCACCTGTCCGCCGAGCAACGCCAATTGCGCCGGTGCGCCGCCGTTGTAGGGAATATGCACGGCGAAGATGCCCGCAGCTTTTTTGAACATCTCCCCGGCGAGATGACCGGCGCTGCCATTGCCGCCCGATCCGTAATCGAGCTTCGCCGGGTTGGCGCGAGCAAATTTCACCAGGTCGGCCACGCTCTGGATGCCGTGCTTGCGCGCAACCTCCACATTCATTACCAGCACGTTGGGCACGCGCAGCATTTGCGTGATGGGCGCGAAATCCTTCACCGCATCGAAGGGCATCTTGGCGTACAACCAGGGATTAATGGCATGGGTGGCTACGGCGCTTACGCCGATGGTGTTGCCATCGGGCGCCGCCTTGGCAATGAGATCCACGCCGATATTGCCCCCGCCACCGGGGCGGTTGTCGATCACCACAACGCCCAATGAATTCTTCACCGCTTCGGCCAGGACACGCACCGTCACGTCGATGGGGCCGCCCGCGGCATAGGGGACAATGAGACGAATCGGTTTGGCGGCGCCTTGCGCGAGGGCCACGTCCCGGGCATAGACGCACGTGAGCGCCAATGCCGCCGCAAACAAACCACAGCGGCGCAATCGCGTCACGGTCGTCTTCGCTATCCGCAAGCGCAATTGCCGCCGCAACAACTTTGCAGGCTGTTGCCGGTACTGGCCGCGCTGGGGCTGGAAAACATGCCATGCAGGGCGGGCACGGTCAGCGTGACGCGCGGCGCGGGCGTGGCGCAGGTCGGGCAGGGTTGCGGGTCGCGAAATTCGAGCAGGGGCCGTATCGCGGTGAATCCGCCGTGACTATCGCAAGCGTATTCGTAGGTAGGCATGGTCCGGTGTTCGATTCTGGTTAGGTAGTGAGCGCCAAATGGTACCAAAATTCGGGCGGCAAATTCGTCTCCGGCGGTCTATCGCCCTACCCTTCGGCCAAGGTGTCTCTTCGGCGCCCTGGGCTCCTACTCAGGTTTGATCCCAATTTCCTTAATCAGTTGCGCGGTCCGCTCCAGATCCGCGCGCAGCATGGCGCCAAACTGCTCGTGGGACGTTGCGGTGATATTCAAGCCCTGCCGCTGGTAGTACTGCACCACTTCCGGCGCTTTGAACGCGACCATTGCCGCATCAATCACGCGTTGCGCGATGGGGCGCGGCAAACCCGCCGGCCCGAAAAGCCCCACCCATCCGCCCACTTTGACCATATTGGGGAAGATCTCAAACACTGGTGGCACCTCAGGCGCCAAAGCATCGCGCTTCTCCGCTACCAGCGCGAGCACGCGCATCTTGCCGCTGGCCACATGCGGCAGCAGATTCTGCAACGGGATGATGCCGAATTCGACGCGCCCAGCCACTAGGTCTTGCGTAAAGGGCCCGGTGCCTTTGTAGGGCACATGCACCATATCGACCCCGGCGACCATTTTGAACGCCTCGGTCTCAAGGTGAAAGCTCGAACCAATGCCACCGCTGCCATAGGAAAGTTTGCCGGGGTTTTTCCTTCCGTATTCCACCAACTCGCGTAGATTATTCACCGGCAACGAGGCCGGTACCGCCAACGCGCGCGTGGCGCGGAAAAACTCAAGCACCGGGGTGAAATCTTTGATCGGATCGATCTTGGCCTCTTTCAACAACAACACGCCGCTCACCATGGTGCTGGGCGCGAGATACAGAAGCGAATACCCGTCGGGCGCGGAGCGCGCAATGTTTTCAGCGCCAATCATGCCGTTGGCGCCGGCGCGGTTCTCCACGACAACCGGTTGTCCGAGAAACTCGCCCATTTTCGGCGTCATCACGCGAAACGAAGGGTCAAGACCGCCCTGCGGATACGGCACCACCACGCGGATAGGCTTAATGGGATAGGACTGCGCAACAACGCGAGCGGAAAAACCTATGCACGCGACCACGGTCGAGGCGCACAGCGCCAGGCAATAAATTGATTTTCGATTCACTCAAGCTCCCCACGGATTCCGGCCCACGCCGGCGGCAAGAAAGCTTAATGGAATCGGTGCGATCTGGCGATAGGCGCGCGCCCGTCGAAAATTCAACCAGCTCGCGCGCGCAGTCGATTAGTTTCGTTCTCCATGCGTGAAACTCGGGCCGCGTGTTGTCCGCGCCAACGTTCGAACTCAAGCGGCGCCAACGCCGGGCTGAAATAAAAACCCTGGCCGTGTTCGCAACCCAAAGCTGCCAAATGCTCGCAGGTGCGCTCGGACTCGACACCTTCTGCCACCACATCGATACCCAGCCCGCGTCCCAGTTCGATCATCGAGCGCACGATGGAATCGTCGCGGTTGCCGCGCTTGAGATCCTCGGTGAACATGCGATCGATCTTAATTTCGTCTACCGGAAAACTTCGTAAATAGCGAAACGAGGTGTAGCCGGTGCCAAAATCGTCGATGGCGATACGCACGCCTTGCGCGGACAAAACCCCCAGCACCTCGGCGGCCCGCTCCGGCGACTCGACGATGCCGGTCTCAGTGAGCTCCAAAGTCAGATTGGCGGCAGCGACGCCACTTTCTTGCAGGGTCATCAAAACCCGAGCCGCGAAATCATCGTCCTGCAACAATCGCACCGAAACATTCACCGCGATCGGCAGGGGTCGTCCCATGGCCGACCAACTTGCCGCCTGATCCAGGGCCTTGTCGAGAATGGCGTAAGTCAACGGTCGAATGTCGTCGCAACGCTCGGCTGCGGGAATGAAGTCGGTGGGTGGCAGCAGGCCGAACTCGGGGTGACGCCAACGCACCAGCGCTTCCGCCCCGGTCAGCGCCTGGTTTGCGAGGCTAACCTTGGGCTGGTAATACAACACCAACTCCTCACCGCTGGAGGCGGGCGCGAACATCGATTCCAACTGCAAGCGCATGGTTACTTCCCCAATGATTCCTCGCCAAAACGCCAGATCGAGTCATGCTCGTATCCGTTTCGCGCAAGGCCTGTCACATGATTATCGGCATCCCATCCCGATTCATAAGTCCGGGTAGAGTGGTTTTTCCGCCTTAAATCGGTTTTCCACCGACGCATGCAGCGCCTGGGGCTGGCGATCAGTTAGCGCGCTGCTCGCGAAAACCTATGACGCGCGCGGGTGGTTTTCGTGCCACGGTGCCGCAATTTGGTCCATCCAATTGAATGTCTATTATAATAGTCGATGTCGATTTAAACGGTCACCTCCATGTTGTCCAGCTACTTCGGGAGCCTCATCAGAGAGGCACGCCTCGCCAAAGGTTTCACTCAAGCCGCTATCGCTACCGAGGCGCGTGTTTCGCGCAGCATCGTCTCGCGTCTCGAACAGGGCAACCCCGGACCAGTGCAGACAGACATTCTGGATCGCCTGCTCACGGTGCTCGGCATCGATCCGGCCGGCGCCAAACCTCACCCGGCTGCTGATGCGCTCATCGAGGAACGGCGCCGCGCCCGCCTGGAACATCAAGGCCAACTCGACCAAAGGCGAATCCGCCATTTGCGCCTGGCCGCAGAATTCGCAGGCGACCCGAAACAGGCGCGACGCCTGATCGCCGGGGCAAAACAAGTGGTCAAACTTTGGTCGAGGAACAAGACCTGCAGCCCCTTATACATCAGGCGGTGGTCCTGCCTGCTCGACCTGCCACCACGCGAGCTTGCGGTAAAAATGGCCTCGCTCGGGGAATGGGAGGACGCGATGTTCCAAAACACACCGTGGAATTCGGCATGGACTTAAACAATCTCGAATTCCTTTTTGGTGAGGCGAAAAAATTGAACGGCGACGACGAGTTCGTCGTCATTGGCAGCCTGTGTGCCCTGGGCGTGCTGCCCTCTGGCCGCGTACCAGCGCGCATGCTGATGTCGATCGACGTTGACTGCTACACCCGCCGCGATCCGGGCCGCGTCTTCGAACTCAAGCGCGCCCTTGGCGAAGGGAGCGCTTTTGAAGCGAAGCATGGATACTTTCTAGACCCAGTATCTCCAGATCTGCCTACCTTGCCCGCGCAGTGGGAATTCCGATTGATCAAAGTTCCGCTCGACAATGGCGTGACCATCTACTTCCTTGACCCGAACGACGCGGCCATCTCCAAGTACGCGCGCGGCGAGCCACGTGACCGCGAATGGATACAGGCCGGGCTCGCGGCAGGGCTTCTATCGGCGCCAGTTATCGAAAGTAGGCTGCGCGACACCGTGTTCCTTGACGACGCGGAGCGTGATAGGGCGAAGCGCGCGTTTGCCGAAGATAGACCCGACTCGGCGCTCCAAATACCCTAGTATTGCGGCGAACCGGGAGAACACCATGGCCAAGACGCATACGGTATTTAAGAAGCGCCTGCTAGCGGCAAGTATTGCCGCCATTTTCAGTCACCCCATGGCGGGATTCGCCGCAGATATCCCCATTACCACCGAGGCCGACCTGAGAAACGGCATTCTCAATACCGGCGTCGCCGGAGACCGATTCGTCATCACAAATACGATCACACTGACGCAGAATTTAGTGGCGCCCAATAGCCCCTCAGGTATCCTAATAAGTACCGGGCAAAGCGGGACCCTCGATCTGGCCGGGTTCAATCTCGAAGTTGGAGGCGCCAGCGTTTCTACCGGAGGCAATTTGCTGCTTGGCGGTGGCACCTTGGTAATCGGCGGAAACAATAGCACTACGGGTTTTTCCGGGACGCTTTCCGGCACGGGAACGGTAACAAAAAACGGAACTGGAACTTTGGGACTTGGACCGCAGGTTACCTTCTCAGGGACGCTGAATGCCAACGGTGGACACCTAAATCTTAGCAGCGCCCCAACGACTCTGAATTTTGGGCTGAATGTCGCCAGTGGCGTGACGATAACCCCCCCCGGAGGACAGTTGACCTTGGGTTCGCTCTCTGGCGCCGCGTCATTGGGTTTTGGCAATAACCTTACTATCGGAAACGACAACACCAGCACCAGTTACTCAGGCGTCTTAGGTGGCAATGGAACGCTTACCAAACAAGGCACCGGTACGCAAACGCTCACCGGCGCGAACACCTATGTAAACGGCACCACGGTCACCGCAGGCACGCTTTCAGGCACCACTACCAGCTTGCAAGGCGCCATCACCAACAACGCCACGGTCACCTTCGATCAAACCACCAACGGCACTTACGCCGGCGTGATGAGCGGTACCGGGGCACTAAACAAAACAGGCACTGGCACGGTAACGCTTACCGGCGCCAATACCTACACCGGTGCGACCAACATCACCACCGGCACACTGCGCGCGGGTGCGGCCAACGTGGTGGGCGCGGGGGGCGGTAGCGCGGTGACCGTGGCCGCTGGCGCAACGCTGGACCTAAATAGCAACAACCAAGCCATTGGTTCCCTTGCTGGCGGGGGAAACGTCACGCTTGGCACGGCAACTCTGACCGCAGGCGCCGCGAATACCAGCACCACGTTTTTCGGGGTGATATCGGGTACGGGTGGATTGAGCAAAGCCGGCACCGGTGTCCTGACGCTCTCGGGCGCTAACACCTACTCTGGCGGGACCACCGTAACGGCGGGCACGCTCACCGGTACCACAACATCCCTGCAAGGCGCCATCGCCAATAATGCAATGGTGAGCTTCGATCAAGCAAGTACCGGCACCTACGCGGGCGTCATGAGCGGCACCGGTACCTTGGCGAAGGCGGGCTCCGGAAACTTGATTCTCACCAGCGCCAATACCTACACGGGGGCCACCACAGTGAATGCCGGCACGCTCTCGGTGAATGGTTCGATAGCTTCGCCGGTCACGGTGGCGTCGGGGGGCACGCTCGGGGGTAGCGGCACGATCAATGGCGTGGTCAGCATTGTCAATGGCGGCGTGTTGGCGCCGGGCAATTCGATTGGTACGTTGAGTGTCAATGGCAATGTCAATTTCGCCGCAGGGTCCACCTTGCGCGTGGAGATCGATGCCGCGGGCGCCGCCGATCGCATCAATGTCACCGGCGCCCCCGGCACCGCCACTATCAACGGCGGCACGGTGGATGTGCAGGCCTCGGCGGGTACCTATCAACGGAACACTCGCTACACCATCGTCAATGCCACGGGCGGAGTCACCGGCACCTTCGCCAACGTGACCTCCAACCTCGCGTTTCTCACCCCCGCGCTTGCCTACGACACCAACAATGTGTTCCTTGACATGACACGTAATTCCACCTCGTTTAATGCGATTGCGCAGACACGCAATCAGCGCGCGGTGGCCACCGCCCTGGATAACAGCGCCACAGGTGCAAGCGCGGCGTTCAATACCTTGCTCACGGCTATCACCGGCCTGTCGGCGCCACAGGCGCGCAACGCCTTCGATGCGGCAAGTGGCGTGGGTCTGGTGGAATTGCGGCGCGCCTCGGCGGGGTTTGCCGGTGAATTCGGCCAGCACTTGAACCGGCGGCTGGGCCTAGTGGCATCCACGGAAAGCGCCACGCGCAACGCGGGCCTGGGCTCGCCCCTGTTGCTCGCGGCCAGCGACCGGCCCTCCGACCTGGGTGCGATGTTTGCGCAGGCGCCCTCCTCGCCCTCTTCATCCCCATCTTCTTCGTCGCCGTTCGCCGCGACAAAAAACGATGGGCGCGGCTTTTGGCTACGCGCCACGGGCGCCAATCAAGACACCGACAGCGATGGCAATGCCGCGGGCAGCAGGCTGCGCGGCAGTGGATTGACCTTGGGCGTGGATTCCGAATGGGGCGATGGATTGGTGGTGGGCGTGGCCGCGAGCGGCGGCAGTTCGCGCCTCGCCATGGATAACTCCATGGGGTCGGGGCGCAGCCGCGGCAGCGCGCTGGGCGCCTATGCGAGTTACACCTCCGGGCCATGGCTATTCAAAGGCAGCTTGGGTTTTAGCTGGAACGACAATCACCTGGACCGCGCGATCACCGCCGGCGTCTTCAACGCAAGCGCCAGCGCCGATTTCAAATCGCGCTCGGTCTCGGCATACGGCGAAGCAAGTTACGAAATGAACATGGGCAGCTACCGCCTGCGCCCCATCGCCGCGTTAGCGCACACGCAAACTTCGAGCGATGCCTTTAGCGAACGCAATGCGGGTGTCGCCAACCTACAGGTGGCGGGGCAAAACACCACCTCCACACGCTCCCTGTTGGGCGTTAAAACCAGCCACGAAGTAGGCAGCCTCATGCTCGAGCCGCGCCTCCTCTGGGCGCATGAGTACGGCAATTTGAACGCGCCCCTGACCATGACCATTTCCGGCGCGCCAGCAGCGGCTGGATCGTTCCAGATTTACGGCGTCGAGCAGAAACGCGACAGCGCCATCCTGGGATTGGCGGCCTCCGGTTCGATGGCGAAAAACCTCACCCTGGTGGCCGACGTGCAGCTCGAAGCGGCTTCGCGGCAAAACAAACTCGCCGCGTTTGTCGGCGTGCGAGCGAGTTGGTAGACGATCCTATACAACGTTAAATTGACACAATTTAATCTCTAGATTAAATAAGCACGTTCATTAAACTGCAATTTATAACCTTGATTAAGGATTTTCCTCAGACGATGAAGATATCCCGCAAGTGGCGCGCCGCGCGACGTTTCACAGTGGCGCGACCTTGCCCGGATTCATAAGATTGCCCGGATCGAAAGTGCGTTTGATCTCGACCATCAGATCCACGGCATCACCGAGTTCCTTGCGCAGGGAGACAATTTTTCCCAGGCCGATCCCGTGTTCGCCGGTGCAGGTGCCTTCCATAGCGAGGGCGCGTTCCACCAGGCGCTGATTGAATGCCTTGGCTTCTTCCATATCGGCGCTCACGTCGGGGCGCACCAGGATCAGACAATGGAAGTTGCCATCGCCCACATGACCAAAAATGGGAATAGGCATGCTTGCTCGCGCGATATCCTCCGCGGTGGCCTGCATACATTCAGTGAGCCGGGAGATCGGCACGCACACATCGGTTGACACCGCGCGCGCGCCCGGTCGCAATGCCAGCCCGGCGAAATAGGCGTTGTGGCGCGCCGCCCACATGCGATTGCGATCCTCGGCGCGCGAAGCCCATTCGATATCCATGCCGCCGTTTTCTCGCGCGATCTCCTGCACCAGCTTCGCCTGCTCTTCCACACCTGTCGCCGTGCCATGGAACTCGAGGAACAGCGCCGGCTGCTCGCGAAAAGAAGTCTTCGAATAGGCATTGAGCGATTTCATAGTCAGCCCGCACAGCGCCTCGCAGCGCGCGATTGGAATGCCCGCCTGAAGCGTTTGAATAACGGTATTCACCGCGCCCTCGATGCTCGCGAACGAACAAGTTGCCGCCGACATCGCCTCGGGCACCGCATACAGCCGCACCGAGACCTCGGTGATGATGCCCAGCGTCCCCTCGGCGCCAACAAACAATCGAGTGAGGTCATACCCCGCGGCCGATTTCCGCGAACGCCGCGAGGTACGGATGACGCGCCCATCGGCCAGCACCACGGTAAGTGCGAGTACGTTCTCGCGCATGGTGCCGTAACGCACTGCGTTGGTGCCCGATGCGCGCGTCGAAGCCATGCCACCGAGCGTGGCATCGGCCCCCGGATCGATGGGGAACATCAACCCGGAATGGCGGATGTGCTCGTTCAATTGCTTACGTGTGACGCCGGCCTGCACGGTGCAATCCAGATCCGATTCATTGACCTGTAAAATTTTATTCATACGTGACATATCGATACACACGCCGCCATGCACCGCGAGCACATGCCCTTCGAGCGAAGTGCCCGCGCCAAAAGGAATCATCGGCGTTTGGTGTTGCCGGCAAATGTTGACGATGTCGCGCACCTCTTCGGTGGAAGCTGGGAATACCACGACGTCGGGGGCGGCGTTGGGCAGATAGGATTCGTCCTTGCCATGATGCTCGCGCAGGGCAGTACCGGTCGAGCTGCGCTCACCGAGTAGCGCGTGCAGTTCATCGACCAACGAAATATTCAATTCGCGTGGTGTATTCATGCGGGTTCTCTTTAGCTTTCCATGCGCGTACCGGCACGTGTGCGCAGGAAAAGCGGTGACTACTTCAACTGCGCGGTAACCTCGATGGTGCCCTTCATCGTCGGGTGCAGCCCGCAGATGTAATCAAGACTCCCCGCTGCGTCGAATTTCATGGTCGCCGATTGTCCCTTCAACATCAGGCCACTGCGCTCGCTACGGCCCACCACGCTGACCTGGTGCGGGGTGTCGTCGGCGTTGGTCCAGGTGATGCTTTGCCCGGCCTGGACGCGCAGCTTCTCCGGCCCAAACGCGAAGCCGCGAATGGCGATACTGCTGATGCCGCTGGGGGTATCCACCTTTGCCACCTGCGGGAACCGCCCCTGAAGCTTGGCCAAATTGGTGAGATAGTCGTCCTTGGCAAAGGGCAGGTGGCACTGATAGCAGGCAGTGAGGTTGGCCTTCATATTCACCTCGCCCGTGGGTGAAAACGACTGGTAGATCCAATCACCATTGCGGATGGGCGCGGGGATGTCGTCACCGAAGCCTTTTTTCTTCTGCATGGAATTCACCGCCACCAGCCGGTCCTTGATGAAGCGGCCATTGGCATCGAGCGCCGGTTTGTCACCGTCCATTTTTATCGAATAGGCCGCGAGCGTAATGATGGTGCCATCGGGAATGGGCTGGCCGGCGCGCGCCGCTTTCACCGCCTCGGCACTGGAATAGAACTCGCGGTACTGGCGCGTGTCGGGCCGATCAACGGTGGCGTACATCACTCCCTTGGCCCAATCGGCAGGAAATACCAGTTTGTTGGGGCCGGGCGCGACAGTTGCGGCGGTCTGCGCCACCACAGCGATAGCCGAAATACCGGCGGCAACGGCGCCGGCCAAGAGGGACACGCGTACAACACTGCGGGATAGTTGCTTCATTTTCGCCTCCGTAAGTGAAATGGAATTTACGTATTCTGCGCCTCAACCGCGATAAACGATCCAGCCAAACTCGGCGCGCTGATCACCCAAACGAATTTAGCGAGGTCCGCAGCATCGGGGTGTTTTGGTTTATTCATGACCACAGAGCTTCCGTCAAGACCCGAATTGAGTCAAGATTGCGGCTGAAGCAAATTTGAAGGAAAAAAATGATTCGAATCGCTCACCGCATTTCTGCCACGGCGCTGGCGGGTTCATTTTTGGTTGCCAACCAAGTCCAGGCCCAGTCCTATCCGGTGAAACCAATACGCATCGTGGTTCCCTTCACGGCCGGCTCGCTGCCCGATTTGGTGCCGCGACTGGTGGGTGAAAAAGCCTCTCCTGTGCTGGGCCAGCCCATCATCGTGGAGAATCGCGTCGGCGCGGGCGGGCGCATCGCTGCCGAAGCGGTGTCGAAAGCGATACCCGATGGGTATACGCTGCTGCTGGGCACCGCCACCACCCATTTGGTCGCGCCGTTTCTCGTCAAAAACATGCCCTACGACTCCTTCAAGGACTTCACCCCCATCATCAATGGCGTGAGTCCGGTAACTGGCTTTGTGACCAGCATGGCGGTGCCGGCCACGTCGGTGCGCGAGTTCATCGATTACGCGAAGAAATACCCTGGCAAGCTCGCCTACGGCAGCAACGGCATCGGTTCTTCGCATCATCTGCGCGGCGAATTCTTGAAGATGGTGGCGGGCATCGATCTCATCCACGTGCCCTACCCCGGGTCCAATGAGGTTGTGACCGGCGTGGTCACCGACACGGTGCAGCTCACCTTCTCGACGCCAGCCTCCATCGGGCAGCATGTGGCGGCCGGCAAGGCGCGCATGCTCGCGGTCACAATGCCCAAGCGCGTTCCCGCGATGGCGAACCTGCCCACCTTGGACGAACTGCTGCCGGGTTTTTTCTCCACCATCGACTGGTTCGGCTTTTTCGGCCCCGCCGGATTGCCCGCGCCCATCGTTGCGCGGCTCAATACCGAAATCGGCAAAGCCTTGAACCATCCGGATATCCGCAGCAAGTTCGAATCGCAATCGATTCAGATTGTCGGCGGCACGCCCGAGGAATTTTCCGCACTGATGAAATCGGAAACCGCGATTTATGCCAAGGTGGCCAAGGCGGCGGGCATCAAGCCCGAATAACTTCATATCGCATTTCGCGCCGCTTCGCCAAAATAACGTTTCAATCAAATCGTTTGCTCGAATCCTAGGAAACAAAATGGACCAACGCGTCAAGGAATCCTCGCTCGACCCTGTCACGCTCGAAGTGATACGCAATGCTTTACCCGCGATTTCCAACGAGATGGCGGTCGATCTACAGCGCACTTCCTACAACATGATCATCTACGAAGTGCGCGATTTCTGCACCGCACTGGTGTTGCCCAATGGCGATCTGGTGTCACAGAACGTGGGTGGTGTGTCGCACTTCATCGCCGATCTGGGCGTGATGATCACCGATTGCGTGGATCGTTACGCCAAGGAAGGTTTCAAACCGGGCGATGTGATCATCAGCAATCACCAGCGCGTTGCCGGCCAACACTTAAACAACGTTTGCATCCACATGCCCTACTTCTACAAGGGCGAATTGCTGATGTTCGCCATCGTGCGCGCGCACTGGATCGATGTGGGTGGCACCAGCACAGGTTTCGGCGCGGGCCTCACCGTCGCCGACCCATGGTTGGAAGGCCTGCAATTGGATCAGCTCAAAATCTATCGCGGCGGCGAGGTCGATGAAACCTTGTATCGCGTCATCAGCGACAACATCCGTTACCCCGAGTCTTCTTTAGGTGACATGAAGTCGCAGATGGCCGCATGCCGCCTGGCGCTGCGTCGTCTGGATGAATTGTTCGATAAATACAGCCGCGACACGGTGCTCTCCGCCATTCAAAAAATATTCGATGAGACCGAGCTCAAATGCCGCAATGTGGTCTCCACCTTTCCCGATGGCGTCTACGAGGCCGAGTCGGTGTTGGATGACGATGGCGTGTTAAAGGGCGAGCCGGTGCGCTTTCACGCCAAGGTCACCATTAAAGCCGGCGAGATGACCATCGATCATTCGCTGGGCGCGGGCGAGCGCAAATCGGCGATGAATTCGAGAACCCTGGCCGCGCCGCGCATCGCCTACAAAGCGCTCACCGCGCCCCATGAGGCGGTGAACGAAGGGTCGTTTCGCGCATTGAAGTGCATCATTCCCGAGGGCAACATGATGATGGCGCGCTTCCCCGCGCCGATGGCGCACTGGAGCATCGTGCTGCCGATGGTGGTCGATACCATTGTCGCGGCACTGGCCAAAGCCATTCCTGATCGTGTGCCGGCGGCGCACTTTGGCCTGATGGGCAATAACGGCGTGTTCTTTGGCATCAATCCAAAATCGAAACGCCGCTTCGTCATCAGTTGCTCAGGCGGCGGCGGCTGGGGCGGGCGGCCCACCGAGGATGGCGAATCTGCGGCGGTTACCGTGTGCCAGGGCGATGTGCGCAACGCCTCGATCGAAGAACTGGAAATGAAGAGCCCAGTCATCATCCACACGCGCGGCTTGCGGCAAGACTCCGGCGGCCCCGGGAAAAATAGAGGGGGTCTGGGCAGCACCATGCGTATCGAGAATATTTCGGAGGGCCGCTGGAACATGGAACGCCCGCGCCGGCAGAACTGCCCGCCGTGGGGCCTGGACGGCGGGTTGGCTGGCGAAGCCGGCACCAAATTGTTAAAGAAAGCCGGCGAAGAAAAATTCACCAACGTCGACCTGTCGCGCCATCTGGTGCCCGATCGCAGCGAAGTGCTGATCCATGCCGGCTCCGGCGGCGGTTGGGGCAATCCCCTGGAGCGCGAACCCGAACGTGTCTTGTGGGATGTGATCGAAGGGCTAGTGTCGCCCGAGTCGGCGACAAAGTTCTACGGCGTGGTATTAAAAGGCGCCGATACGCTCGATGCCAAGGCCACTAGCGAATTGCGAAGGCAAATGAGTGAGCAGCGCGCGGCGGCCTAGTATTGTCGAGGGCACGCGCCGGATCGCGCCGAGCCGCATAATTGTCAACTTTTTAAATTGAATATCGTTATTCCGCCTTAATACTGGCGGATTATCAATTCCAATAAGGTACTAAAGTGGATAGACCCCTGCCGTTGCAAAATCTGAAAGTCCTGGAGCTTGGCCACATCGTGGCCGGCCCCGCAGCGGCGCTGTTGCTCGCCGATCTGGGCGCCGATGTCATCAAGATCGAGCGTATCGACGGCGGCGATCAGGCGCGCAGCATGCCGGGCGCCGGAAGCTCAGGCTTTTTTCACTACAACCGCAATAAACGCAGCCTGGCCATCGATTTGAAATCCGCCAAGGGAAAGACGACGCTATTGAAACTGGTCGCCAAAGCCGATATTTGCCTGGATAACTATGCGCCCGGCGCCTTGGAGCGCCTGGGCCTGGGTTACGAAGATCTGGCCAAAGTCAATCCGCGCCTTCTGTATCTTTCCGTCAAAGGTTTCCTACCCGGCCCCTATGAAAATCGCCTGGCATTGGACGAAGTGGTGCAGATGATGGGTGGCCTCGCCTATATGACCGGGCCACCCGGACGGCCACTGCGCGCCGGCGCATCGATCATCGATATTGGCGCCGCCACCTACGGCATCATCGGGATTCTCGCCGCGCTCTACATGCGCGAGCTCACCGGCGTGGGGCAGAAAATCACCTCCGGGCTATTCGAGACCACCGTGTTTCTGGTGGGGCAGCACCTGGCGCGCTCGGGACAAAACGGCGAAGCCTGCAAACCCATGGCCACCGAAGGTCAAGGTGTGCGCATGGGATGGGGAATTTTTCATCTGTTTCCCACCAAGGACGAGCAGAAAGTATTTATCGCGGTCACTTCGAACACCCATTGGGAGCGCTTCTGCAAGGAGTTCGGCCTGCCCGATCTATTTGCCGACCCGCGCCTGGATACCAATCCCAAGCGGGCGGTGGAGCGCGATTACCTGTTGCCGCGCGTCAATGCGGAAACCGCCAAGTACACCGCCGCCGAGCTCATCGCCAAACTCGAAGGCGCGAATATTCCTTACTCGCCGGTGAACCGCCCCGATCAATTGTTCGATGACCCACATCTTCTCGCCACCGGTCAGCTCATTCCCACCACATTCCCCGGCGGGCGTACCGCCGGCGTGCCCAAAATGCCGTTCAAGAGCAACCTCTACGATATGAGCTTGCGCCGCGCCGCGCCGGGCCTGGGCGAACACACGCTCGAGGTATTGGCCGAAGCGGGTTTTAGCGATGAAGAAATCGATGCCATGCTCGACGACAAGGTCATCGCCAGCGGAGCGCCGCCAAATCTAAGCTAAGCCACACTAAAATTTGGTTTGGCCGCGCTTCGCTTGCCTGCCCGTAGCCATACCTTGAGCGCTTGCCTGCGGCCGACTCTCACTCACTTGCCCTTTATCACGCAAGCGTTTCTAATGCGCGTCGCGAACGATTACCTCGAAGGAGATCACCATCATGACCATTGTCTTTACCTCGGAGAAACATCTTTGCGGCACACCGCGTCAGCTGCTCATTGCGTGCACGTCGAGTCTGCTCATTCCCTTGTCGGCGCTATCGCAAAGCTATCCCACCAAGCCGGTACGCATAATCGTGCCATTCTCCACAGGCTCCCTGCCTGACCTGGTGCCGCGGCTGGTGGGGGAAAAGCTTTCACCCATGCTGGGCCAACCGGTGATCGTCGAGAATCGCATCGGCGCGGGCGGACGCATCGGCGCCGATGCGGTAGCCAAGGCCGTCCCCGACGGTTACACCTTGCTGCTCGGGACCGCCAGCACGCAGGTGGTCGCGCCGCACCTGGTGAAAACCATGCCATACGACACTTTCCGTGATTTCACGCCGATCATCAACCTCGCAAGCGCGGTCACCGGCTTTGTGGTGAGCGCCTCGGTGCCCGCCAACTCTGCGCGCGAGGTAATCGAATACGCGCGCAAGAACCCCGGAAAGATCGCCTATGGCAGCAATGGCATTGGGTCTTCGCATCATTTGCGCGGCGAACAGATCAAGATCGTTGCCAATATCGACATGCTGCATGTACCCTTCGGTGGCGCCGCGGAAATTGTCACCGGTCTGGCCAACGATACAGTGCAACTGAGCTTCTCCACGCCAAGTTCGGTATTGCCGCACGTGCAGGTGGGAAGGATGAAACTCCTCGCGCTCACTTCTCCCAAGCGCCTTGCCAGTCTTCCCAATACACCGACACTGGAAGAAGTGTTGCCGGGGTTCGAGTCGACGGTGGATTGGTTCGGATTTTTTGGCCCGCCCAATCTGCCGCGCGCCATCGTCACGCGCTTGAATGGCGATGTGGCCCGTGTACTCGACGCACCGGACCTGCGCACCAAGTTCGAATCCCAGGCCATGGTGACCGTGTCGGGTTCGCCCGAGGATTTCGCCGCCATGATCAAACGCGATTTCTCCGTCTACGCAAAAGTAGTCAAGGCGGTTGGCATTCAGGCGCAATAGTCGCGTCAGCGATCACTTCATCGCTCAAGTCATCATCTCCCCATCCCTTCGATTCTTACGGAAGAAACAGGAAGCGCCATGGACACACGCGTCAAGGAGTCTCATCTGGACCCAGTGACTTTGGAGGTGATCCGCAATGCCCTGCCGGCCATCTCCAATGAAATGGCGGTTGACCTGCAGCGCACCTCCTACAACATGATCATTTACGAGGTGCGCGATTTCTGCACCGCGCTGGTGCTGCCCAATGGCGATCTGGTATCGCAAAACATTGGCGGCGTATCGCACTTCATCGCCGACCTGGGCGTCATCATCACCGACGCCATGCAGCGCTATGAGAAGGAAGGTTTCAAGCCGGGGGACGTGCTCATCAGCAACCACCAGCGCGTGGCCGGTCAACATCTCAACAACATCTGCATTCACATGCCTTATTTCTACAAGGGCGAATTGCTGATGTTCGCCATCGTGCGCGCGCATTGGATCGACGTGGGCGGCACCAGCACTGGCTTTGGCGCCGGCCTCACCGTGGCCGACCCGTGGCTTGAGGGTCTGCAACTCGATCAACTGAAAATTTACCGCGCGGGCGAAGTCGATGAAACCTTGTATCGCGTGATCAGCGACAACATTCGTTATCCGGAATCGTCGCTTGGAGACATGAAATCGCAGATGGCTGCCTGCCGCCTGGCGTTGCGGCGTTTGGACGAAATGTTTGACAAATACGGTCGCGGCACGGTGCTGGCCGCCATCCAACAAATTTTCGATGAGACCGAACAGAAATGCCGCAACCTGGTTTCCACCTTCCCCGACGGCGAATATGAAGCGGAATCGGTGCTGGATGACGATGGCGTGTTGAAAGGCGTTCCGGTTCGTTTCCACGCCAAGGTCACCATCAAATCGGGTGAGATGACCATCGATCACTCGCAAAGCTCGGGGGAGCGCAAATCGGCGATGAATTCCAGGACCCTGGCCGCGCCGCGCATCGCCTACAAGGCGCTCACCGCGCCCAACGAGGCGGTGAACGAAGGTTCGTTTCGTGCGTTGAAATGCATCATTCCCGAGGGCAATATGATGATGGCGCGTTACCCCGCGCCGATGGCGCATTGGAGCGTGGTGCTGCCGATGGTGGTGGACACCATCGTCGCCGCTCTGGCGCAGGCAATCCCCGATCGTGTACCCGCCGCGCATTTTGGCTTGATGGGCAATAACGGCGTGTTCTATGGCATCAATCCACAAAGCAAGCGGCGTTTTGTCATCACCGCGTTCGGCGGTGGCGGCTGGGGCGGGCGCCCCACCGAAGATGGCGAATCCGCCGCGGTCACCGTTTGCCAGGGTGATGTGCGCATCGCCGCTATCGAGGAACTGGAAATGAAGACCACGCTGATTATCGAAACACGCGGTCTGCGCCTGGATTCGGGAGGGCCGGGCAAGTATCGAGGCGGCCTGGGTAGCACCATGCTGATGCGCAACCGCGCCGAAGGCCATTGGAATATGGAACGTCCACGCCGCCAGCACTGCCTGCCCTGGGGATTGCACGGCGGATTGCCCGGCGAGCCCGGCGTGAAACTATTAAAACTCCCCGGCGAAAGCGAATTCACCGATGTGGACCTCAGCCGCCATTGGGTGCCCGCCGGATCGGAAGTGAAAATCCACGCGGGTTCAGGCGGCGGCTGGGGCGATCCCCTGGAGCGCGAACCCGAGCGCGTATTGTGGGATGTGATCGAAGGGCTGGTGTCGCCTGAGTCGGCAACTAAGTTCTATGGCGTAGTGTTGAAGGGCCAAGAGGCAGTCGATAGCCTAGCCACCGAGGCACTGCGAAAACAGATGAGCGCACAACGCGCCGCTGCT
>JBJXEY010000238.1:0-14142 GCA_046153355.1 Burkholderiales bacterium
TCCCACAACGGGCCGATGACACGAACCGTGCGGGATAGCGCGTTGATGATGGCGGTCCTCGGCGGCCCGCATCCCAGCGATCCGGACGCGTCCTTGCACCCGCATCCGGATTACCTGTCTTTCGCCAACGGCAATGTGCGCGGCGCCCGTGTCGCGGTCAGCCGCAATCTGGGCATGAAAGCAAATCCGAATGCCATGCAGGTCAAGATGATCGAGAACGCAAGCGCCTTGTTGCGCGAGCTTGGCTGTGATCTCGTCCAGGCCGATCCGCCGCTGCCCGAAGGCGGTGACGAACTGGAACCCGGTGTGTGGGCCTACTCGGGGGACCACTATGCGGCGGCGGAGGCCATGATTCCGGGATTCTGGGAAAAGCACCACGCGGATTTGTCCGACAAGGCGCGGCCCATCTACGATGCGGGCCGGCGCGCGCTTGCCTGGCAATATCGAAAGATTCTGAAACGAAATCGGGCTTATGCGGAGGCCATGCGGCAGTGGTTTCTCGATTACGATTTTCTTCTCTCACCATGTTGTGGCACGGCGCCGTTAATCGACACCAGCGGCGCGGCCGACGACAGCAGGGGGGCGCTGGGCATGCTCTCGCCGTTTAACCTCTCCTACAACCCGGCGGCGGCAGTCCCGTTCGATCAATCTGGAGACGGCCTGCCACTTTCAGTTCAGATTGTCGGACGGCTTGGAGATGACGTGGGTGTGTTGCGGCTCTCCGCAATGATCGAAGCGGCGCGGCCCTGGGGCCATCGCTGGCCGGCGCTGGTCAAATAATGAGTCCGGCGTGTTATTTGTTCGCCATGCAATGGGTTGCCGTCGCGCATGACTGAAGCGACGCAAGTCTTGCCTGGTGAAAAACGCAGCGGCCCGGACACCGTCCTGCGATTCGAGTCGGTACGCAAAATGTACGGCGAAGTCGCCGCCGTCAAGGGATCCTCATTCTCGCTCAAGCGCGGTGAAATTCTCACCTTGCTGGGGGCTTCCGGCTGTGGCAAAACCACGACGCTCAGAATGGCGATCGGCCTGGAGCGGGCGAGCGAGGGCAAAATCTGGTTCGATGAGAACATGGTGGATTGCGCCGCGGAGCGTATATTCGTTCCGCCGGAAAAACGCCGCATGGGAATGGTGTTTCAGTCCTACGCCATCTGGCCGCACATGAACGTGTTCGAAAACGTCGCCTACCCCTTGAGGGCGCAACGCCGGCCACCCGGTGAAATTCGCGACGCGGTGGTGAAAATACTTGACCTCGTCGGGTTGCGTGAATTCGAACAGCGATCCAGCACCAAGCTCTCCGGAGGGCAGCAGCAACGGGTTGCCGTGGCGCGCGCGCTGGTATTCGGACCCGACCTTTTGTTGATGGATGAACCGTTCAGCAATCTTGATGCAAAGCTGCGCGACCAGATGCGTACCGAGGTCAAACTGCTGCAGAGGCGGCTGGGCATTTCCGTGCTGTTTGTCACACACGACCAGTCGGAAGCCCTGTCGCTGTCCGACCGGCTTGCCGTGATGCGCGGCGGGGAGATCGAACAAATCGGCGAGCCGCGCGATTTGTATGATCATCCCGGCACTGCGGCGGTTCGGGATTTTCTCGGTCGCACGATTCTCCTCCCCGGCAAAGTCAGCGGCACAAGCGCCGGTGGAAAGCCGCGGGTGCTGCTGGATGAAGGCATTGAGATCGATGTCGGCGGCATGAACCATCATGCAAATGCCGCGTCCGGCGCGCCCTGCCTCGTAGGCATCCGGCCGGAGCAGGTACTGGTCACCGAGCCTGATGCCGCTGAGTCCCAACATGGCAAGCCGCTTCGAGCGCGAATCCTCGCGTTGCTGTTTCTCGGCGATCGCTACGAGGCGACTTTGCAGCTTGGCAGTGGCGCGCTCATCAGTGTGCTGCTGCCGCCGGTGGAGAACCTTCACGAGGGAAGCGAAGTCGGCATCTGCTTTCCCGGCGACAAGCTCCATCTCTGGCCTCCCGAGGCAGGCGCAACGTGACTGCCGCTGCCACTCAGCCGCGATGGCTGGGCGCGTTATTGCCCGCAGGCGCGCATCTTGCCTACGTCACCCTGTTTGTGGCGCTGGCTTTCTTCGTTCTCTATCCCGGCCTGCAACTGGTCTTGACCAGTCTGGAAGAGGCGCAACCGGGCGGACCGTCGACCTGGACCCTGCGTCACTGGATTGAAGCCTTTTCCCATGGCCAGATTATGGAGGCGGTATGGAATACCCTGACCCTCAGTGTCGCGCGGCAGGGTATTTCGATGGTGCTCGGCATCGCCATTGCCTGGCTGATCGTGCGCACCAATCTGCCGGGTCGCGAATGGATCGAGGTCGGATTCTGGATCGCCCTGTTCATGCCGGCGCTACCGGTGGCCATGGCGTGGGTGTTGCTGGCAGGCGGGGAGGCGGGCATCATCAACGCGTGGTTCAAGAGCATTTTCCCCTCGCTCAAGGAGCCGCTGATCAATATTTATTCCTGGTGGGGAATCGTCTGGGTGCATCTGGTGACTTCAACGCTTCCGATCAAGGTGTTTCTGCTCGCCCCCGCCTTGCGTGCGATGGACTCGGCCATGGAAGAGGCCGCGCGCGCCTGCGGCTCGGGCCTGTCTGGCATGCTGTTCAAGATTGTCGTGCCATTGATGCTGCCTACCCTGCTGGCGGTTTTGCTGCTCGGCTTCATCCGATCCATGCAGGCCTTCGAGATCGAGCTGATTCTGGGTACCCCGGCGTCGATCGATGTCTACAGCACCGTCATTTACCGCGCCATGAAGAGCGAACCCCCGGCCTATGGCATGGGTAGCGCTCTGTCGCTGGGGTTCGTGGCGTTGACCATTCCCTTTGTCATTGCGCAACAATGGTTCTCGCACCGCCATTCGCACGCGACTGTGGGCGGCAAATTCATCTCCAGAATCCAGGATCTGGGCAAATGGAAATGGCCGATTTTCTGGGCGCTCGCGGGGATGCTCGCCATCATGACCGTGCTGCCCACGATGATGCTTCTGATGGGAAGCTTCATGAAAATATTCGGGGTGTTCGCCCTGAACGACCCTTGGACGGTTCGTCATTGGGTGACGGCCTTCTCGCGCGACGACCTGGTGAAATCCTTCATCAATTCGATGTTGCTGGGGGGCGCCGCGGCATTCCTGGGGATGGCGCTTTACTCGCTCATTGCGTACTACACGGTAAAGACCCGGTTCTTCGGCCGCCAGGCGCTCGATTTCCTTTCCTGGATTCCAACCGTGATACCCGGCATCGTCATCAGCCTGGCGATACTGGAGATGTTTGTCGCCGTGCCGGGGCTGCGGCTGGCCTACGGCACCATCTGGGCCATGGTGTTTGCGGTCATCCTTGGCAGCATGACCGTGGGCGTCCAGATCACACGCGGCGGCCTGGTGCAGCTAAAGGCGGAACTGGAAGAGGCCTCCTGGACCAGCGGCGCGACGAAAACCTATACCTTTTTTCATGTCATTCTGCCTCTGGTCGCGCCCGCAGTCATTGTTGTCGGCTTGCAGGTTTTTGCCACGGCGGTCTCGGTGGTGAGTGTGGTCGCGCTCTTGAGCACCGGTGACACGCAACCACTGTCATTGCTGCAACTGGCATTTCTTGAATCCGGCAAATTTGAAGCGGCCACGATTGTCGGCCTGCTGGTCCTTGCCATCACCATGATCGCAGCGATCCTCGCGCGTGCCGTCAGTTCGCGCTACGGCCTGGATCAGGCCTGAGCAAGGCAGATCGCGCTATGCTTTCCTTTTTTCAAACCGTTCAGTCGTTTCATCAAACCGTGGAGGTTTCAATGTCCGATTTTGCCCCATCCCGCATGACCCGCCTGAAATAGACTGCGGGCACTCTTTTGTGTTCGGCGATTCTTTTGACTCACCTGCCCGCACATGCCCAGGCAAGCGCCGACGCCCAGTGGAAGGCTGCCGTCGCGGGCGCCAAAGGCCAGAAACTTAAAATCATCGTTCAACCGGACGATGGTTTCGAGAACGTGGTGAAAATATTCAAGGCCAAATTCAGCGGCATCGATGTGCAGCAAACCATCAGCCATCCCAGCGATGCCGCGCCGCGCATCATCACCGAGCAGAAAAACGGTTTGTTCGCATGGGATGTCTGGTGGGCCACGGCAGCAAACATGAACGGCATCGTCTATCCTGCTGGCGGCCTCGACAAGATCAGCGATTACCTGGTGCTTCCCGAAGTCACCAATATGTCCAACTGGCGTGCGCCGGATTTTGTTTATCCGGCGCCGGACCGGCCCTACGTGTTCATTCATACGCACTACCTGCAGAATCTGGGGCTCTATCACACGGGCTTTGTCCCGGGCGGGCAGTTGACCCTCGACAATCTTCTCGATCCGAGCCTGAAAAAGAAAATTTCCATTCGCACCCCGAGCCGCCCCCATGGCGGCAGCATGATGTTGGCGGCGATCGCCAAGGTCAAAGGTCAGCCCTATATGCGCAGGCTGCTCTCGGAGATGGAACCGGTCTACATCGACAATGATCGCCAGAACACATTGAGTACCTTCAAGGGCGCAAGCGCCGTCGCGCTGGGCACGGCGGAAAATGTCTATTTCGAATGCCTGCAGGAAGGAGGTTGCGACAAGATCAAGCCCTTCCCCGCCACTTTCATGCATTCGCGCGGCGTCTCGGTACTGAAGAACGCACCCAACAAGAACGCAACCAAAGTGTTCGTCAACTGGCTGCTGAGCAAAGAAGGGCAGGAGGCCTACGTGCGCGAATGGGGCAAGTCCAACAGTACCGGCGCGTTCAGCATGCGGCGCGATGTCGAGGGCAATCCGAAACACAAAGCCTCGGAGCCGGACATGTCCAACCTGAAGCAGTATGTGGCGGTGTCACTGGACAGCGGCGTGGCGGAAATGAAGCAGATTACCGATCTTTACAACGAGATCAGAAAAAAGTGACATGACTTCCGTTTCGGGTATTACGGAAAAATATGTCGACGCCGGCGGCATTCGCACCCGATACCTCGAGTGCGGCGCGGGGCCTGCGCTGATTCTGGTGCATGGCGGCCAGTTCGGCAGCATGGGTTGCGCGGAGGACTGGTTGCCCGCAATCGGCCCGCTGGCGCGAAGTTTTCGAGTCATCGCCATGGACAAGATCGGCAGCGGGTATAGCGATAATCCGCGTGCCGACGGCGACTATGTAATCGGCACCACGGTCGCGCACCTGCGCGATTTCATGGCGGCGCTGAATATCCCCAGGGCGCACCTTGCGGGGCATTCGCGCGGTGGTTACACCGTAGTCAACGCTGCCATGGACTATCCGGGCCTCGCGTCCTCGCTGATCGTCGTGTCCAGCGCAACCCTGATGGCGGCGCCCAACGCGATATACAAGGAATGGAACAAACAGGCGGCCAAAATTTCCGGGGCGAGGGAGCAATGGCGCCATCGATTGACGGCCAATTCGTGGTCCGGTGCGCATCTTGACGATGATTTTCTCGACACTAATGTGGCGATCGAATCGTTGCCGAAATACCAGCTTGCCAAGTCGAAGATGAATGACGGTCTGTGGGCGAAGTTTCGCGATGATCTCAATGTGAAGCGTGAATTGCTGCGATCACGAATCGCGTCGAACGGCATTCCCTGCCCGCTGCTGCTGACTTGGGGATACGACGATCCCAGCGCGCGCCTTGACCCCACCGGGCTCGAGGCGATGCGAATCCTGGTGCCGGCCTCGATTCGCGGCGAGTTTCATGTGTTCAAGAATGCCGGCCACTATGTGTATCGGGAGCAGCCAGAGAGATTCAGTTCGGTGGTCGGCGACTTTATTCACCACTTGGGCTAGTCTTCCGGCAGCAAGCATGAACATTGGCGCTGATCGTTCCCCCCTGCGTGGCTGAGGCTGTTTGTTCAGCCGGTCACGATACTCTCGGGGCTTGCCGTGCTGAACACGGCCCACGCCCAGGATCAAAGCTACCCCAACAAAACGGTGCGAATCGTCGTGCCCTATCCGCCGGCCGGGGCGGACCGTCTGGTGCGCGTTGTCGCGGATCGGTTGCGCGAAAGGTTTTCGGTGCCGAGGAGGCATTCCGCGCGCCGCCGGGAAACGCCGCTGCCGATTGCGACCCGCCTGTCGGCGGCGGTTGCCGAATCGCTCAAGCAGCCGGCAATGGCCAAACGTTTGATTGAGCCGGGCGTCGAGGCCATCCGCAATACGCCCGAGCACATGGCCGTGTTCCTCCAGCAGGAGCGCGAGCGCTGGGGCAAGCTGACCAACTACGGGGAAGGCAGAATAGCCACCGCTACGCCGACCCAGTCCTACGGGGAAACATCTTCCGGAGTAAGGCAGCGCTATTCCACTGGCGCGAAGGATCGCATCAGCGACTGGGCCTTTCCCAATTTCAACCACCTGATCGTGCCGGGCGCGCAACCGGACTGCGCGACACCTGGGCAAGTTGGCACATCCAGGCGGGTACACCGACTGCGGTATTGCAGGAGTTAGGCGGCTGGGCTTCGTCGGAGATGGTGCGGCGTTACGCACACCTGTCATCGGCGCACTTGGCCGAGTGGTGGACAGGTTACATGACGTTTGCCCTACGTTGAAGGAAAACGCCGTCATGAAGCCGGCGCTAGGTGCTTGAATTCGTGGCGCGCCCGGAGGGATTCGAACCCCCTACCCCTTGGTTCGTAGCCAAGTACTCTATCCAGATGAGCTACGGGCGCGCTGAGGGGGCGAATTATAGCAAAGGAAGCTGCTGCAATTTTCGAAAAAGCAGGTACAAATAAACGAGATGGCGCGCCCGGCAGGAATTGAACCCACGACCCCCTGGTTCGAAGCCAGGTGCTCTATCCAACTGAGCTACGGGCGCGCGGAAGAGGGGCGAATGATAACAAGTTTGGCGCGTCGAAAATTACCTTAAGCGCCTGCCTTCACTTGTTGAACGCGATCCCTGGCAGCCACAGCGCCAACGCCGGAAACGCGATCATCAGCGCCACTTTGATGCAATCGGCCACCACGAACGGCGTGACGCCGCGAAAGATTGTGCCAATGGGCACCTCGGGCGCGAGGCTTTTCATCATGAATAGATTCATGCCGAAGGGTGGCGTGACTTCGCCCAGTTCCACCAGCACCACCATCATCACGCCCCACCAGATGGGGTCGTAGCCCAGTTTCACGATCATCGCCGCGGTGAGCGGCGCGGTGATGATCATGATGGTGAAGCCATCCATGGCGGTGCCAAGCAGGATGTAGGCAAAGATCAGCAGACACAGGATCGCGAGTTTGGGCATTCCCGAATCGGTAAGCGCGGCCAGGGTCAAATCGGGCAGGCCCGAGGTGCCGACAAAAAACGCGATCATCAAGGCACCGATGATGACGAAATAAATCATCGAGGTTGAACGCGTGGTCTCGCCGATTACCTCCCACAAGGCGCCGCGCCCGAGCTTGCCACGCAGGAGCGCATCGACGAACGCAATCACCGCGCCGACCGCCGCAGCCTCTGTGGCGGTGAACACGCCAAACAATATTCCGCCGATCACCGCGAAGATGAGGATAAAGCTGCTGGTCGCGCCTTTGATCGCCGCGAGCACTTCTTTTATATCGAATCGATCGCGTCCGGGCGCGCTCGCCGGATCGCGGTGCACCACGTAGCCCACCGCCGCCATATACAAGAGCATGGTCAATAGCGCCGGGATCAGGATCGCCACATACAGCCGGCCTATCGACTCCTCCACCAGCAACGCGTAAATCACGATCGCGGTGCCCGGCGGCACCAACTGGCCCAGCGTGCCGCCGGCGGTAATGCAACCGGTGGCGAGTTCCGTCGAATAGCCACGCCGCTTCATCTCGGGCAAGGCAATCGCGCCCATGGTGGCCACAGTGCCCATGGAGGTGCCAGAGATCGAACCAAAGCCCGCGCATCCACCGATGGTGGCGTAGGCCAGGCCGCCACGCAGTGGTCCAAGAAGCGCATGCGCCAGGCGATACATATCGGATGCCATGCCGCTCACGCTGGCAAACGCGCCCATCATCAGAAAGAGGGGAATCACCGCCAGGTCGGCGCTGGTGATGAGGCCCACCGTTTCCGAACCTAAAACATTGAACGCGGAACCAAAGCCCATCACCGCGCCGGTTCCCACCAGGCCCGTCAACAGCAAAGCCGGGCTCACCGGAATCAGAAGAAGAATAAATACCCACAACAGCAACAGCATCCATCCCGCGATGCTGGCGGCGTGAGGAGCGAGCTTGCCTTGCACGCTGCCTAGCCCCTGCCAAAGGCCCAACGCGACCAGCAACACCGCGACAAATAATCCTAGGGCCAATAGCAAAATCTTTCGCGTATTCGTCTCGCGCAGCGCGTCGCGCACCTGGCAAACAAACACCATGCCCTGCACCGGCACGCAAAACGCGAATAGCGCCGCGATCACCCACAAGAAAGGCCACAGCTTCCATTGCAGAATGGTGGTGATCTTGCCTTGCGTATACGCGTCGCCCGCAGCCAGCGCCACCTGCCAGGTCACCAGGGCTAGCGCCAGCACGTACAGCGCGCCACCCAACGCGCGCAACCATGCGCTGGCGGTGGCCCCAAGCTTCTCTTTGAGCAGATCGATTTCGATGGTGGCGCGTTGCGCGAGGCCGCTTGCCAGCACCGCCGCCAAGGCCACCGCGAAAATGGTGTTGAGAAATTCGTTAGAGCCTGGAATCGGCGCGTTAAACAAAAATCGCAACACCACGACATCCAGCGTGGCAAGGATGCCGATCACCAGCATCCCCAACACACCCAGAAACGCGACGCGTTGCGTGACCCCGGTCAACCAGATGTCTAGGCGCGACAAACCCTCGGTTTGCATGCCGCTACTCATTCGACCCGGATGCGCCTACTTGCCGCCTTTTTGAATTTCCGCGCGGAAGGCGCCGAGAATCTTTTCGCCATTGGGCGTGCTGCTGCTCCACTGGCGTATCACCGGTTGCGCGGCCTGCTCCCAGCGCGTTTTCTCCGCGCCGGTCAGCGGAAAGAAAGTGTGGTCGGGCATCTTCCTCACCGATTCTTTGTTACGAATGCCTTCGTTCATGAAGTAAGTGCCGAACTCGCGCGACAAGGTTTCGCCGATGAATTGATTGAGAATCTCCTTACCCTTGGGCGAGAGTTTTTCGTAGGCCTGCGGATTCATCACGATGAAACCCGCGGGCGCGCCCAGTGGCAAACCTTCCAGGTGATTTTTCACCACCTCCGTCAATTTGAAGGCGGTAACCAGCACGAAGCCCGCCACCGACGCGCCCACCACGCCCTGACTCAAGGCTTGGTACACCTCGATAGCCGGCACCGAGATCGGCGCGCCACCCAGGGCGGTGACCACATCGGCCACGGTTTTATCGGCAGCGCGCACCTTCAGGCCCTTCATATCTTCGAGGCGGCGTATCGGCTGCTTGGAGCTGATACCCTGCACCGGCGTGCCAAATAGCGCGATGGGTTTGACATCCTTGAATTCATCGGTGGTCAAGCCGCTCGAATATAAGCGCCACAGGGAAACCGAGGCAGCGGCGAGCTGGTTCTCCTCAACCAACAATGGCAGGCCGATGATGGTGCTCTTGGGGAAGGGACGGCTCACCGCGCCCAGAATGCCAAAGCCAATCTCCACCACGCCGCTAGCGGTGCGATCCCAGACATTGGTGGCGTTGGCGATGGTGGGGCCGTTGATGACTTGAATCTGAAATTCGGAACCGGCCGCCACATTGACTTTTTTCGCCCAGGGTTCGAAGAAATCGCCCACCACCGGGTTGTTGGGCGGCAGGGTGGTCGACATTTTCAAAATGGTCTGCGCCGGTGCCATCCCCGAGATACTCAATAGGGCCGCGGCCACAAGACTGACGAGACCGGATTTTCCACAACCGCGTTGCAATCCCCTCGCACCCATTGCATCAATTTCAATCGCATTCGACCGCATAGCCATGGCATCTCCCTCCGGGTAAGTAAAATTTTTATTGCGGCGTTATGCCGGCCGCGCCGACAATCTCTTTCAATATTTTCATCTGATTGGCGATAGCAAGAGCGAATTCCTGGGGCGTGCTGCCAACCGGGATCGAATCCAGCGACTCAAGGCGCGCGATCACGTCGGGTTCGCGATAACCCTTTTGTATTTCGCCGGAGAGCCGATTGACGATGGTCGGTGGCACCTCCAATGCCGCCCAGAATCCCCAGAACCCGGTGGCGAGCCGCACGCCCGGCAACACTTCGGTGATGGCGGGAACTTCGGGCAAGGATTTATTTCTCTCATCGGCCATCATCGCCAGCACCCGCACCTCACCGGCGTCCAGTTGCCGACGCATCGCGCCCAGGGGACTCATGATGGCGAGAGTCCTGCCGACGAAAAAGTCAGTGACCCGCATGGAGTTATTGCCCGAACCATAAGGCACATGCAAAAGATCTATCCCTGCGGCAAGCGTCACACCCACCCATTGAATATGCAAGGACGAGCCCATGCCATTGCTTGAGAAGCTCAGATTGCCTGGGTTCTTCTTCGCGAAATCGACAAACTCGCGAAAATTTCTGGCTGGCACCGACTTATGCACTGCAAGGAAATTATTGCCGCGCAAGGCAAGGCTGATAGGCGCGAAGTCGCGTTCCATATCGACGCGAAAACTTTTCATGACGAATTTGCTAACCAGAATTAGCGCGGTGCTAAATAAAATAGTATGCCCATCGGCGCCGCTTTTTAACACTTCGCCGGCGGCAATCTGTCCGCCGGCGCCGGTGCGCGGCTCGACGATCACCGGCTGCCCTAAACCCACACTCATCTTAGGCGCCACCAAACGTAACGCCACATCGCCTGGGCTACCCGAGGCCGAGTCACTGATGATACGGATTGGTTTGGTGGGATAGTTTTGTGCCGCAGCTAGCACGGGCAGCACGCCCAATACCCCTACACACATGAAACGAAGCCAATTCATTTTGGTTTCTGCCTGTTCGCTATTGGATTACTGATTAAATCAACCAATTTTTCTCATTGTTCCTGCTTGATCCCCGCGACCTTGACCACCCGTAACCATTTCTGCCGCTGGTCGTTGGCCCAAGCGCCAAAATCCTCTGGGGTGCCACCGGCTGGCATCAACCCCAGGGATTTCATTTTCTCCTGCGTATCGGGCATTTTCAAAACCTCGTTCATGCGGGCGTTGAGCGCCAAGACAATTTCCCGAGGAATTCCAGTTGGACCAACCAAACCATTGCCCGTGGTAGCGGTCACCCCAGGCGCGCCCTGCTCGATCATGGTTAACACCTCGGGGGCTTCGGGGTGACGCGCGGTGCCGGTCACGGCAATGGCGCGCACTTCGCCTGAGCGCACCCGCGATCCAACAATATCGAACAACAAATCCGCTTGCCCGGCGCCCACCGCGGTCAATGCCGGGCCGCCACCGTTATAGACAATCAATTCCGCTCTCAATCCGGTTTCGAGTTTTAACAATTCGAAGGTGAGATGTGGCAAGGAGCCTGGGCCACTGGCGGCAAAGTTTAACTTTCCTGGGTTACTCTTGGCGTAGGCTAAGAGCTCTGCCACATTTTTAATTGGTAATTTAGGATTGGCCACCAGTGCCTGCGGCGCGTTGGAGACAAAACCAATAGGCACGAACTGCGTGACCGGGTCGTAGGGAAGTTTGGCATGGGTTGCCGGATTGACCGCCAGCACGCTGGTGTTGGCGTACAGCAAGGTGTAACCATCCGGCGCCGAACGCGCCGCCACCTCCGCGCCAATAATGCCGCCGGCGCCGCCACGATTGTCGATGATGAAGCGTTGCCCCATTAATTTGGATAAACCCTCGGCAAGAATGCGTCCCGGAATATCGGTGGGGCCGCCGGTGACCGCGGGCATGACAATGCGCACCGGCTTGACCGGATAAGACTGCGCCATCGTGACCGGCGCAAGTACCGTCGCACAGAAACCCAGCAAACCCAATGACGCCACCATCCCTGCCTCGCGAATCTCCAAAGTCATAGGACCTCCGTTTCGAGTAAGTTGCTATCTATTGCGGTTCGATATTGGCCAACTTCACGTAGCCCGCCCAACGATCCATGTCGTTCTTGATCATCGCCGCCATTTGCGCCTGATTGCCGGGGAGCGCGTCCGAGGCTGCGGTGGTGGCGAGAAACTTTTTCGTCTCCTCGGTGGCGGAGATTTGATTGAAAAGATTGGCCAAGCGATCAACGATGGGCTGCGGCGTGCCGCCTGGCACCACCACGCCCCACCACGCGCCCAGGTCGTAACCAGGGAATCCGGATTCGGCCATGGTCGGCACATTGGGGAAGGCGGAGGTACGCTGCCCCGTGGTCACTGCCAGCAGCTTCATTTTCCCGCCCTTGAGTTGACCCGCCATGAAAGTTCCGTCGGCCATCAAAAAGTCGAGTTGTCCGCTCAAAAGATCGATCACGCCCTGTGGGGTCGACTTATAAGGCACCGAAGTGGTTTGCAGGCCGGTCAATTGTTTATACAACTCGCCGCCGACAAGACCGGTGTTATTACTAGAGCCGAATGTGCCATGCCCCGGTTTCTTTTTTAGCGCCTCGGCCAATTCGCGCACATTGTTGTAAGGCGCCGCCGCATTCACCGCCAAGGTGAACGACAAGCGCAAAATGGTGGTGACCGGTGTGATGTCCTTGATTGGGTCGAAAGGCAGGTTTTTTGATAAGTGTTTGGCGGCGGCAATGGTGGAACTGGCCGGCGTGATCATGATGGTCAAACCATCGGGCTTGGATTTCGCCAAAGCATCGGTGGCAAGATTGCCATTGGCGCCAGGGCGGTTCTCGACAATCACGGGGCGATTGACCAGCCTGCTCAACTGGTCGCTGTAGTAACGCACCAGCACATCCGCGCCGGTGCCAGCGGCAAAGTTGCATAACGAACGGATTTCGCGCGACGGGTATTCCTGCGACATGGCTGCGCCGCTCGAAAAACACGCCGCCAGGGCCAGGGCGGTTAGGTGGAGTTTTGTTGGCAACTTTTTCATCGACAATTCCTTGGTTGGTTCTAGATTGGCGTATTTCTTACTTGGCGTATTTCTTACCCACGTTTGGGCGGCGGTTCGCCAACACCGGTCATCATCTTGGCCTCCGGCCCCGTATACACCATGGGTACTTCCATAACCTCATAGGCCGCGACGAATTTCGATACGCCATTTTTCATATAGGCATGCCCGCAAAAATGCGCGGGTCGTAGCTTGTCGTGAATGACGAAACCCTCGGCGTCGACGCAGTCGCGATTGACCGAAGCCGCCACCACACGCCCCACCACGGTGAGCCTTGTCTCCAGCCATTGTTTGGTCCATTCAACACGGCATTCGAAATGACTGCCACATTCAGCGATGCGCGGCGGTTTCACCACTTTGGAAGGAATAGCGGTGAGACCAGCTTTCTCCAATTCATTCACCCCCGGTGCAAACGGCAACCCAAGAATACAAACCTTCTCCAATACGCTTTTTTCGAAGGGGGGAATGTTGACCACAAATTCGCCCGTGGCGAGCACATTGGCGGCAGTGTCTTTGTGCATATCCACGGAAAATTCGTAACAAGTGGGTATGTGATTATTGCGAAAGCAGGTGGCGAAGGACGCGCCGTTGATGCGCCCCTGGATATCGACCGTGGTGATCATCACCAACGTGCCCACCGGCGAGGCGAGTTTGTCGTAATTTTTCTCCGGCACATCCAGTTTGATTTCATCCCAATTCATATTTCCATCTCCCATTGATTGCGCACCCCGCGAACCGGACGGCGTCCTCGTATAATTTCGCCGTTCCCGCCACCGCGACATGGTGGAGAATGGTAACGCGCAACCCAACGATGCGTTGCGGCGAGTGAAATATTCACCAAGGAGCGATCGCATGAATCGTCAACACCTTTTTCGTTTGTCATGGTTCTGGCTGGCAACCAGCTTGGTTTCGACGGCAATCGCACAGACCTACCCAACAAAACCGGTGCGCGTGCTGGTCGGCTTGGGCGCCGGCGGCGGCACCGATTTGATGGCGCGCATCGTCACGCCTAAGTTGACCGAGGCCATGGGGCAACCATTCATTGTGGAGAACCGCGTCGGCGCGGGAGGCATCATCGCCTCGGATGCCGTGGCCCGCGCCACACCGGATGGCTACACCATTTTGTTTTCCCCCAGTGGCGTGATGGTGATTAATCCAACGATGGTGAAGT
>JBJXEY010000248.1:0-3041 GCA_046153355.1 Burkholderiales bacterium
CGATATCCCCGAATTCTTCACATTCGCCTTGCACCACCCTCACGCGATATCCGCACTCTTCTAGGTTATCGACGAGCGAACCCAACTTGGGATATTCCGGATGTGCAACGAGGTCATCGTTGAAATCGACGGGTTGTCGAATCCCCTGTAGCAAGAGCAGATTCGCGGCGGCGGCCCGGGTATTGTCGCCAGCCTCTTTTTGTCGAATCCAGTTTCGCCTGTGGTCCATGTGTTAGCGGAGAAAACCCGCCCGCGTCACCCCATAGCGCATATCAAACCTCACGCGCGTCCGTAGTACGCGGGGCTCGGCCGATGCGTCCCTTGAGGCCTCGCAATTATGGTCTGGCATCCACCAGCACGAATAACACACGGCAGATGCTGTCCGAACGATTCGACCATGCGTGATTGGTGGCGCGGTGAATCAATATGTCGCCTTCTTTCATCAGCGTCTCCCCGCCATCGACCATGGCATACACCTCACCCTTCATTACCACCGCGTAGTCGATGGTGTCGGTTTCATGAAAACCGGGATGACCGCTTTCCGGGCGGCGGCGCAGCCCTTCCTCATGATGAATCGCTGGCGCGGCGCGGTCGCGCTCCGCTTTGTCCTTGGGCTCAGGCGGCATGTCGATCACCTTGACGATGGTGCCCCCACGCGGAGGCAGGATGCCCTTAATTTCGGTGCTACGGTCCGGATCACCCACGGGGGCGGGTGTCCCGAAAGTGGCCCACAGATTGTTGACGCGAAATCCGGGCCGATCAGGCGCGGTGCGATTGTGTTTCGGCGGGCCGTCTTCGACGAACACCGACTTTCCCTCTTGGTTGATTTCGCAAACGATACGGCGCATCGGTGGCAATTCTTTAATCATGCTTCTCTCCTCAATCGATAAATTTTCAGACCACGACCAGCGAACGCTTGATCGCTTACCTATCGGGTGGCTTCGACCAAGACGAATGCCACGCGGCAATATTCATTGGACCGATTGCTCCAGCCGTGGCTGGTGCCGCGTTGCATGAGAATGTCACCGGTCTTCAACAGAGTCTCGCCCTTATCCATGATCGCCCAGATCTCCCCCGACATCACAATGGCGTAGTCAATGGTGTCCGTTTCATGCATACCAGGGTGCGGGCCATCGGGATAACGGCGTACGCCGGGCTCGGGAGCACGCTCAACTTTTTTGACGCGCTCGCGCATTTCCTCGAGATATTTTTTGCGTTCGATAGGGTCAGCAGGTTCCGGGGGATAGTCAACAATGTGCAACACTGAACCATTCTTAGGCGGCATGATGCCGCGCGCCGTGCCGCTTTGGTCGGCCTCGCGCATCGGACAGGGAATCGCGCTGGTACCCCAAGCATTGTAAGAACGCATCGCCGGGCGTAAGGGATTGACGTGCGCCTCAGCCAAGCTATCGGATTCGAAAATCGATTGTCCCGATGCGTCAAACCCGGTGATCACGCGCCGTGGCGCGGGCAATTGCGTAGCCATAAAACCTCCTTGATGAAATTGTTATTAGATTGCGAATCAACGTTTGCCGTCGATCAAAACAAAACATATCCGGCACGGTGCGTCGGAACGATTGGCCCAGGCGTGATTGGTGCCGCGTTGAATCAGAATGTCGCCAGCCTTCATTACGCGTTCTTCCTTATCCATCACGGCGACGATTTCGCCTGATAACACGATGGCGTAGTCCAATGTCTCGGTCTCGTGCATGCCAGGATGCGGTGAATTCTCCGGCTTGTGATCGGCATCTTTATAGAGCTTGGCGAAAGTTGCTCGCATGCCGCGTTCGCGCTCGGCCGGATCTTTCGGTTCGGGCGGAAAATCGATCACGCGCAGGATCGTGCCGCCGTTGACTGGCGCTACCGTTTTCACCTGCCCGGTCATATCACCTTCGTTAATCGGCGCCGGGGCTGAAGTCGATATCCACACTTCGTGCGCAAAATAGCCAGGGCGTTCGGGAACCGAGCGCACCGACTTGGGCGCTGCATCTTCGGTGAAATAGGATTGTCCTTGCGCATCGACGCCGCTGACTAACCGGCGCACGGGTTTTATTTCATTGGCCACGTATAACTCTCCGAAAAATTAGATTTTTGCGATGCTCGAACGCCAATCGCTTTTGACGGAAATTGCGCGCCCAGACATCGCGGTAAAAAACACATCGCGCGCAAATCATAGCCGAAGCGGATTATTTCCATCGAAGAAAAAAATCTTGCATGGCTGTCTCGTTGCCTCGTTGCCTCGCCTTGAAAAGCATGGCCGCAGACGAATGACTATACTTCGCGCTTGCGCCGTGGCATGGAAATCGATCAATACACGATTGCTGCGCGGCACTCTTCATTCCAACTCATTCGGGACTCCCATGAACGCCAAGAACGACCTGCCGCGCGAACTCGCGCTCGAATTGCCCGCCAACCATCAAGGCACGCCCACCGAAACCTGGGGCAGCGATGCCATCGCTGCGATGTTGAAGGCGCTGGACATTCCCTATATCACACTCAACCCCGGCGCGAGTTACAAGGGTTTCCACGACAGCCTGGTCAATTACCTGGGCAACGCCAATCCGAAAATGATGGTGTGCCTGCATGAGGAGAGCGCGGTTTCCATCGCGCACGGTTATGCGAAGGCGTCGGGAAAAATGATGGCGGTGGCGCTGCACAGCAACGTCGGCCTATTGCACGCCAGCATGGCCATCTTCAATGCCTGGTGCGCACGTGTGCCGATCTTGATGTTGGGCGCCACCGGCCCGATGGATGCTGACCAGCGACGCCCGTGGATTGAATGGATCCATACCTGCGCCGATCAAGGGGCCTTGGTGCGCGATTACGTCAAGTGGGATAACCAACCCACCTCCGTCCCCGCCGCGTATGAGGCCTTGCTGCGTGCCTCACAAATTGCGCAGACCTCGCCACAAGGCCCGGTGTACATCAACCTGGATGTGGGATTGCAAGAACAAAAACTGGCTTCCATGCCGCCGCTCCCGGATGTGAAGCGTTACGCGCCTCCCGCCCCCGCCGGCCCCTCGGCCGCGGCATTGCAAGAG
>JBJXEY010000257.1:0-14154 GCA_046153355.1 Burkholderiales bacterium
GATCCTTGCTTGTCGCCGCGGCTGCGGCAGCCTGGGACAAAGACAGAGAACGGTCCGTTCCTTTGACGGTGTACCGCCCGCGCCCAAACTCAATATCGGCCTCGGCGGCTTCCAATACCTTTGCCGCGATGCGACGCCCTTTAGCTTCGATCTCATTGCTCGCCCGCTGCACGATGATGGAAGCAAACCGCATCGAGCGTCCCGACTGCGAACCACCGCCCACCGCGAGTACGTCGGTATCGCCTTCCAGCAGACGCACTTCGTTGACCGGGACGCCCAACCATTCGTTAATCAATTGCGCGTAACTGGTTTCGTGACTCTGGCCGGAAGATTGCGTGCCGATGGCCAGGTCAATGCGGCCTTCGGGCAACACAGTGATTCGCGTCCACTCCTTGGGTGAGCCGCCGGTGGCTTCGATGTAGTTCGCCAGGCCCAAACCGCGTAGTTTTCCGCGCCGCTTGGATTCCTCACGACGGGCTGGAAAGCCACGCCAGTCGGCCATCTCCATGACTTTGTCCATCGCACCGCAGTATTCACCGCTATCGAAAGTTTTGCCCAGGGGCGTCGCGTAAGGCAGTTCGTCGGGCCGCAATAAATTGCGCCGCCGCAACTCAACGCGATCGATGTTGAGTTGCAAAGCCGCCACATCCATCAGGCGCTCCATGACGAACATCACTTCGGGCCGCCCGGCGCTGCGATACGAACTGGTTGAGGCCGTATTGCTGGCGACACCTATGCCCTTTACATAAGCCACCGGCACGCGGTAGAGACTCGTCACCAACTGCACGCCATTGCCTAAGCCAACAAAATTATAAAAATGCGCGCCCACGTTGCTGGTGTTGCGGCTGCGCATGGCGAGCAACTTGCCGTCTTTGTCGAACGCGGCTTCCGCCTGCACATCTAAATCGCGCGCATGGCAATCGGAGAGCAGACCTTCGCTACGCTCTGAGATCCATTTCACCGGGCGCTTCACGTGTCGCGCGCCCCACACCACCAGCGCGTATTCCGGATAAAAAGGATTTCGCATGCCAAAGTTGCCACCGACATCGGGGGTGACTACGCGAATCTTCTCCGCAGGTAAGCCAAAAATGCCCGCCATCTCCTGCGCGAAGCGCGCCACGCCGCCGCTGCCGCAGTGCAATTCCAGTCGGTCTCGAGTGGTGTCGTACACACCCACTGCGCCACGCGGCTCCATGGTGACGCCGGTGATACGACTCACCCAGGTATCCATCTTGACTACGTGCGCGGCCTTGGCGAATGCCGCGTCCGTAGCTGCGGCATCGCCCACATCCAACTCGATATAGACATTGCGGCCCAGATCCTCCCAGACGATGGCGTTTTTCTCGGTGGCAGCGCGCGGCGTGGCGCTAACGGCGGGCAAAGGTTCGTAGTTGACCTCGATGGCCTCGGCTGCGTCGCGCGCAATCGCCGCGGTTTCGGCGATCACCATTGCCACCGCTTCACCCACAAACCGCGCCTTGTCGCGCGGCAGCAGGTAATGCGGGCTGCGCTGCTCGGTGCCCGGCGCGATTTGCGTATGCGGGATGGCGCCTAACTTGTCGGCGTGAGCATCCTCGCCGGTCAATACCGCGAGCACCCCTTGCATGGCGCCGGCTTTCGATGCATCGATGCGCAAAATCCTCGCGTGCGCATGCGGCGAGCGCAGCATCACCGCATAGGATTGCGCGGAAAATTGCAGATCGGTGGTGTAGTTGCCGGCGCCAGAGAGAAAGCGCTGGTCCTCCTTACGCGTGACATCCTTGCCAAGCCCTTGTTCGCCGTTTGCATTCACTTCGAGACCTCCAATTCTTCAACAAGATAAAATGCGCCTCGCAAATAGGGGACGTACCACGGTTTTGGCGTGAGGCAACGGCAAACCGGGGTACGTCCCCTATTTAATCTTATTACCTGGGTACATCAATGTCCGCCTCCGCGAATGCTACCGCATCAAAGCTCTCCCCTCGGTTCGACGCGCATATAACGGTGAGCCTGGTCATCATCTGCCAGAGTTTTCAGTCGCTGGCGATTGGTGGCATCGCGCTGTTTTTACCTTTGATCCGCGAAGACCTGGAAATGAGTTTTTCGCAAGGCGGCATGCTCTCGGCGGCGGCAACCATCACCTATGGCTTGGGGCAGATTCCGGCGGGATATCTCGCCGACCGGTACGGCGCGAAGCGTTTATTTTTCATCGGTCTCCTCGGTTGTCTCGCCTTGTCGTTCAATCTGGCCTGGGTGCAGTCCTTCGAAGGCGCGCTGGTCAATCAGTTGATTAGCGGCGTATTTCGCGCACTACTGTTCGCACCAGGTTTGGTGCTGATTACTGCGTGGTTTCCGCCTGATCGCCGCGCCATGGCGATGGGGCTTTTCGTGATCGGTGGCATGTCGGGGAACGTATTTCTCTCCTTAGCTGGCCCTATCCTCGTGGAGCCCTTCGGTTGGCGCGTGCTTTTCATGATCTTCGCCATGTGCGGCATCGTCACCGCGACGCTGTACCACGTGCTGGGCAAGGAAAAGGTCCGCATCGCGCCGAAGAAAGAAGTACGCATGCGCGATGCTGCCGATCTGTTTCGGTATCCCATCATGTGGGTATGCGGCGCGCTGCAGTTCATACGATTTGGCGTGGTCACTTCATTTAGCTTCTGGTTGCCATCGCTTCTCGTCGCCGATCGTGGAATGAGCCTCGCCGAAGCAGGCTGGACTATGGCGATGGCGGCGGCGCTCACCGGCCCTTCGAATGCCCTGGGCGGTTATGTGTCAGATCGAATTAAAAATCCGCCCTTGGTCATTGGTGCATCAATCGCGATACTCGGTTGCACCGCCATTTTGCTGGTGACCGTCACCTGGACGCCCTTGATGTTATTGGTGATCGCCATCAACGCAATATTTTTGCAGTTCTATTTTGGCCCCTTATTCCACGTACCCGTCGAGGTACTAGGCTCGCGGGTCACGGGCATGTCGGCGGGGGTGAGCAATATGTTTGCCAATGCCGGCGCGTTGGTGTTCGCAGTGTCGCTGGGCGTCATTCGCGATAAGGCCGGCAGTTTCGCGATTGGCTTTATCGCCATCGCGGCTTTCTGTTTGTTAGGCGTGGTGCTTGCCTGGGTGCTTGCACGCATGCGTCACGCGGCGCTGGCGGACACCACCTCGGCGACGGCTATTTCCGCGGGGCGATCAACGCCTTGATTGCGGCGTAATCGATATCGATTTTCTTCACTTGCCGCGCTTCCTCGGGTAGCGCCTTGATCAGACGATCAATGTCGGCGATGCGTTCATCCGACGCCGGATGTGTCGACAAAAACCCCAGGTCTAGCTTAGATTGCGCCGCCATCTTGGCGAAAAAATCGCGCATCCCGGTAGGATCTATTTTTGCCGCGACCAGGGCTTTCAACCCTTCGCGATCCGCCTCGGTTTCATGATCGCGGGAGAATTTCAGTTTCAGCAAATCGCCACCCAACGAAGCAAGACCACTCATATCGCCAATCAATAGACTCAAGGCCGCGTACAAACCCAGGGACTGCGCAATACCCCGCAAAATATGTCGCTCTTCGACATGCTGCACCTCATGCGCCAGTACCCCGGCGACTTCTTCTGGCGTGCCGGCCAAAAGCATCAAGCCGGTATGCACCACCACATAGCCACCTGGCATGGCGAAGGCATTGACACTTTTGTCATCGGTGACAAAGAACTGAAACTTGTAGCGCGAATCGCGCGTCAAGCGCGCGCCGATATCCCGCACCATCTCGAGCGGCGCGCCCTCCACGGGTTTCAACGAATTTTTATGCTGCGAAAAAATAATTTCGCCAAGCTTGGACTCCTGCTCCACGCTGATATGCGATACCGCCCAGGCGGCGATGCTCTGGTGTTGCCAAAAGATCGCCGCAAGCAAAAGCACCGGCAATAGCAGCGAAACCCATATCAAGGTGTGAGTAACGGTTCGTGTTGCGGCGTCGGGCTTCACGCTTTGGATCGTCGATTTGCCAGAGGAAAATTTACTCAACGCGGCAATCGTTTGCTTGTCACTCACCGCCAGCGAATAGGTGCCAGCCGCACCTTGCCATTCCATACGCAATTGGGCGCCGTCCCACCCGGTCTTCGCCATTTGCATGGCTGACCAACGCGGCATGCCGTCGGCAAGCTCTGCGGTTTCTACGCGAATACCGCTGGGATTTGCCTCGACATCAACGTGTGCCCCAGCCGAGGGGAACCCAGGACCGAAAATCTGCGCTTTAAATGACATGGCTGATGACCGAAATCCGGTGCCAGACGGCGATCAGTGACAACGCCAATTGATGCGACTAATCCCGATCGCCGCCCAAAATACTCCCCAGCCCACCAAGCAGACTGCCCTGCTCGCCACCTGAGCCGCCGCCGCCTTTAGACACCGGCGCCGCAGCGAATATGCGCGATGCCAAGCGCGCGAATGGCAGCGATTGCAACATGACGAACCCCGGCCCGCGCAAGGTGGCAAAGAACAAGCCTTCCCCACCGAACAACGCCGTCTTGATACCCGGCACCATTTGAATATCGTATTCCACCGAGGGCTGCAATCCAACCAAGCAACCGGTATCCACACGCAGCACTTCGCCAGGTTTCAGATCGCGCCGGTGCATGGTCCCGCCAGCATGCAGGAAGGCCATGCCATCTCCCTCAAGCTTTTGCATAATGAATCCCTCGCCACCGAAAAATCCTACGCCCAGTTTGCGTTGAAAGGCGATGCCCAGCGACACGCCTTTCGCCGCGCACAAAAATGCATCCTTCTGACAGATAAAGGTGCCTCCCACCTTGGATAAATCGATGGGAATGATCTTGCCAGGATAGGGCGCGGCGAACGCCACCTTTCTCTTTCCCACGCTTGCCTTACTGGTATAGATGGTGGTGAACAAAGACTCCCCAGTCAGCAGCCGTTTACCCGCGCCCAGCAACTTGCCAAGAAACCCGGTTTGCTGCCCGGAGCCATCGCCGAAAATGGTTTCCATCTCGATATCGGCTTCCATATAAAACATGCTGCCCGCCTCGCCCATCGCTGCCTCGTTGGGGTCGAGTTCCACCTCGACGAACTGCATTTCGGCGCCATATACCTTGTAGTCGATAACGTCCATTGCCAAGTATTGCTCCGTATTAATTGGAAATAAGAATCTTGCCGTCGATCTCGGTGAAGGAACGCCGCCCCAGCATGCCCATGGTCCGGTCGATTTCTTTGGTCAGTAGGTTCAACGCATGCTTCGCGCCAGGCTCACCCGCCGCGGCCACGCCGTACAGCGTCGCGCGGCCGATCATCACCGCGTGCGCGCCCAAGGCCATGGCCTTCACCACATCACCACCGCGGCGAAAACCACTGTCGACGATAACGGTCATTTTATTGCCGACGGCGCGCACCACTTCAGGCAAAACTTCCATTGGCGAAATGCAGCTCTCCAGTTGCCGCCCGCCGTGATTGGTGAGCACCACGCCTTCGGCGCCCACCGCATGCGCGCGCTCGGCGTCCTCGGGGGTCAACACACCTTTTAATAAAAGTTTACCTTTCCACAGGTCGCGCAACCATTTGAAATCCTCCCAATGGATATTGCGTTGGACTTGACTTGCGATGAACTGGGAGCGTTTCGCGGTGCTTTGCTGTTCCGGCGGCACGAAATCGATCACGTTGGCGATCTGCGGCATACCATTGCTGAGAATCTGCATGCCCCAATGCGGATGCATCAAGGCATCCAGCCAGGCCCGCGGCGTGAGTTTCCCCGGAGAGCGGTAACTGCGCTGATCCCATTCGCGACCGCTGGGCACGTTGGCATCGCTGGTCACCGCCAGGGCTTCATACCCGCAAGCCGCCGCGCGGGCAAGGAGATTTTTCGCGATCTCGCGGTTCTTCAATAGGTACAACTGCAACCACAGCCGCCCGCCCGCCTCTGCAACTTCCTCAATCTTCGCGGTGGAGAAGGTACTCAAGGTAAACGGAATGCCATGCGCCGCCGCCGCCCGCGCCAACAATACATCGGCCTTGGGCCAGGCAAGGCCATTGAACCCAGTGGGGGCGATGATGAGCGGCAACTTAATATTGACACCATACAGCGGCACCTCAAGAGTTCTCGCCGAGGTATCCACCAGCGTGTTCGGCGCGAAACGCCAGCGCTCGAACACCTTGCGATTCCAGACAAGTGTTACCTCGTCTTCCGCCCCCGCGTCGATGTACTGGAAGGAAAAATGCGGCAGGCGGCGGCGCGCCATCTCGCGCAGCTCTTCAATGTTAAGCGCGCGCGAAACATCCGCGCCGTTGTATAGGCGGCGTTTCAAGTGAATCCGTTGCTACAGGGCGTTGCTGGGGCGGCGCAGCGTGCGCCACATGTGTGAGGCCGGCGAATTGTCGTTACCCAGGCCTTCCTTGGGCTGCTTGAAATGGCGCCCGATCACGTCCACAAATTGATCGAGCTTCACCTCCACCGAAGGATCAAACGAATAAAGATCGTTGCAGCAGATCATGCGCGCCGACATATACCACTTGTGCGCTCGGGCGGCCTGGTAATCGCGCTCGATGTAGGCATCGGGCCGGTAACCTTCGCCGAACATGCGCACGTACATGTCGGGATAGCCATAACCCACCGACTCATCCGGGTAAAACCGCAGCGCCTGATGCGCGCGTATCGCCCAGGTCACTTCTTCATCCACATAGGGCTCGATCATCTGCGCACCCCAGTAACCGTGGTCGGAGCGGATAAAACCCACCACTGCAATGTCGTGCAACAGGCAGGCAAACACAGTTTTCTCCGGCATGCCATTTTTCTGCGCGAGGTTGGCGCTTTGCAACAGGTGCTGAAAACCGCGGCCGGGCGAGAGGCGCAGTTTGAAGAAATCAAGCAGCGTGGGCTTCTCCGGCATCTTTTTCAAACGCGGGTCCTCGCCCATCTGCAAATGCGCACCCGGCCCATAATTAATCGGCGCCCCCATGGAGTCTTCGCCATTGGCGAGGCAATACAACATAGATCGAGTAACGATGCGCTTTTCCATTGCATCAATTTTCTCCAATTCGATTTCATCGGCCCGCTCGTTCATCGATTTCAGATTTGCTGACATGTTGTTGCCTCCACGCTAAGATTTTCCGACCGAGTTTAACTTTTGATCCTGGCGCATGCTACGCATTCGCGAGCATCGAATCAATTAGCCATTGCCACATTCAATCGCTACCTACGACTTCCCACCGGACACGCCCGCCTCCATTAAGCGCAACCATTCACGATAGGTGGAATGCAGGCCGACTTCGTTGAAATTCTCCAAGGGCGCCTGTAGGCTTTGCACGGGTTTAAAACCAAGCTCGTCCGAAACCTCGTTGCCGCCATTTTTCAACGCAGCGATGCCGCGCGCGTACCCGTTCAGCCATTCAAAGCCCTGCGCAGGAAAGCCACGCTGCGCATCTTCATAAGTCACCGTGTCATCGGGCGTGGCAAATCCACCTGGATTGAAAAAGTCCTCAAACTGGCGCAGCCGCCACGCACGCAGATCGGCGCGCTCACCAATCGGCGCGAGCACGTAGCCGGTCATCTCGGTGAGATCCACAGCCAGCGGCCGCATCACGCGCAATATCATCGATGAGCCATCGTTCATCTGCATATTGGGAAAGAAGCAGGTCTGGCGGATCTTCAGCATCCACGCGGCTTTGGTCTCGCCCACACGTTGTTTGACTTCTTCGATGGCAGGGTGCAGCGCACGCTTATGCACTTCGGGCTGCTCGGTCCAGGTAAAGGTATGCCCATAGGGAAAAGAAAACATGCCATGCGGCACCTGTGCGCGCGTCGACCAATCGTACTGGCGTGCGTCCATATTGCCCTGACCCTTGCGCCGCCGCGCCTGGATATCCATGAAACTGGTATGCGTGCTGGTGAGGTGATAGGAATCCAGGCCATTGTCGTACTGCAATTTCCAATTGGCGCGAAAAGTAAAGCGCACACGACCTGGGATGAACTCCATGCCTTGCGGCCCCTGCTCCATGGAAAGATCGATCAACGGGCGCATCTCTCCAAGCCACTCATCAAGTGTGGGCACCTCGGGCGACAAGCTGCCGAACACCAGCCCTTTGTAACTACCAAGGCGCGCAATGGGCAACAGGTCGTGATTCTCAGCGTCGAACGCCGGCGCATAACAACCCGATTTTCGGTCCTTGATATCGACGTTTTTCCCCGAGGAGTCGTATGCCCAACCGTGATAGGGGCACACGTGATACTTGGCATTTCCCTCCTCAGTGCGACACACCGTAGCGCCCTTGTGGCGGCAGGCATTGATAAACGCCCCCAAGGCGCCTTTGGCGTCGCGCGATACCAACACCGGCGTGCGGCCAATGTAGGTAGTCAAAAAATCGTGCGGTTTGGCAAGCTGCGATTCAAGGCATAGAAAATTCCAGGTGCGCTCGAAAATGAATTTCATCTCCATCTCGAAGAGATCAGGGTCGCAAAACACGTCTTTGTGAACACGAAATACGCCCTCGTCTACGCGATCGTCGATGTAGTACTTCAGATGCTTGATATCCATGGAGTCCTGCCCCGCGTTGGTTGGCAAAAGTGTAGCAGCTTGGCGCACGGCAACACGCTGCGTGACGCGGTTTATGCACTTGCCCGCCGCCTCATAGTGGTAGGATTGCCGCTCTTTCTCCCCTCCACCGGAGCACTTCCATGAACGCCCCCGACCAGCACAAGACCGAAGACGCATTCCACAAACTGATTCACGACAACAGCATCTACGGTCTGTGGGAAATCGCCAGTCAAATGACCCCGCATCCGCTGCCCGATGCCATCCCACACATCTGGAAGGCCTCGTTGTTGAATTCGCTGGTGCTGCAATCGGCCACCGCGGTGCCGGTAGGCGATGAGCGCCGCGCCATGCAACTATTCAACCCTGGCCTCAAAGGCGCCTGGGCCACCACCAGCACCTTGATATCCGCGGTACAGGTATTGCTCCCCGGCGAAATCGCCCGCACCCACCGCCACAGCCCCAGCGCCATTCGTTTCATTATCCAAGGCGATGGCGCGTACACCGCGGTGGATGGCGAAAAAGTGATCATGAAAGAAGGCGATCTGGTGCTCACCCCCAACTGGACCTGGCACGATCATGGCAATGAAACCGACCACATGGTGGTGTGGATGGATGGCCTGGATGTGCCGCTCACCAAGGCCTTAAACAGCATGTTCTTTGGCATGTACCACGAAGAACAATTCCCCCAGACCCAACCGCTCAATGGCTCGGTAGCGCTATTTGGCCACGGCAGACTGTCGCCCACCTGGGTGAAGCCCTCTTCCCACTTCTCCCCGCTCCTATCCTACTCATGGGATCAGACCGCCGAAGCCCTGCACGCCCTGCACGATCACGACGGCAGCCCCTTCGAAGGCATCGTGCTTGAATACACCCATCCGCAAACCGGTGGCCCTGCATTGCCGACCATGGGATGCCAGGTGCAGATGATCCGCAAAGGCGAAAAACTCAAAGCGCGTCATGTCGCCGGCAGCTCCATCTTCCATGTCAAACAAGGCAGTGGCCGCTCCATCATCAACGGCAAAGTATTCGAATGGAGCAAGGGCGATATTTTCGTCGTGACTTCATGGGCGCTGCATGAGCACGCCAATACAGGTGTGGAAGATGCGATTTTCTTCTCAATCAACGACCATCCGGTGATGAAGAAGCTGGGTTTCTATAGGGAAGAGGCGTTAGCAGAGAATGGCGGGCATCAAAAAGTTTAATGGATCAGGTTGCCCAAAAACGAACCGGCGAAATTGCACGATAACTTCTACTCCGGTTCTAACTTCGCCGCCCGCACGATGCGCTCGGATATCTCAAAGCTGCGCCGCAGTTGCGCGGTAAATTGTTCCGGCGATTGCGTGTCCACGACGAATCCCAGGTCAAGCAGCCGCTCGCTGACCTCGTTCGAATTGGCGATACGGTTTAGATCTTCGTAGAGCCTTTTGGTGATCGCCGCAGGCAATCCCGCCGGGCCGACGAAGCCATTCCAACCTGGCGGGCGCTCGTATCCGGGCAGCACTTCGGCAATGGTCGGCACCTCGGGCATACGAGCAAAACGCTTTCCCGAATTAATGGCGAGCATCTTCGCCTTGCCCGCTTTGGCATGCGGCACCATGGTGCCAACGATGCCAAACACGATTTGCACTTGACCACTCAATAAGCCGTTGAGGGAATCTCCACCTGACTTGTAGGGCACGTGGGTGAGTTGTCCACCACCAATTTGCTCTACCACCACACCCGACAGATGGTGCACAGTGCCGATTCCTGAACTGCCGTAATTGACCTTGCCGGAATTTCGTTTGGAATATTCGATGGCTTCAGGCAACGTGGCAACACCGATTGATGGACTGGCGACTACGCAGCCTAAAGTCTCCCCCAACACCATGATGGGCGTGAAGTCTTTAAGCGCATCGAACAGTACGGCTTTGCTGAGGAACTTTCGCAACACCAAGCCGCTGGCCGCGGCAAAGCCGAAGGTATAGCCATCAGGCGCCGCGCGCGCCACCATCGACGCGCCCAACGCGCCGCCCGCGCCCGCCTGTGTTTCGACGATCACCGGCTGCCCGAGCGACTCGCCAAGCTTCTGCGACATCAAGCGCGCTAAAGGGTCAGAACCGCCACCCACGCCTAAGGACTGGATCATGCGCACCGGCTTGGTTGGGTAGGACTGAGCGTTGCCAAGGGTCGGGACAAAGCTAGCCAGCAGCAAACTGATCAAAGCAACATGGGGCGCCTGGAGGTCGCGAACGGAAGATTTAATTCTCATACTTTAGTACAACAAAACTTATAAGCCGCGCACATTTTCATAAATTATCAATCCTGTGTAGAGATAATTCAATGCGGAAAATCGATCCGCAATTCGCCTTCCCAACGCCCATCTCTCCAGCAAACCGTTCGGGTAGTATATTCGCCTCATCGCAAACGGTGCACTGATCTCACCTATGTTGACTCGAGAAGAAAACGATTCTCTTACCCAAACTGGTCCGGGTACCCCCATGGGTATTCTGATGCGCCGTTACTGGATTCCAGTGGTTTTTTCCGATCAAATTGCCGCTCCCGACAGTCCGCCGGTGCGGGTGAAAGTATTGAGCGAGCGACTGGTGGCGTTTCGCAACAGCGAAGGTAAGGTCGGCCTGGTGGATGAGCGCTGTCCGCACCGCAATGCGTCGATGTTCTTTGGCCGCAACGAAGAACATGGTCTTCGCTGCGTGTACCACGGCTGGAAGTTCGATCTGGAGGGCAACTGCGTCGATATGCCCAGCGAACCACCCGAGAGTAATTTCAAACGTAAGGTGAAGATCGAGGCCTACCCCTGTTTTGAGCGCGGCGGTTTAGTCTGGGCCTTCATGGGACCCCCGCATCTGAAACCGGTATTTCCGGAAATCGAGTGGACCAACGTTCCCGCTTCGCACCGTTACCAATCGCGCCACATTCAGGAATGCAATTGGCTTCAGGGCTTTGAAGGCGGGTTCGATGCGAGTCACTTGAGCTTTCTGCACCGCGGCGATACCGCCGGCGGCACACGCCCTCTATCGCAGTACTACCAGCCGGTGCCCACCGGCTTCGGCATGTTGTTCGGGAGCGGTAGCGATGCGCCAGGCGGCGGCGCGCGCTGGAGCGTGGAAGCGATGCTGATGCCGTTTCACAAGCTCATCGCCATGCAACCCGGCCGCCCGCGTGGTGCGCACATGTGGGTGCCCATCGACGACGAAAACTGCATGATCTATAGCATCGAATTTCGCACCGAGCGTGCGTTGAGCGAAGCCGATCTGGATAGATCGCTCGCCTACCGTTACATTCACGCGGAAAACATTCCCGGCAGCGACCGCTGCATCCGCAATAAAGACAACGATTACCTGGTGGATCGCACCTTGCAAAAAAGCGGCGCCTCCTACACCGGCTTCACCGGCTTTGGCATTCAGGATTGCGGCATTCAAGAGAGTATGGGAGCGATTACTGATCGCACCCGCGAACATCTTGGAACCAGCGACATTCACTTGATACAACTTCGCCGCTACCTGCTGCGCGCTCTCAGAACCATGCAGGCGAGTGGCGATGTGCCTGGAATAGATCCCGCCAGTTACCGGGTGCGTTCCTCGATTGTGCAATTGCCGGTGGGAGCCGGTTTCGATGAAGCGGTCGCCTCGTTGGTGCGCGCCGAAGTCGCACCGGCGGCAAACTGACCATGGAAATTCGCCACACCCGTTTCGGCATGGCGCTGCTCGGCTTGGCCGTTGGGTTGAGCGGCGTGGCAAGTGGAAGCTTTGCGCAACCAACCTTCCCTTCCAAACCGATCCGTATGATCGTGCCCATCGTCCCCGGCGGAAGTATCGATTTGTTTGCGCGGCGTATATCGCAACGCATCGGCGAATCCTTTGGACAACCGGTGGTGGTGGAAAACATTGCCGGTGCCGCCGGATCGATTGGCGCCAATACGGTGGCGCGCGCCGCACCCGATGGCTATACGCTGATGTATTGCCCGGTGATCACGGTGATTGGTTTGCAGTTCGTGCAAAAGGGCGTGACCTACGACCCGATCAAGGATTTCACGCCGATCATGGCGGCGGTGGAAGCCTTGACCATGATCGTCGCGCACCCCACCGCTCCGGGAAACGACATTCGCGAGTTGCTTGCCTTTGCGAAAAAGAACCCAGGCAAACTCACTTTCGCCAGCGCGGGCGTTGGTTCCTACTTTCATCTCTTGGGTGAAATTTTGAAACGCGATACCGGCACCGATATTTTGCACGTCCCGTATAAAGGCGCGCCCCAGGCTTTGACCGACGTGGCCACCGGGCAGGTGCATATGACCTTTATATCCTGGGCAGTGGGCGCGCCGTTTATCGGCAGGGTGAAGGTAATGGCTTCGATGGAGAACATGAGGCTGCCAGGCGCACCCAACGCGCCATCTTTAGCGGAATTCATTCCCGGTTACGAAAAGTTGCCTAGTTTCTTCTCGTTTCACGGGCCGGGTGGCATGCCACGCCCTATTCTCATGCGTATTCACGGCGAGTTACTGAAAGCCCTCAACCTGCCGGAAACCCGCGCCTGGCTTGAACAAAATGGCACTGTGCCGATCGGCAGCTCACCCGAAGAACTCGCGGTGATGCAGAAAAAAGGCATGGAGGCCTATGCAGCAGCAGTCAAAATTGCTGGTGTCAAACCGGATTGATTTTATGAATTCAACCATCGCTAACGGTATAGCACTTGCCATGACCTTGGCGGCACCAATGGGCCTGGCGCAGACCTACCCCGTTAAACCGGTGCGCGTAGTAGTCGGCTCGCCAACCGGCGGGATCGATGCCTATATTCGGCTCATCGGGCCCAAAGTCGCCGAAACCATTGGCCAGCCGGTGGTGATCGAAAATCGCGGCGGCCAAGGTGGATATCTTGCACATCCCCTACAAAGGTACCGCCGCCATGGCCACCGACTTGATGGCGGGGCGCGCCGATGTGGGTTTTCCCGCATTGAACAATGTGAAGGCGTATCTGGGCTCGGGAAAACTGCGTCTCTTGGGCATCGCCGAGAACCAACGTTATGCCGGCTACCCCAATTCTCCCGCCATCGGCGAAATAGTCCCCGGCTACAACGCACCACCTTCGTGGAACGGCATCGTCGCCCCGCAAAATCTGCCACGCGCCATTGTCGAGCGGCTAAACGCGGCGTTCGTCAAATCGCTGGATACGCCCGAAGTAAAGAATTTTCTCGAGGAAAACGGCGCGGTATCGCGTGCCGGCTCGCCGCAGGATCTGGTCGCAACCATCAAAAAGGATCTTGAAATTGCGATTCAGATGATCAAGACCACCGGCATTCAAGCGGAATAAACCGGGGACGTACCACGCTTATTGCAGCTAATTGTGGTACGTCCCCGGTTTATTCGGCATCATCACTCGGGTTCGATCTTTGCGGCCTTCACCAATTTCCCAAACAGTTCATTGCTGCGCCGGATGTAGGCGGTGAATTCTTCGGGGTTGGCGGTTTCGACCACGAAGCCCAGATCCAACAATTTTTCCACCACTTCGGGCTGGACTGCCGCGCGATTCATTTCTTGATACAGCCGCTGAACAATGGGCCCTGGCATACCCGCCGGCCCAAGAAAACCATTCCAGCTTGGCGGTCGGTCGTAACCGGGCAACACTTCACCAATGGTGGGCACATCGGGC
>JBJXEY010000272.1:0-5176 GCA_046153355.1 Burkholderiales bacterium
CGCGCAGCACGGCGAGCGGGCCCGAGGCAGGAATCAGTGCGATGGCAACCACAATGAAGTCGAACACGCTCCAGGGGTCGCGAAAGAACGCGAGCCGATGGGCCGCCAGACGCAGCGCAATTTCGACGACGAATACCGTGAGGATTGCCTGATCGGCCGCGATGAGCCATGGTCCCCAGGCGTGCATCACTGAAGGGCTGGTCTCCAGCCCGAGTATCACTGCATTGAACAAGATCAATGCGATCAGGCTGCGCTGGATCAGCGGCATTTCCAGCCAGGCCATCAGGCGTTGGCGCCATGGGATACAGGAAGGCAGTGTGAGTTCGATGGCCATCATCCACGGTCGCGCTTATTGGTATCGGCCGCGATCAGGGCCGCGGATTGTTGTGGGTTCTTGCGTAGCGAGAGAACAATCGAGGCGGCGAGGATCATCGTGACGACACCGAGCGAAATCAGCACGGGTATCTTGAATAGATCGATCAACATCATTTTGACGCCAACGAACATCAGCACGACCGACAGGCCGTACTTTAGCAAGGAGAAGCGGTCCGCCATGTCCGCCAGCAGGAAATACATTGCGCGCAGGCCCAGAATGGCGAAAACGTTAGAGGTCAGCACGATAAATGGATCGGTGGTGATCGCAAAGATGGCCGGAATGGAATCGACCGCGAAGATCAGATCGGTGATTTCAACCAACACCAGCACCAGGAACAAGGGTGTCGCGTAACGCACCCATTTACCCCCTGCTTCCTTCATCACAAAAAAACGCTCACCATGCAATTCGTCGGTGACATTCATGTGACTGCGTATCCATTTGACGACCGGGTTGTTGGCCAGATCGGGCTTGTGCTCTGCGAATATCCACATTTTGATGCCGGTAACCAGCAGGAATGCGCCGAAAACATAGAGCAGCCAATGAAACTTGGCGATTAGCCACACGCCAGCGAAGATCATGATGGTGCGCATCACGATAGCGCCGATAACGCCGTAGATCAGCACGCGCTTTTGCAGCGCCAGCGGGATGGCAAAAAACGAGAACAGCATCAGCCACACGAACACGTTATCGACCGCCAGGGATTTCTCGATCAGGTAGCCGGTGATGAACTCCAGCGTGGTTTCGTTGGCGACGGCTCGTCCTGCTGTGTCGTCTAGGTGCCACCACAAGGCGCCCGCGAACAGAAACGCCACGCTAACCCAGATGCAAGACCACGTGGCGGCTTCGCGCATGGATACGCGATGTTCCTTGCCGCCACCCACCACGAACAGGTCGATGGCGAGCATGATCACCACGATCACCGTAAAGCCGACCCACATACCCAAGCTTCCGACCGTTTCCATGTGCGTCCTTTTCCTTGTGCCTCATGCGGCGAGCCGCACTAGTCTTTCCCCCGCTTGGCGGCGACGGCCGCGCTCGGCCGCGTCACCCACAGACTGCCCAGCACCGAGACCACCAGTACGATGCCGACCACGGACAGCGCGAAACCGATGGGAATCTTGTAGACATCCAGTAACAGCATTTTGATGCCGATGAACACCAGTATGAACGCCAGCCCGTACTTGAGCAGGTGGAAGCGGTCCGCCAGATCGGCAAGCATGAAGTACATGGCGCGCAGACCGAGAATCGCGAACACATTCGATGTGAGCACGATGAACGGGTCAAGGGTGATCGCAAAAATCGCGGGTATGCTGTCCACCGCGAAAATCACGTCGGTCACGCCGATCATTACCATCACCGCGAACAGCGGCGTGAACCAGCGTTTGCCACCCTCGACAATGGAGAACTTCTCGCCGTGGTAGGTATCGGTAATCGGTATGTGACGGCGCATGAATTTCAGAATCGGATTCTTGTCGATGTCCGGTTCCGCTTCGGCCATCAGCAGCATTTTCACGCCGGTGACAAGGAGAATCGCGCCGAACAGGTACAGTATCCAGTGGAACTTGGCGATAAGCCATGCGCCGATGAGGATCATGATCGCCCGCAGCACGATGGCCAGAACCACGCCGAGTATCAGCACTCGACGTTGATGCTGCGGCTGGACGCCAAAGAAGGTGAACAGCATGAGAAACACGAAGATATTGTCGACCGCGAGGGATTTCTCGATCAGGTACCCGGTAAAGAACTCGGCGGCCTTGGCGTTGGCGACGTCCCGGCCAAGTTTGTCGTCGAGGTACCACCAAAGCAGGGCATTGAAAATCAACGAAAGTGCTATCCAGACAAGTGACCAGTTCAAGGCCTCCCTGAACGACACCTTACTCGCGCCCTTGGACTCGAGCACGAGCAAATCAACGATGATCGCAATGATGACAAACAGTGCGAAGCCCGTATACCAATACCAAGTGCCAATAGATTCCATTAGCCCACCTTGTTTTCGCTCAATCCATTAACCGGGGCGTGTGTCAACACCGTCATCCATGCTCGGCATTGGCATGGCGGCACGGCGAATAGACCAGGTTCTTTCCAACCGGCGGGATATTGCGCGGGCGAGCCGATCCACGGCGCGATCGATGGCCACATAGAGATCCGCTTCGTCTTGCACGATGGTCACCAACGGCGCGTCGTGCAGGGTCGCGCGGATCGTACAACGCTTGTCGATGCCGCCGCGCGGACCATTCTGGTCCGCCAGGCGAATCATTACGCCGTGCACCTTGCCGGTCGCGGAGCCCAGGGCAAAGCGCAGCCGTCTGGCGCAATGGTCGCGCAGTCCGTCGGTGAGTTTGAAGCCTCTTGCCTGAATGCCAATCTGCATGATGAATCTCCTTTGTGGTGTATCAATGGGACCCTAGTACCGCAGCAGGCAGCCGACTCCACCCAAGGCCATCAGGGGGTCGCAATGCTCTACCACCTCGATAGGGCACTCCTGCTGTCCGGCCAACCTCACCAGCTCTGCCATAGGGTCGATCAGACGCAGCGTTTCGTTGCCGCACTCGACGCAAGCGGGCGGTACGTTGTGTTCGACGCGAATGGCGCGGCAAGCCGCACAAATCCAGCCCCGCTTGGGCGAAGCATCCTGGGCCAGTAGCAACGTATCCACCCGACGCTGACGCAGCGCTTCCAGGCAGGCGGTTGCGCCCGCCACCGCCCGCGTCTGAGTACGAATGCCCTTGATGAAACGCGCCGCTATCGCCTGCGAGTCCTGTTCCTCCCACTCGACATAGGCCGACAACGTTGCCGTCACCACATCCTCCTGCGCGTCGCGGCTGGCCGCCGGAATCGTGTCGATGAGTTTGGCGGCGACGGACTTCGGCAACGCACGCCGTATCTCGCCCGTGAGTTGCGCATCGCCGGCGAGTATCAGGTGGGTATGCCGGCCTTCTGCCATAAGGTGACCGAGCAAATCGATCTGCTCCTTCAGAAAACGCGAGGTGCGTTCGCGGCGGTGGCTTGCGTAATGCTCCCGGGTCCACTCGCGGCCCACGCGCTTTCGCAATGCCGGCTGTTCGGTCCAGGCTTGAACGGTTGCCGCCCCCAGGTTGACTTCGAGAATACGCACCGAAGTTCGCGTCGCCAGCAATACGATGTAGCGGTGATAGGTGTCCTTCAGCGACATCAGGTGAAACAGATTGGGCACGTCATAGACCGCTATCCAGTTGGGCAGCGGTGCCGCGAACTGCATCGGCAAAAAGAAAGCCCCGCCGCGGAAGTGGCGGCTGAACAACGCAACCCCCTTCGCGTCGGGCCGCAATTTCCCGGACAAATAAGCCTTGATCTGGCGTATCGAAGCGTCGAAGTCGTCGCGCGCGGCTTCCGCGAGCGTGCTGCGCACAGCCGCGGCACGCTCGTCGAGCACCTTGTCGAAACTGCCGTTCCCCTGCTCAAGGCTGAGATAACAGCTTACAAAAGGCGCGTCCGTCTCCTCAACACAGGCCAGGGTAGTAATTTGGCGCCGCAGCGCTTCAAGCGTGGTCAGGGGCTCCATCTGGCGGGTTTTGCTTTCCTTTGCTTGAATGTCGACCTGCATGATGTATCTCCTCTTTAGGTGCCCAGCACATGATCGAAGCGCAAGTCTAGGGAGTTTGGAGACATCTAACAAATCGAATATAATGAATAAATAGTTCGTTTTTTTCGATGAGTTAGAAGATGAAATCAATGGGATGGCAAACCTCAATTTCAAACACCTGCGCTATTTCTGGATGGTCGCCAAGTGCGGCAGCATTGCGCGCGCAAGCGCGCAGTTGCATGTCACGCCACAATCGATCAGCGGCCAACTGACCGCGCTGGAAAGTAGCCTGGGAGCCAAACTCTTCCAGCGTGTGGGCCGCGGGCTCGAGCTCACGGAAGCGGGCCGCCGTATCTTGAGTTACGCCGAAGAGATATTCACGCTGGGCGACGAGTTGTTGGAAGTGGCACGGGACCGCACCGCCACGGCGACACTCCCGTTCCGGATTGGCGTGGCCGATTCAGTACCCAAGTCGGTGACCTATCGGGTGGTGGAGCCGGTACTGCGCGTCAAGGAACCTGTACGATTGATTTGCCGGGAAGGAAGGCTGCTATCGCTCCTTGGCGATCTGGCGGTGCATCGCCTCGACATGGTCATCGCCGACAGGCCGATGCCTGCCAACATCAATGTGCGCGCGTACAACCACTTATTGGGATCCAGCGATTTGACGGTGTTTGGCGCTGCCGCTCTGGCGCAATCGCTCAAGGGCAAATTTCCGGCGTTGCTCGACGGCGCACCGTTTTTATTACCGGGGGAAAGTACAGCCATTCGGCCGGCATTGGAGCAGTGGTTCGAGTCGCAGCATGTGCGGCCGCGCGTCATCGGCGAATTCGACGACGGCGCACTGCTCAAGGCGTTTGGACAGGGCGGTGCGGGTTTGTTCGTCGCGCCAACGACGATTGCCGACTACGTGTGCCGGCAATACCGTGTGCACAGAGTGGGACGTATCGATTCCGTGATTGAGGATCTCTATGCAATAACCACAGAGCGGCGGATTCGCCACCCGGCAACGATTGCCGTCAGTCAGGCAGCAGTGGTCTTAACCAAAACGAAAAACGCCGCAAGCTTTTGACAACCCGCGGCGCTGAGCTTGCGGACACTGCGACCGGCACGCGGGCGATTTCCAGCACGCGGTTGGTCACCGAGGCGATCCACAGCAGATAGAGACCGACGAGGCCAAGAAAGAAATTCTCGGCGGCGGAAGTGGGGTTGAAGTGGCCCAATGATGTGTTGTGGCG
>JBJXEY010000278.1:0-5918 GCA_046153355.1 Burkholderiales bacterium
GCGATGGTGACATCGGGCGCGAATGCGGCGGCAATCAAGCACAGGTTCGCGGGAATGTGCGTGAACACCATGGTGTTGACGAGGCCAATGCGCTTGGCCACGGCAGGCGCGATCAATTGCGAGGTGGCGGTTGCCAGCCCAGACCAGAAAAAGAAGGCGCCCGCGGCAGTGAGCGACATGCCGAAACGCTCGAAAAGCCACAGCGCCAATAGCGAATTCACGATCATCCCGCTCGCGAACGAATCCACGCTGAATAGCGCCGCAAGCCGCCACACAATGCCCTTGGATTCACCAAGCGGCGCCGCCGCGACACGTTCTTCATGGTTGACGCGGGGAATGCGAAGGTAAAGCCCCCACACTGCGATACCAATCGCCGCATAGACATAAAACATGACGCGAAGCGCATCAACCAGAGCGAACGTTCCCCGCGCCACCAGCCAATCCGGAACTGCGGCCGCCAACGCGCCCATGGCGGCGAACAGGGATCCGCAAAAACTGTAGCGCGCGAATATGCTGGTGCGCGTCTCCGCGTTGGTCGCACCCGCGAGCACCGTGTGTTCCAGCGGTTGAAACACACTGACATCGCCGCTGCTGGGGTTGATGGTGCCCACGAACGCCACCACCAATAGTGGCCACAACGATGACAAAGAAACGAATCCCAGACCGGTCGCGCCCATCAGCAACGCGGCGGCCAGCAACAGCGCTCGAAGCGAAAAGCGATGGCCCCAGCGACCTACCGCAAGTGTAGCCAGCGCCGAACCCAACAACGTCGCGGTGCTCAAGATCCCCACATCCAACTGACCATGCCCCAGTGCCAACAGATACGCGGGCAGCAGCACCGCGACGTAGCCATCGGCAAAAGCGCGCAGCGACTTGGCGATCAACACCAGGCGGATCATCGACTGTTCCCTATAAGTTCGGCTCGATCGGATTTTTGCGACAATGCAAAATCGCTTATTCGACCCGCCGCGAAAGAAGATGTTGCCATGACCAGCACATATCGTTTGGGGGCGATTTGTCGTTTCGAATCCATCAAGCGGCACGCTGCCGAATTCGGCAGTGATAACCGGAGAAATTGAATGAAAGTCATAGTTTTCGATTTACTGCCCTACGGCGCGAGTGTCGAACATTTGAAAAATGGCGGCACGGAACTGCCGTACCCATTGGGTAAGCAGCATTGCGACCCACAGGTATGCGCGCAAACCTACGAAGAACACTTATCCGCCTGGGAAGAAGCCGACAAACTCGGATACGACGGCGTTGGCTTCAACGAACACCATACCTCGCCCTACGGGCTTATGAATTCGCCCAATCTGCTGGCCGCGAGCGCCGCACAACGCACCAAGAAAATCAAGCTTCTCATCTACGGCAATCTCCTCCCACTGCATCAGCCGCTGCGCCTGGCTGAGGAAATCGCCATGCTCGATTGCCTCTCTAAGGGCCGTGTGATCTGCGGCGTAGCGCGCGGCATTCCGCGCGAATACAACGTGCATAACGTGCCCATGGCTGAGTCGCGAGCACGATTCGAAGAGGCTTACGACATCCTCATCAAAGCCTGGACCGAGGAAGTGTTCTCGCACCAGGGGCGCTTCTGGTCCTACCGCGATGTAGCCATTTGGCCGCGCCCGATACAGCAGCCGCATCCGCCGGTGTGGATGCCGGTCACCGGCAGCAAAGAATCGGTCGAATGGGCGGCGGCGCGCGGCATACCGATCACACCGGGCGGCTCAACCGAGGGGCTGCGCGCCGACACCGTGCGCTACTACGGCGAATGCATGGCAAAGGCGGGCGGGCAGATGACCCCTGAACATATCTCCATGGCGGCGGTCACCTATGTGGCCGACAGCAAAGCGCGCGCGGTAGAGGAGAACGCGCCCTACCAGCTTTATTTCAATCGCACCCTCTACAGCCACGGTAACGTCACCGAAACCAGTTTGCAACGCGAAGCAGGTTATGTGAGTGACGAAGCTTCGGCCTACGTGAGCAAGGAAAACCTCGCGGCAGCGGCGCGCGCGCGAGAAGACTTTCGCGGCCTCACCAAAGAGACTCTAGCCAAACGCGCGGAAAACATGCCCTGGGGCTCACCCGACGAGGTCGCCGAACGCTTGATTGAGAGCGCCGAAAAGATGGGAGCGAATACCGTGTTGGTGAGCATGAACCGCGGTGCGATGCCGCACGACATGTTCATCGAGCAATTGCGGCGCTTTGCGTCGGGTGTATTGCCGCGGTTGCAAACACACCAGGTGAAAAACAGTGCGCTCGCGCAAACGTAGCGCGTAAGGCAGACGCGATTCTTGCGCAACTCAAGCGGCTTGTGCCTCAAGCCGCCCGCTACGCTGGGCCTCGATATCGGCGAGCATCGGCAATTCGATGACGAAGAACATGCCGCCTGCCTCCGAGGACATCGCTTCCATTTGCGCACCGTGGGGGATGTACATATAGGTGCCCTGGTCCTGTGTCTTGCCACCATGCCAGGTTTTTCCGCCATAACCGATGCTGCCCTCAACAAGGTAACGAACTTCGGCGTCTTCGCGGCAATGCGCAGGAACCTTGGCGCCTGGCAAAAGCCGCGTGAGGCGCACGCTGGAGCGATATTCTCCGAACGTGCCCAGGTGTTTATGTTCGATGCCGGGGTAGCGTCGGTCGGGCACCCAACGGTAAAACTGCGGTTTCATGACCACCGGCCTATCGTAGCGCGCCTTGGGAAATTGGATTTTCTTGCCGGTAATGGATTCGAAACACGCGGCGTGTGAATCCACGTTGATCTTAGTGCCGTCAGGTTTTATTTTTGTGTAGACACCCTTGGCGAAGGTGCCGCCTTCGGCCGTAAGACGCTTGCGCGCCGCATCCAATGCGGCATGAGTAAGATAGGGAATGCCGCTGGGGCCTTGGAACTGAAGGAGCAACCCCACGCAGGGTTCGTTCTGCAGTTGCGGGCCATAGGCAACGCCTTCGCCGAAATAGCCGCACTCGCCCTCGCGCATGTCCAGGTCGTCCTGCTGGCGCACGCCGGACAAGGTATAGCGAAACTGATCGAAGGTATGTTTATGGCGCGGCGTGCCGTAACCCTTGGAGTAGGAGATCCAGGCGTAATCCATATCCACGCCCGCAACGCCCGTATCCAATGGAAAAGTCTTGGTAATGATCTGGCCTTCGCGCCCCAGGTTTTGCTCCTCGGCGACAATCTCTGCGGCACTGACGATGGTTACATTGCGCGACATGTGTGTTTCTCCTCACCGGTTGTCAATACGACGACTGCCAGGAATCGTAGCACGGACCATCGGAAACCCCATTCGCTACCTGTTTAAATGCCAGATCAGGAATAAGATCCGCAATGAAAATTCATCAAACGTGATAACGCTAAAGGGAAACCTCATGAACAGCGCAGTCGATATCAAATGCGGCACAAACATTGCGGCAATTGCAGCCGTCACCGCCTGTCTTGCATTGCCGCTTGGTGCGTTGGCGCAGGCCTACCCCAACAGACCAATTACTTTAATCGTGCCCACCGCGCCCGGCGGGCCAGTCGATGTCACCGCGCGTTTGGTGGCGCCGGAGATGTCCAACGTCTTGAAGCAACGCGTGGTGGTGGACAATCGGCCCGGCGCGGCGCAAAAGATCGGCATCCAAACACTGCTTCGTGCGCCCATCGACGGCTACACCATTGCCGCTGCATCGGGCGCCGCGATGACTATCAATCCTCTCATCGACGCCGCCATCGGCTACGATCCGCTCAAGGATTTCACGCTCTTAACCTACGCGGTCGAACTGCCCACCGTCCTGGTGATCAATCCAGCACTCCCGGCGCGCTCCTTCGGTGAACTGGTTGCGCATGCCAGGGCCAATCCGGGAAAACTCGCCTACGGGAGCGGCGGCAATGGCACCAGCCTGCATTTTGGGACAGAGGCGTTGCTGGCACTTCTTGGCATCAAGGCCCTGCATGTGCCCTATAAATCGAGCGCGCCGGCGTTGCAGGGTCTACTCGGTGGCGAAATCAATTTCCTCATGCCAGATATCGGCACCGCCAAATCGCATGTCATTGCCGGGAAATTGCTGGCGGTTGCCGCCAGCGGCGCCAAGCGCGCCGATGAGCTTCCCAATGTGCCTACCTATGCCGAGGCGAGCATCGCCGCGCTAAAGGGCTACGAGGGCTACAAGCAATGGGTGGGTTTCATCGCGGCGGCGGGCATCCCACAAGAGACCGCGAGCGCGCTGCAAGCCGCGTTGGAGCATGCTCTGCGCGCGCCGAAAATTAAGGAGTCGCTTGCCAACATGGGGTTTCCGGTGGTTGCCTCGACGCCGCAACAATTTGGCGCCTGGCTGCGCTCGGAATTGGAATCCAACCGGAAGATGATCGATAGCGGCGCGGTAAAACTGTAACGAACGCTTGGTGCGCGCTTTTAGACCGACTAGGCTTTTTGCACAGTATTGGTGAGCACGCCGATCTTCTCGACTTCAATTGAAACCACATCACCAGGCTTTAAAAACACCTTGGGATTGCGCCCATAGCCCACACCCGCCGGGGAACCTGTTGTCACGATATCTCCGGGTGCGAAACGATACCAACGGGAAAAGTAGGCGAGGGTGCGTGCTACAGAAAAAATCAGGTCGCTGGTGCGCGCCGCTTGCATCACCACGCCGTTCACGCGTGTGGTCAACTGAAGGTCGGGCGGGTCTGGAACTTCATCGCGGGTGAGCAGCACCGGCCCCACCGGGCAGAAACTGGGGAACTGTTTGCCCAGGTGGTTGAGCCGCCAGCCAGCGGCGGCCGCTTGTGGCTCCTTGGGTAGGGTAGCCGCTTCAACCCAATCACGCGCCGACACGTCGTTACAAATAGTGTAGCCAGCGACATGCTGCATCGCCTCGGCTTCGGTGATGTTGTGAAAGGAACTGCCGATCACACAGCAGAACTCTCCCTCGAAATCAACCATGTGAGGATTCTGCGGCGGCAGGATGATGGGCGCGCCGGGGTGCGAGAGGGCAGCAATCACCATGATGAAACCGCTTGGGTTCTTCGGCGGCTCGGTTTTCATTTCCGCCAGGTGCGAGCGGTAGGCCGAACCCACCGACAGGATCATAGGTGGATCGGGAATCGGCGAAAGTAGCCGCGTAGTTGCGGGGAGGAGCGCTTGCGCTTCGCGCAAACGCGCGCGCTCGGTTTCGTTTGCATTCTCAATGCGACCCACCACACGCCGAACCAGATCCATCCCCGCCTGACCACCGGCAAGAATGCGGCGCACGTTTGCCGGAATCCAGGCCTCAGTGGTGCCTTCGCGTCGCGCGCGTGTTATGTCGAGGATTTCTCCGTTGGCAAGCATCGCTCCGGCGCGACCTGCGGGGCCGGCATCGATCTTTGGCCCTTCTATAGTGACAAGCCTCATTGCGTCTTCACTCCTCTAGGCATGGATATCCCCCGGCGGCTCGTCCATGGGGAAGCGATCGCCGAAATCGTAGTAGTCGTCATGGCGAAAATTATCCGTGTAGACAATTTCCCACCAATTGCGATCGAGATCCTCCATATAAAAGCAATACACGCCGTGTTGCTTCTTTGCTTCCATGATGGTGCGAATGCCGTATTTGTCTTTCAGGCGAAGTGCTTCGCGGTACGCATCATCGACCTCCTTTTGCGAGCGCACTTCGATTCCCCAGTGATTCAGAAGACCTTGCGGGCGCACCTTGTCGCCCACCTCCACCGCGACGATGTGCCACTTCATACCGCAGCGAACCAGCATCGAGGGCTTGGCATGACGCACACATTCCAGACCTAAAAACTCCTCGTAGAATGGGCGCGATGCTTTCAAACTGTGGACTTCCATGGTGCCGTGCGACATCAAGTAAGGTTTGACCACCGCATTTTGGTTGCTGGGGGTGAATACCGGATCGAAAATTTCCATGGCGTTGTCCTCAGAGAATTGGCA
>JBJXEY010000149.1:0-17301 GCA_046153355.1 Burkholderiales bacterium
TTTGATTGGGATCGTAGGCTTGAGGATCGCATCGCCAAGTTGACGCCCGCGGAAATTCTCGATGCGATGCGAAGACGCCTCGATCCGACCAAGCTGAGCATCGTCAAAGCGGGAGATTTCTCGGCTCGTTCCGTGCAATCGTCCGCAAAACCCCCCGCGATAAATTAGCGATAGAGCACTACGGGTGCCTTGTGCACCTTCCATCGGCGAGCAGCGCACCGCATAAGAAATTGTCGGCTTGCGCAGTTGCCTCGCGTTTAGGGTTGGTTCTCAATCCAGCGTTATGTAAGACACCGTCAAGACCTCCAACTGCTCCACACCTGCTGGCGTTTGTAGCCTGACAGAATCCCCTTCCTTGGCTTTTAGCAGCGCGCGGGCGATCGGCGAGACCCAGGAAACCCGACCTTTGGCAGGGTCCGCTTCGTCCATGCCGACGATGCTGATGGTGTGTTCGTCGCCCTTGCCATCGGCGTATTCGACCGTGGCGCCGAAGAATACCTGCTCCTTGTCCTGTCCTCCAGGATCGACCACTTCGGCCGATTCGAGCCGTTTCATCAGGTAACGAATGCGCCAATCGATTTCGCGCAATCGCCGCTTGCCGTAGATGTAATCGCCGTTCTCCGAGCGATCACCATTCGAGGCGGCCCAGGAAACCGTTCTCACCACCTCGGGGCGCTCGATCTCAACCAGGGTCTTCAACTCGCGCATCATGCGAAAGTGCCCCGCTGGCGTCATGTAATTTTTACCGCCGGGCACTACGGGAATCAAAGGCGAGGCTTCGTCATCCTCGTTCTCGGTTTCCTTGGTGAACGCCTTGCTCATCGAATGACTTTCCACAGCTAAATTCCCAGCCCAATTATAATTGCCACATAATCCAAAGCGCCCGCTTTGGACGCCACGGGCATCAAATGAGGGGGAGTCATGGATTTCGGCAACCGAACGCGCGAGTGGGTCTTGGTGGCGTTGGTCATTGTTACCTCGATTTTGGCGAATATGCCCGAGTCGATTCTCGCGGAATACAGTGTAAATCGCGACTACCTGTTGGGGTTTCTCGCGTTGGTGGTGTTCATCGCCCTATTCTTTTATCTTAAATTTCAATTCTTTTTTCTGGTGGTGGTGTTGGCGATTGGCGCAAATATGCCAACCCAACTGTCCGAATCCTTAAATATTTCGCGCTGGCCTCTGGTTATCGCCATGGCATTGATGGTGGGGATTTCTCTTATTAACTACGTAGTCGCCCTGCTACCCACAGGCCTTGAGGCCAAGCCAAAGGAAAAAAGCGCGGAAGGTATCAAAGCGCTTTTTTATGCCATTGAAAAAGGCAATTTGGTGTACGCACAGAAGGTATTAACCATGAATTTCGATCCCAATATGATCGCCGACAATGGTTATTCGCCACTGATGTACGCTGCGGCACGAGGCGATGCCAAGATGGTGGATCTGTTGCTGCGCAATGGCGCGGACGTGAACATGGTGGGCAAGGATGGCGATAACGCCATTGAATTAGCGCTACGGGTGGGCTCATCGGAAACTGCGGATATGCTCAAAAAAGTGCGCAGCGAGCAATTGGCGCGCGACGAGGCCGCACTCGCGGAAAAGGGTGGCAAAAAATCTTAGCCAGATGAGGCGGGGAATGCGCTTACGTCCTTATTTGGTGGTGGCGCTGCTCCTCACTACATCGCAGCTTTTTGCGCAGCGCCCCATCGCCGAGCGTATTAAGCTGCCACCGGGCTTCGAAATTACCCTGTTCGCGGACAAACTCCCCAATGCGCGCTCCATCGCCCTTGGCAGGGGCGAATATGTTTTTGTAAGCACCCGTAGTGCCGGTCGGGTATACGCGATACGGCACAAAGATGGGCGCGCCACCCAAACAGTTACCATTGCCAATGGCCTGAATATGCCCAACGGCGTGTCGCTGCGTGATGGCGCTTTATATGTAGCCGAAGTAAATCGCATACTGCGATACGACGACATCGAAAAGCGCCTGGAAGCTGGGGCGCGACTGCCGCAACCCGTCGTCGTCACTGATCGTTTTCCCAAAGACACCCACCACGGCTGGAAATTCATTCGCTTTGGGCCCGATGGCCTGCTCTACGTTCCTGTAGGCGCGCCGTGCAACATCTGTGAACCCGATGTAGACCGCTATGCCTTGATTGCGCGCATTCGCCCCGACGGCTCCAATTACGAAGTGGTGGCGCGCGGCGCGCGTAATTCGGTAGGCTTCGATTGGCACCCGCAAAGTGGTGAACTGTGGTTCACCGACAATGGGCGCGATTGGATGGGCGACGAGTTGCCCTCGGATGAACTGAATCGCGTCGCCAAAATTGGCTCTCATTTCGGCTACCCGTATTGTCACCAGGGCGATGTCGCCGACCCGCAATTCGGCGCGAAACGAGCTTGTTCCGAGTTTGTCGCGCCGGCAGTGAAGCTGGGACCCCATGTCGCGGCCCTGGGTATGCGTTTTTACACCGGCAGCCAATTCCCCCCCGAATATCGCGGCAATATTTTTATCGCCGAACACGGCTCATGGAATCGTTCCCAACGCATCGGTTATCGCATAAAGCGCGTGGTGTTGAACGGATCAACCGTGGTCCGCCAGGAAGTATTCGCCGAGGGCTGGCTTGACGGTGATTATGTTTCCGGGCGGCCAGTGGACATTGAGATCATGCCCGATGGCTCCATGCTGGTATCAGATGATCATGCTGGCACAATTTACCGCATAAGCTATCGGGGCAAATAGTATCGGGTATCGGGTATCAGGTATCGGGTATCGGGTATCGGGAGTACACCTGTCGCTGCGGGCCATGTCCGCGGTTGCATTGCGATATTGATCACCGCTTATGCCCACGCTCCGTCGTGCAATTTTTCTGCCCATAGCAAGCCCGCAATAGTCTTGGAGTCGGTGATCCGGCCGGAACGAATCCAATCCATCGCCGTCGGCAGCGCGACGGTAAAAACTTCCAAAAATTCGCCCTGATCGAGCTTGGCGGAGGACTGGCTCAAACCCTGCGCGAGAAACATTTCTATGCGCTCGGTGGAGTACGAAATCACCGGATGCATCACGCCCAAATGACGCCATTGCCTGGCCGTGTAGCCAGTCTCCTCGAGTAGTTCTCGCTTGGCGGTTTCCAGGGGATCCTCGCCAGGATCTATCTTGCCGGCGGGCAGTTCCAGAAACTCGCGTTCCAGCGGATAGCGATATTGCCGCTCCATCACTAATTCGCCCGAATCGGTGATGGCAATGATCGCCGCGGCGCCGGGGTGAACGATGTATTCGCGCTGGGTTCGCTTGCCGTCGGGCAATTCGACAATATCGCGCTTAACGTGCAGAAAACCACCGTCAAACACGGCCTTGCCTTCGAGTTTGCGCTCGGTCAAATCGCCCAGCCGCCATTGGAGCTCGGTGTGTTTCAATTTATCTCCAACTCTTCGAGCCACCAGTCAAGCTACGTAGCGCTTAGTTAGCGACAAGTCCTCGAATGGCCAAGAGGCATAGCTGCATCAAGGGGCCAGGAAACAGGCCGAGGATCAATACACCAGCGCCATTAAGCGACAGGAGCACGCCCATATCCATTCGCGGCGCCAAAGCAAACTCGCCGCGCGGTTCATCGAAATACATCAATTTCACGATACGAAGGTAGTAGAACGCCCCGATCAAGGAGAAAATCACCGCCACCACCGCGAGCCAGATCTGGCCGGTTTGCACCACCGCCGAGAGCACCGAAAACTTGCCATAGAAACCCACGGTTGGCGGCACGCCAGCAAGCGAAAACATGATGAGCAACATCATGAAGGCATACCAGGGGCTACGTTGATTGAGGCCACGATAATCATCGAGTTCTTCGGCTTCGTGTCCAGCCCGGGACAACAACAAAACCATGCCAAAGGCCGCCAGTGAAGTGATTACATAGGTCAAAACGTAAAACATGGCCGAGCTATAGGCATCGGTGGTGGAGAGTGCGTTGCCACCCACCACGCCGGAAAGAAGCCCCAACAATGCAAATCCCATATGCGAAATCGTCGAATAGGCGAGCATGCGTTTGATATTCGTCTGCGCGATGGCCGCGAGATTACCCACGGCCATGGAGAGCACCGCGAGAATCACCAGCATCTGCTGCCAATCGATGGCCAGTGGCAGCAACGCGCCCACTAACAGACGCATCGCCATGGCGAACGCCGCGAGTTTCGGCGCGGTACCAATCAACAAGGTCATCGCGGTGGGCGCACCGTGATAAACATCGGGTATCCACATATGGAATGGCACAACGCCCAATTTGAACGCGACGCCTGAGACGATAAATACCAATCCAAAAATCAGAATCGTCTTATTCGCGATGCCCGCTTGCAGGGATCTGGAAATCGCCGGAATTTCAAGGCTCCCGGTGGCGCCGTAGATCATTGACATGCCGTAGAGAAGCATTCCCGAAGCCAAAGCCCCGAGCACGAAATATTTCATCGCCGCTTCGGTGGATTGCGCCGAATCGCGGTTTAACGCCACCAGCGAATAAAGGCATAAGGAGAGCAATTCCAAACCCAGGTAAAGGGTAAGAAAATGGTTCGCCGATATCATCACCATCATGCCAAGCGTGGCAAATAGTGTGAGCGCGAAATATTCGCCTCGGTACATGCCACGCGCTATCAGGTAGCTACGCGAATAGACAAAGCCCACGGCCACCGTAAGATAAGTGGCGATTTTCAAGACACTTGCCATAAGATCAGAAACAAACATGCCATTGAAGGTGTAGGCAACCTGAGCCTCAGTGGTGGCATTTACCAATAGCGTGCAAAACGCCGCACCAGCCAAGGCCGCAAGCGATAGAACAAAAGTTAAATCGCCACGCCATTTATCGACGTAAAGATCAATCAACAAAATGGCGCAGGCCGCGCACAGAAGGAAAATCTCCGCGTAGGCGGGCAGCATGATGGGGAGGCTTGAAATCACAGCTTGCTCACCGAAACGTGTTTAAGCAATTCATTCACCGAGGAATGCATGATTTCGGTGAAGGGCGCCGGGTAGATGCCCATCCACAGCACCGCCACGGCGAGCAAGCCAAGAATCAAAAATTCGCGTCCATCCAGATCCTGCAACTTGGCCACATTTTCATTGGCCACCGCGCCAAAAATGACGCGTTTGATCATCCACAAGGTGTAGGCGGCGCCGAAAATCAAGGTGGTCGAGGCGGCAAAGGCAATCCAGAAATTGGCTTGCATCGCTCCCAGAATCACCATGAACTCGCCAACGAAACCACTGGTGGCAGGCAAGCCGCAATTGGCCATGGCAAATAACACCATGAACGCGGCGAACTTGGGCATGGTGTTGACTACCCCGCCGTAATCGGCGATCTGGCGCGAGTGCATGCGGTCATACATCACCCCAACGCAGAGGAACATGGCCGCGGAAATAAAACCGTGCGAAATCATCTGCACCAACGCGCCTTCGATGCCGAGGGAATTGAAGATGAAAAACCCCAAGGTCACGAACCCCATGTGCGAAATCGACGAATAGGCGATGAGCTTTTTCATATCGGTTTGCACCAGCGCCACCAAACCGATGTACACCACGGCGACCAAGGAAAGGCCAATCATCATCGGCGCCAGGTAGTGGCTGGCATCGGGCAGGATCGGCAGCGAAAAGCGAACAAAGCCGTATGCCCCGAGCTTCAGCATGATCGCCGCCAGCACCGCTGAACCACCGGTAGGCGCCTCAACGTGCGCATCGGGAAGCCAGGTATGCACGGGCCACATCGGCACTTTGACCGCGAAGGCCATGAGAAACGCGATAAAGAGCAAGATCTGCGCGTTCATCGCCAGTGGCAAGGAATGAAAATCGAGGATGGAAAAGCTGCCGCCAGCCTTGAAGTACAGGTACAAAAAACCGACCAGCATCAGGAGCGACCCAAGCAAGGTATAGAGAAAAAACTTGACCGCCGCATAGACGCGGTTGGGGCCACCCCATACGCCGATGACGATATACATCGGGATCAGCGTCGCCTCGAAAAACACGTAGAACAACATCGCGTCCAACGCGGCGAAGGTGCCATTCATCAGACCCGACATGATGAGGAAGGCAGCCATGTACTGCGCCACGCGCTTCTCGATCACTTTCCATCCGGCGATCACCACCAGAGGCGTGATAAAACTATTGAGTAGAATGAAAAGGACGGATATGCCGTCAACGCCCAGGTGATAGTTAATGCTGAAGCGTTCGATCCAGGCAAACTTTTCCTCGAATTGCATGGCGCTGGTGGCAAGATTAAATCCGGTGACCAGTGGCAGCGTAACCAGGAACCCGGCGATCGAACCCACCAATGCGAACATGCGTGCCAAACCGGCGTTTTCATCCTTGCCGGTGAGAAGGACCAGCACCCCGGTGACGATCGGCACCCAAACGGCAAGCGACAACCAGTAACTGGCCGATTGCATCGTCAATTTACTTTCTTCACGAAGAGCATTGCTTTCCTAGGACGGGTAATTAATGCGATACAGCCACCAACTGAGGATGACAAACACCCCGATGATCATGCTGAACGCATAGTGATAGACATAACCGGTTTGAATGCCTCGAACCACACCCGCGAACCAGCCCACCAGCCGCGCCGAGCCATTCACCATCAATCCATCGATTAAAATGCGATCTCCAACCGATGAAAAAGTGGAGCCGATTTTCACCGCGCCGCCAGCGAACACGCGCTGATTGAATTCGTCAATACCGTACTTGCGATCAAGGATCGAAACCAGCCCGGAGAATCGCTCGCGCATTTGCCCCGCGAACTCCGGTCGATGCAGATAGGCGTACCAGGCCGTGGTCACACCCGCGATGGCGAACCAAAAGGGCAGCGTGGTCAGGGCATGCAGCATCATGCCAAATACCCCGTGGAACTCGCGCGCCATCTCTTCGATCCACGGGTGACCGGCGCTTACCGTAATCGCCGATCCGAAAAAGTTGCCATGGACAATGGTGCCAACCCACCATCCCGCGCAGACTGACGGTATCGCCAGAAGCACCAAGGGCACCGTCACCACGGCGGGAGATTCGCGCGGCGGACCCGAGCGCCCATGTTCGTGTCCATGTGCATCGTCGCCATGCGCGTTATGGCTTTGGGCCGCGCCATCATCATGTCCGTGAACGTCGTGGGCAAAACGCTCTTTGCCATGAAACGCATAGAACACCAAACGAAACGAATACAAGGCGCCGATAAATACCCCAAACAATGCCGCGAGATAAGCGATGCCGGCGCCCGGTGTGGTAGACGCATGCAGCGCTTCGATAATGGTGTCCTTGGAGAAGAATCCGGCGAAGGGCGGCAACCCCGCATTGGCCAAGGCGCCGATCAGCACTACGCCATAGGTTATCGGCAGGTACTTGCGCAGCCCGCCCATCTTGCGCATATCTTGCTCATGATGCATGGCGATGATGACCGAGCCCGCGCCAAGAAACAGGACCGCCTTGAAAAACGCATGTGTCATCAAATGGAACATCGCCGCCGAATATGCCGATGCACCCAACGCCATGGTCATATACCCCAACTGGGATAGAGTGGAATAGGCCACCACGCGCTTAATGTCGTATTGCACCACCGCTATCAAGGCCATGAAAAAGGCCGTAATCGCGCCGATCACCAGCACCACGGACAAGGCAGTCTGCGATAGCTCGAACAAGGGCGACATACGCGACACCATGAAGATGCCGGCGGTGACCATGGTCGCCGCATGGATCAGCGCGGAGATTGGCGTGGGGCCTTCCATGGAATCGGGTAACCATACATGCAGGGGAAACTGCGCGGATTTCCCCATCGCGCCGATAAAAAGGCAAATGCAGATTACCGAAATCAACATCCAGGCCGAACCGGGGAGGATTTCAATGGTTTTTGCGACCAGCTCCGGTGCTTGGAATGCCTTGAATACCTCATCGTATTGCAGCGTACCGGTGTGCGCCAAAATCAGCGCGATACCGAGCAGGAATCCAAAGTCACCTACTCGATTGACGAGGAACGCCTTGAGATTGGCAAAGATCGCAGTTGGACGCGTGTACCAAAAACCGATGAGCAGATACGACACCAAACCTACCGCCTCCCAACCGAAGAACAGCTGCAGGAAGTTGTTCGACATCACCAGCATCAGCATGGAGAAGGTAAATAGCGAGATATAAGAGAAAAACCGCTGGTAGCCTGGGTCTTTGGCCATGTAACCGATGGTATAGATATGTACCATCAGCGAGACAAAGGTGACCACCACCATCATCATCGCCGAGAGTCGATCAATGAGAAAGCCGACTTGAAATGTTGAGTTGCCTGAGACCAGCCAGGTATAGAGGGGCCCGTTGAATGTGTTTCCTTCCAACACATCGAGCAAAACCGCGAGCGAACCGCAAAATGACACGGCCACCGAAACAATGGTGACCCAATGCGCGCCGGCACGACCGATCTGCCGGCCCCAAAGACCGGCGATCACGGCGCCTAGCAGCGGGGCGAACGGGACGATGAGGTACAAGGTTTTCATGCAGTTCTACCCTGTACTAATTGGCGGACAAGCGCATAGCGCGAGAGTTCCAGCCCCACTGATGGGAGGTCAAATTTTGGCGAAAAAGCGACTTGGTTTTTCATCCTTTGAGTCCGTCCATATCTTCAACATTGATACTGGAAAGACTGCGGAACAACACCACCAGAATGGCCAGACCAATCGCCGACTCGGCCGCAGCAACCGTCAAAATGAAAAAGACGAACACCTGGCCGGCGATGTCATTCAAGTAATAAGAGAACGCGATGAAATTGATATTCACCGCGAGCAGCATCAGCTCGATCGCCATGAGAAGAATGATGACATTCTTGCGATTAAGAAATATGCCGACGACGCTGATCGAAAAAAGGATCGCGCCCAACACCAGAAAATGCGACAACGAAAGCGTCATTTCTACCCAATATTTCTCATTAACCTAGTTGCTCGCCGGCGCATAACAACGCCACGCCCGCGAACCGCTTTTAACTATCCTTGTTCTCGCTTGGCATCGACACCAGCCGCACCCGATTGCCGCTACTTGCCTTGACCTGATCCGATGGCTTTTGGAATTTACTGTCTTTGCGTTTTCTCAACGTCAACGCGATCGCCGCGATCATCGCCACCAACAGCACCACCGCAGCCAATTCGAAGGGGTATAGGTAATCGGTATAGAGCACCCTCCCCAGCTCGTGCGTGTTGCTGTAGTTGGCGCCCGGATCGGCCGGCGCGGGAATCAAACCAATATGCGAACGCGGTCCAGCGATGGCTAAGGCCATTTCAATGGCGATCAAAATCCCTATCGTGGCGCCCAATGGCAGATAACTCCAAAAGCCTTGGCGCAAACGATCCAAATTGATGTCGAGCATCATCACCACGAACAAAAACAACACCATTACCGCGCCCACATAGACAAGCACCAGCGCAATGGCGAGGAACTCTGCTCGTAACAGCATCCAAATGCCGGACGCGGTGAAAAAAGACAGCACCAGGAACAGCGCCGCATGGACCGGATTGCGCACCGTCACCACGCATACCGCTGCAACCACCAGGATGGTGGCGAAAAAATAGAAAATGTAGGCTTCCATGATCTTATTGGTCTTTTTAGCTCAACTATCGGTACGCTGAGTCTTTTGCCCTGTCGCTGGCGATTTTTTCTTCGTATCGGTCACCAACAGCCAGCAACATTTCCTTGGTGTAGTACAAATCGCCGCGCTTCTCACCGTGGTACTCGAACATGCCCGTCTCGACAATCGAATCGACAGGGCAGGACTCCTCGCAAAATCCACAAAAAATACATTTGGTCAGATCGATGTCGTAGCGCGTGGTGCGGCGTGTGCCATCGTCGCGTTCGGCGGTTTCGATGGTGATCGCCAAAGCCGGGCATACCGCCTCGCACAATTTACAGCCGATACAGCGCTCTTCGCCATTGGGGTATCGTCGCAAAGCATGCAATCCGCGAAAACGCGGGCTTATGGGTGTTTTTTCCTCTGGGAATTGCACAGTGATGCTGCGGCGAAATAAATGACGCCCGGTTAGTACCATGCCTTTGAACAATTCCAACAAGAGGAAACTTTTAAAGAAGTCGCTCAGTCTTTGTATCATGATCGATCTCCTAGGCCCAGATATTCCATGGCGTTTGCATCCAAATGCCGATCACCGCGAGCCACACGAGGGTGACCGGTATAAAAACTTTCCAGCCCAAACGCATGATCTGGTCATAGCGATAGCGTGGAAACGTGGCGCGAAACCACAAAAATAACGAAACCACCAATACCGCCTTGCCCAGCAGCCAGAATATCGATGGCACCCAATCCAACGCCGCAATGGGCGCCTGCCAGCCGCCGAAAAACATCAACACGGTGAGCATGGCAATCAGCCACATATTGGCGTATTCGGCGAGGAAGAACAGCGCGAACGCCATGCCTGAATATTCCACCATGTGTCCGGCGACGATTTCCGATTCGCCTTCGACCACATCGAACGGCGCGCGGTTAGTTTCAGCGACGCCAGATACGAAATAGACCACCAGCATGGGAAGCAGCGGCAACCAGTTCCACGAGAGGAAAGTTAAGCCCATTTGCGCAAATATGCCCTGGCCCTGCCCATTAACGATCGCCGATAGATTCAAACTGCCCGAGACCATCAACACCACAACCAGGGCAAACCCCATGGCGATTTCGTAAGCGACGATCTGCGCCGCTGAGCGCATCGCACCCAGGAAGGCGTATTTCGAATTGGAGGCCCAGCCGGCGATAATCACTCCATAGACACCTAGCGAAGTCATCGCCGCAAGGTATAGCAATCCCGCGTTGATGTCGGCCAATACGACTTCGGGCGCAAAGGGAATCACTGCCCACGCAGCCAACGCCGGGACCAATGCCAAAATTGGCGCCAGAACAAACAGACCTTTGTTCGAGCCGCTGGGGACAATGATTTCTTTTAAAAATAATTTGATCCCATCGGCAATGGGCTGCAACAAACCCAAAGGTCCGACGCGATTGGGCCCGAGGCGAATCTGCATCCAACCAATGAGTTTTCGTTCCCATAAGGTCAGATAGGCAATACACAACATCAAGGGCACCACGATGCAGCCAATCAACACCAGCGTCTTGACGACGGTGTAGAAGGGCATTCCCAGTTCTGGCCCGAAAATGCTCTCGGACATTTGCTGTGCCCATCGAGGCACCGAGGCGAGCGTATCCATCAACCGGCTCGCTCCACGCTCAATTCGCCAAACATCGGACCCAAGTTCGACGTCAAGGGATGCGCCGCCGCAAGACGCACGCAATTGACCGGCACCAAATCGTCAATGGCTAAGGAAACCATCGCTTCGCCCTTTCCCTGGCGAACTTTGACTTTTCCTCCAGCGGACACGCCCAGCTTCGCGGCCGTTGCCGAATGCACCAAGGCGCGCGGATCGCGCGCATCCTTGGTCATTTGTAAGGATTCGGCGCGACGCACGATGCTATCGGAAAAATAAATGGGGACCTCGCCAATCCGCTCCAGCGCATTATTCTTGGCCGCTGAATTGGCCGCAGCGTTGACCGCAAGATCAATATCGCGAACGCCATTGTCCAGGCGCGCCGCGATATCTGCATGAGCGCATAACGCATCGCGCACCGCTTCGCTGGTATCAAAATCTAACCCGGAAATCCCCAGCTGATTGCCCAGTACCCGCAGTACTTTCCATGCTGGGCGCGATTCGCCAAGCGGTTTCACCGCCGCATTGAAGCTTTGCAGGCGGCCCTCGATATTCACGTAGCTACCCGAAGTCTCGGTAAATGGTGTGATCGGCAACAGCACCTGGGCATATTCCGTTGCGCGCGTGCGATATGGGGACAATGAAATGACCGCCTTGGCGGCTTGCATCGCGGCCATCGCGCAGGCAGGATCTTGCGTGTCCAGCTCCGGCTCCATATTGAGTAACAGGTACGCCTTGCGCGGCGCTTCGAGCATGGCCCGCGCATTCAACCCCACTGTTTGGCCGGGCGTGCAACTAGCTAGGTATCCGCCCACTGCGTTCGCCGAGGTGCCAAGAAACCCAAACTTTCCGCTGCAATAGCGTGCGATCTCCTGCGCCAACGCGTGTAACTTTGCCGCTTCGGGATGGTGCTCGGCAACGCTACCGAGGAACACGCCGGCGGCTTTGCCCGAGGCAAGACTGCCGGCAACGGCCCGTGCTTTATCGTCGATGACCACATTGGTCAGATCCGCAGGCCGCGCCTGCTGCTTGAGATCGGCAAGCGCTGCCGCGATGCCAGCCAAGGCTAAGGGCAGGCTCGATGGGCTTACGATCACCTTGTTTTTCAGTTTGATCAATAAATCGTCGTCGGCAACATGCAATAGGTTCACTTGTTGCATGCGTTTCGCCGCCTGACGGAAGCGGTTGGCAAGCAGCGGATGATCCTTGCGAAGGAACGAGCCGATGACCAGAACGCGGTCTAGAGCGCTCAATTCCTTGACCTTCATGCCCAACCAGGGAATACCGCTTAGTTTTCCATCGGAGGAAAAATCGCTGCGGCGAAGGCGAAAATCAACATTCTCGCTACCCAGGCCGCGCACCAACTTCTGCGCAAGTTGCAATTCTTCCAAGGTGGATTGACCGCTGGCAAGCATTCCTATCGATGCCGCGCCATGTTGATCGCGAACCTTGGATAACAGTTTAGCGGCATGCTCCAACGCGGTCTGCCAATCAACTTCGCGCAACTCGCCACCCTGGCGGATCATCGGCCGGGTCAAACGATCAGGCGAATTCAACCCTTCGTAGGAAAAGCGATCACGATCTGAGAGCCAACATTCATTGAGATCTTCGTTCTCTAGCGGCACCACGCGCATCACGCTTGCACCCTTGGTTTGCACCACGATGTTCGAACCCAGGGAGTCGTGCGGCGCAATGCTCTTTTTGCGCGAAAGCTCCCAGGTGCGCGCCGAATAGCGAAACGGCTTGGAGGTGAGCGCACCCACCGGACAAACGTCGATCATGTTTCCGGACAATTCGGAATCGATCGACTTTCCGACAAAGGAAACGATCTCCGAATGTTCCCCGCGGCCGATCATGCCCAGCTCCATCACGCCGCCAATCTCCTGGCCAAAGCGCACGCAGCGGGTGCAGTGAATGCAACGCGTCATCTCCTCGGCGCTGATCAATGGGCCCATGCTCTTGTGCATCACCACGCGCTTGGGTTCGGTATAACGCGAGCCGCTTGCGCCGTAACCAACCGCGAGATCCTGTAACTGGCACTCGCCGCCCTGATCGCAAATCGGGCAATCCAAGGGATGGTTAATGAGCAATAGCTCCATCACCCCGTTCTGCGCCTGTTTGGCCTGATCCGAATGCGTCCAGACTTTCATACCGTCAGTCACTGGCGTTGCGCAAGCCGGCATTGGCTTGGGAGCCTTCTCCACTTGCACTAGGCACATACGACAGTTGGCCGCTATCGATAACTTTTTGTGATAACAAAAATGCGGCACGTAAATACCCAGTTTCGTCGCCGCATCCATCACCATGGTGCCGTGCGGCACCTCGACTTCGCGTCCGTCGATCTCAAGTTTTAACTGGGCGCTCATGCCGCCACCTTCTGCGCATGTGCGTCCACCAAACAGCACTTGTGCTCGATGTGATAGACAAATTCGTCGCGGAAATGCTTGATGAAACTCTTGACTGGCATCGCCGCAGCGTCGCCCAGTGCACAAATAGTGCGCCCGGCAATATTGTCCGAAACATTGAGAAGGGCATCCAGATCTTCCATACGGCCCTTGCCTGTTTCTATGCGGTGCACCATGCGGTACAGCCAACCCGTGCCTTCGCGACACGGCGTGCATTGCCCGCAAGACTCTTCGTGATAAAAGTAGGAAAGTCGTTCCAACGCACGCACCATGCAGGTAGTCTCATCCATTACGATTACCGCGCCAGAACCCAACATCGACCCTGCCTTGGCGATCGAGTCGTAGTCCATATCTATTTTCATCATCACATCGGCCGGCAATACCGGGGCCGAAGAACCACCCGGAATCACCGCCTTCAGCTTCTTTCCACCGCGCATACCGCCGGCCATTTCCAACAATTTGGCAAACGGCGTACCCAGCCGAATTTCGAAATTGCCTGGACTGGTCACATGGCCCGCGATGGAGAAAATCTTCGTCCCGCCATTATTGGGTTTGCCCAAGTTCAAATAAGCTTCACCACCATTGACAATGATCCACGGCACCGCGGCGAAGGTTTCAGTGTTATTTATGGTGGTTGGTTTGCCGTACAGACCGTAACTGGCCGGAAACGGCGGCTTGAAGCGTGGTTGTCCTTTTTTGCCTTCCAGGGATTCGAGCAGCGCAGTCTCCTCACCGCAGATATAGGCACCATAACCGTGATGCGAGTGCAGCTCGAAGGAAAATTCACTGCCTAAAATATTTTTTCCCAAATACCCGGCGGCGCGCGCCTCATCCAAGGCATCTTCGAAACGTTTATAAACATCCCATATTTCGCCATGAACGTAGTTGTAGCCAACCGTGGTTCCCGTGGCGTAGCCGGCGATGGCCATGCCCTCGATCAAGGCATGCGGGTTGTAGCGTAGTAGGTCGCGGTCCTTGAAGGTGCCCGGTTCGCCTTCATCGGAATTGCACACCAGATATTTTTGTCCTGGGAACTGGCGTGGCATGAAGCTCCACTTCAGCCCGGTTGGAAAACCGGCGCCGCCACGCCCTCGTAAGGCGGATTTCTTGAGCTCGGCGATGATTGCATCCGGCGGCATTTTTTCATCGATGATTTTACGCAGGGCCTTGTAGCCACCGCGCGCCTCATAGTCTTTCAGCCCCCAATTGAGGCCCGTGAGACCCGCCATAATCAAGGCGTCGGGGCCGAATATGCCGGGGTCGAATGGCGGATGCGCGGATTTCATTTGAGTTCGGCCAAAAGCTTGTCGATGGACTCGGGCGTCATGAAACTTTCCATGCGCTTGTTATTAACCAGCAGCACCGGCGCATCGCCACAAGCGCCAAAACACTCGCCTTCTTTCAAGGTAAAACATCCATCTGCGGTGGTTTCGTTGAAATCCACGCCCAGCTTTTTCTTTAGGTGCCGTGCCGCGTCAACCGCGCCGGACAACGCGCAAGGTAAGTTGGTGCAAATGCAAAGCTTATATTTACCGACCGGTGAAACGTTGTACATCGAATAAAACGTGGCGACCTCGTACACCGCGACTGCGGGCATCTCCAGATACTCAGCAACGAAATCCATCACCTCGGGGGAAAGCCAACCTTTTTCATCCTGCGCGATGGCAAGCGCGGCCATCACCGCCGACTGCTTCTGCTCCGGCGGATATTTTGCGACCTCGCGGTCGATTAACTGTAGATTTTGCTTATTTAGCATCAGCGATCAATCTCGCCAAAAACAATGTCTTGGGTACCAATGATGGCCACGACATCGGCCAGCATATGGCCTCGCGACATTTCATCCAACCCCGCCAAATGCGCGAAACCGGGCGCGCGAATTTTCAATCGATAGGGTTTGTTGGCGCCATCAGACACAAGATAAATGCCGAACTCGCCCTTGGGATGCTCCACCGCCGCGTAGGCCTCACCTTCGGGCACATGAAAACCCTCTGTGAACAGCTTGAAGTGATGAATCAGGTCTTCCATGCTGGTTTTCATCTGCACGCGCGAGGGCGGCGCGATCTTGTGATTGTCGGTGATCACCGGGCCGGGGTTGGCGCGTAGCCAATCAATGCACTGTCGTACGATGCGATTGGACTCGCGCATCTCGAGAATGCGGCAAAGATAGCGGTCGTAACAATCGCCATTGACCCCTACCGGAATATCGAATTTCAACTGGTCATAAACCTCATAGGGCTGCTTGCGGCGCAAATCCCACTCTATCCCTGAGCCGCGCAGCATGGGGCCGGAAAACCCCAGCGCCAAGGCCCGCTCGGGCGTAACCACGCCAATGCCCACGGTACGTTGCTTCCAAATGCGGTTGTCAGTCAACAGTTCTTCGTACTCATCAATGTATTTCGGAAACCGATCAGTGAAATCGGCAATGAAATCGAGCAATGAACCTTGGCGCGCCTCGTTCAACTCGCGTAACGTTTTTTCGTTGCGGAATTGCGATGCCTGATACTGCGGCATGGAATCGGGCAGGTCCCGATATACGCCACCCGGACGATAGTAGGCGGCATGCATGCGCGCGCCCGACACCGCCTCGTAGCAATCCATCAGATCTTCACGCTCGCGAAACGCATAAAGGAACACCGTCATCGCACCACAATCCAGCGCATGCGCGCCAAGCCAGAGCAAATGATTAAGGATGCGAGTAATTTCATCGAACAACACGCGAATGTATTGCGCGCGAATCGGCACGTCGACGCCCAAAAGTTTTTCGATTGCTAGGCAGTAGGCGTGCTCATTCACCATCATGGAAACGTAGTCGAGCCTGTCCATGTAGGGCAAGGATTGAATGAAAGTTTTGTGTTCCGCCAGTTTTTCCGTGCCACGATGCAATAACCCTATATGCGGGTCGGCGCGCTGCACCACCTCGCCATCGAGCTCCAGCACCAAGCGCAATACCCCGTGCGCCGCCGGATGCTGCGGACCGAAATTTAGCGTGTAATTGCGTATCTCAGCCATGATCTATTTTTTCGCGCCGGTGACCGCGTAATTCGCTTCGCGGATAATGCGCGGCGTAATTTCGCGCGGCTCGATACTGACCGGCTGATAAATCACGCGTTTTTGCTCCGGGTCGTAACGCATCTCGACATTGCCAGACAAGGGAAAATCCTTGCGAAACGGATGACCGATGAATCCATAATCGGTGAGCAAGCGGCGCAAATCCTCGTGTCCGGCAAAAACAATGCCAAAGAGGTCAAAAGCCTCGCGTTCATACCAATTGGCATTAGGCCAAACCGTGGTTAGTGTTTCGAGCACCGGGAAGCCATCATCCTCGGCAAAAACGCGCAACCTTAATCGCCAATTGTGCTTGATCGATAACAGGTGCGACACCACCGCAAAACGCGCGCCAGACCATACACCTTCCCGATAATCGGAGTAGTCAAGCCCGCACAGATCGATAAGTTGTTCGAATGCAAGGTTGGGGTCATCGCGCAAGACCAGCGCCACCGTTGCATAGTCGGTTGCCTTGACCTCGAGTGTCAATTCGCCCAACGCAGGCCTCAACGTCACCACGCGTTCCCCCAGCGCGGCGCTCACAAACTGTTGCAGCCTATCAATCGATAACGACATTCTTGTTTACCGCTGCCTCAATTTACTGTTTTTCGAATTTACCGTCGTGTGCAAATGCGGCACATATACCGTCAGCGC
>JBJXEY010000304.1:0-5552 GCA_046153355.1 Burkholderiales bacterium
CCGCCTCATGATTGGCTCTCCGCCGCTAGCGGCTTGGGCTTTCGGGTGATCCAGAGACTGGCAAACATCGATGCCGCGAGCACGATACCCACCACCGAAAGTGCGAAACCCACGGGACTCTTGTAGACGTCAATCAACAACATCTTGATACCTATGAACACCAGGATGAAGGCGATGCCGTACTTCAACAGATGAAAGCGATCCGCCAGATCGGCCAGCATGAAATACAGCGCCCGCAAACCCAGCACCGCGAACACATTCGAGGTGAGTACGATAAACGGATCCAGCGTGATCGCGAAAATCGCCGGAATGCTGTCCACGGCAAAAATCACGTCGGTGATGGCAATCATCATCACCACCGCGAATAACGGCGTAAACCAACGCACGCCATCTCGCATAACCCAGAATTTTTCGCCGTGATACTCATTCGAAATATGCATATGTTTGCGCATGAACCGCAGAATCGGATTGGCGTTCATATCCGGCTCGACCTCGGCGAACATCAGCATTTTGACGCCGGTTATCAGTAGCACCACGCCGAAAAGATACAGTACCCAGTGAAACTGCGAGACCAACCAGGCGCCGATGAGGATCATGATCGCGCGCAGCACAATCGCGCCGATCACGCCAATGATGAGCACGCGCCGTTGCAGCTCGGCCGACACGCCGAAGAAGGTAAACAGCATCAGGAAGACAAAAAGGTTATCCACCGCCAGCGACTTCTCAAGCAGGTAGCCGGTGAAAAACTCGGTGGCCGTCCTATTGGCGATTTCGCGACCGAGCTTGTCATCCAGGTAAAACCACAACAAAGCATTAAATATCAGCGCAAGGGAAATCCAGACTACTGACCAGGAGAGCGCCTGTTTGAAAGAAACTTTGCTACTTCCCTTTGACTCCAATGCCACGAGGTCGACCGCGATTGCCGCGATGACAAATACCGCGAACCCCAGGTACCAGTACCAGGTGCCAATACTCTCCATGTTGTGCCAACCCTTTCCGTTTCACATTGACGACCTGTGCAGCCGATCATCGAATGCCTATTTCGTCGATGCGAAGCAGTATGTGGAAAGGGATTAGTTCCAACAACTCGAATGTAATTTACTAATACATCTATTTTCTGGAAGTATTGCTTGGTAGCGGATTGGAAATTCGACCCAGACCACAATCACTCGATACGGATATTGGCCTCGCGTATCACCGCGCCATAACGATCGCGGTCGCGCCGCAACATGGCTGAGAATTCCGTGGGCGTCAGGTTGATGGGGTCCGAACCGATTCCCGAGAGCACCGAACGCGCCTCGGGCGTTTGCATGATCTTCCCCACCTCCGCATTCAGGCGCGCAGCGATGTCACCGGGCAGCTTCGCCGGACCGTACAAGCCAATCACTGTGATCGTTCCGGCATCTGCTTCCACCCCCGCCTGCGCCAGCGTGGGGAGATCCGGTAAGGCCGATGAACGCACGCTGCTTACCGCCGCGAGCAAGCGCAACTTTCCGGCCTTGGCATGTGCGATGGAAGTACCCGGTTCCAGCGCGAAATCAATTTGCCCGCCCACTAGATCGGTCACCATCTGCGCCACGCTTTTATAAGGCACGTTGGTCGCCCGTACCTTGGCGGCGAGCAGCATCATTTCGGTGGCCGCCTGGAGACCAAGACTGCCCGAACCGAAATTGAGTTTGCCCGGATTGGCGCGCGCCATCGCCATCAGGTCCGCGACGTTATTCGCTCCCAGGTCCGGCCGCGCCACCAGCAGGATGGTGTTGCGCGCGGTGGTGGCGATGGGTTCGACCTCGGTGGCGATATCGAAATCTAATCCCTTCATGTGCGAGCCAAATACGAACAGGCTCCCCGCCGAATGCAGTAGCGTGTAGCCGTCCGCTGGCGCCTTCGCCACATCGCGAATGCCAATCGTCCCGCCGCCCCCGGCGCGGTTGTCGACGATGATCGGCTGCCCCAGCGTCGCGCCCAGCCGCTGCGAAAATGCCCGCGCAATAAGATCCACCGATGCGCCGGCCGCCGAGTTGACTATCAGCCTCACCGGCTTCGCGGGCCAAGCTTGCGCGGCAGCGAGCGGCGCATGAATGAACGAAACAAACGTGGTCACCATCAATGCTGCGGCGTGTAGGGGGCGCATTCGTTTTCTCCCGCTTTCGTTGTCTCTTAGGCTAAGCGCGCCCATTGTATAGTCGAGCGCAAGGTCCAGATAGTTTTCGAATTTTTGGGGACAGACAGATGAGCGGTTTCTTTGGCAACAACACCTACAAACTGGGCCTGTTCGGCGCCAACTGCGGCGGCGGCATGACCTTGAGCTCCGCGCCCGAACGCTGGATGGCGCGCTGGGAAGACATCGAGACCGCCTACAGAATCGCCGATAACGCCGGCGTGGAATTTATTTTGCCCATCGCCAAGTGGCGCGGCCTGGGCGGCGCGGCGGACATGTGGGGCCGCTCGTATGAAACCTTCACCCATGGCGCGGCAGCGGGTGCCATCACCCAGCACATCGGTATCTTCGTCACCGCGCACGTGCCCATCTGTACCCCCGCGTTCGCCGCCAAGGCCATTGCCACCATCGATCACGTCACGCGTGGTCGTGCCGGACTCAACATTGTGTGCGGCTGGAACCCAGACGAATTCAATGTTCACGGCATCACTATCGACGGCGACAAACGTTACGACCAGGGCCTGGAGTGGTACCGCATCTACGCGAAGATTTTCGAAGGCGGCCCGCCGTTTGATTGGGATGGCGATTTCTACCACTTGAAAGGCGTGGTCACCGACCCGCTGCCGGTACAACGGCCGCGTCCGCCGGTGATGTCCGCGGGCGCCTCGGGTGTTGGCCGCCAGTTCGCGGCGCAAGCGGCGGACATGCTGTTTACCGCAACACCGGATCTGGCCACCGCCCCCGGCATCGTGCGCGATGTAAAAGACGACGCCGCCAAACACGGACGCCACACCGACGTGTTCATCCAGACGCAGATCATCTGCAAACCCACCCGCAAAGAAGCCGAAGACTTCTACCACTACTTCGCCGAGGAACACGCCGACCACGACGCACTCGCGTACTTTCGCCGCCAGCGCGTGGCCGTACCCACGCGCGGCGTGAAAGCCGGCGAAATGCCCTACCACCGCCCCAACCGCTTCACCATGGGCACCGAAAACGCCTACGCGGGACTCTTCCCCGGCGTCACCCCGCTGCTTGGCTCACCTGACGATGTGGTGTCGCACATGCAACAACTGAGTGCGCAAGGCATCTCAGGCTCCGCGCTGATATTTCTGAATTACCTGAACGAACTGCCCTACTTTGTGCAGGAGGTGCTGCCGCGGATGGAGAGGGCGGGATTGAGAAAGGCATTTGCTACCTCGGCTTAGAAAGAGGGCAAGCAACACAGTCACCACAGCCGTGAGCCGAACGCGAGCGCTACTGAAAGAGGCTACGTTCCCCTTTTTTGTCGCCCATACCAAATGAACTAATAGACGGCCAATTCCGTGGACATGACAGGGAAAGATTGAAAGATCAACGCGCTAGGCGTAGTGTGTCTTTTATCGCCCCGCTTATAGGGTTTTATAAGGCTCCTGTTAGCGGGCCGATTTCTTGTTGGGCGACTCTGGAGACCGTGAAACGTGCCTAAGCAATGCCTCAAGTGCGGCTATGAGAATGACGAGACGGACCCGTGTTACCTGGTGCAGTGCCGTGCATGCAGGGTTGTCCACGCAGAGTATGAGGCGATGATCGCGGAAAGGGCTCGTGCGGCTGGACTCACGCTCGATGCCTTTGCAGATAACCTTAGGCGAGAAGCACAGCTCTATCTTGCCCGGGTCGGGTTTGTAGCGGGAACCCTCGTTCACACAAGCACTGGCCTACGCCCTATTGAGACACTTCGGGTCGGTGACATGGTGCTCTCCACGCCGGAGGGTGGTAATGGACCACAGGCCCACAACGTCGTGACGCGCATCCTCGACCCCGTTCCAGCTCACATTCAGAGCGCGGCCTACATCGATATGCCTGCCCTACGGCAGGGAACGAGACTATTCAGACTGTTCTCCGCTTACGGGCAGCCATTCTGGGTTGATGCTCAGGGTTGGACGCCAGCTTCACAGCTCAAAGGCGACTGGCTCGGGCCATCGTTAATGGTCTCGATCAAGGGCTCACCTCTCTACTCCTGCCCGAACCACGTGTACGAATCAGGCACGCCGGACATTGGATGGGTTGGGAGTGCCAGCTTAGAAGGCGCCGGTTACACGTGGGACTTCTCGAACAATCGCTTCGTGCGCAGCGAGAGCTTCGACAATCACAAATGGCCGCAGAATACGGAAGATAGGTTCCCAGGAATTCCATTTACTGCACTCGTGCATACCATCGAGGTGGAGGATCACGACAGTTACTTCGTCGGTGAGCATGGTCTGCGAGTACGTCATGCCAAACTCTGACACTTCTCGCGAGGAGTCGCCCAACCATCTGTTGCTGCGGACGGGCCGCCAGCATCCTACCGCGGCGAGCTTCATCATGGCCCGCCGCAGAACAACACGTTGAGGCTGTGCAAAAGGCCAATTCTGCTCTGACCCAATATTTCCTCCAGCGCCGCGACAATCAAATCCGCCTCAAGCGGCCAGCACCTTCAAGTATCCGCGCGCCGCGTAATCCAGTATTCGCTGGTCGCGCGTGACCAACGTCAGATTGCGTAGCCGCGCCGACGCCACCAGAAAACGGTCCGCCGGATCGGCGTGGAAATCGCCGGGTAGCGCGCAACTCTCAAGCGCCATATCGGGGTCAAGCCCAAGCAGCCGCAATCCGCGTGGGTATCCAACAGATAACGCGCCGGTTCAGCCATTGCGGCGGCGTGCCATACGCGAAGGCTGGGGCTGGTTGTAAAGATTGGGTTCCGATTCGGCCTGCGTTTCCCAAGCCACGCCGATGGGGCTGACGATGTCCCATTCATGGATCACCGAACCTGCCATGCACCCGAACAGCCGTTATGAATGGATTTAAGTGAGCGTCTCATTGAAATCGCCACTTTCCTGGATCTTTGGTTTTTGCTACGAGCACTTTCGTTGGACGCTCGAACTCTGCTCTTTATCGATGCGTCTTGTCGCAAGTCCATATAAAAACTATATTCAGATCTATCGTTACAAGGGATTTAGATGAAATACTCCACGCACATCCGACCAATCAGTTACTTCAAGGCTAACGCGGAGGAAATAGTTCGCCAATTGACCGAGCAACGCGAACCCATGGTGATCACGCAAAATGGCGAAGCCAAGGCGGTTCTCCAGGATATTGCTTCGTTCGAGCAGACCCAGGAAACCATGGCTCTGTTAAAAATCCTCGCGCTCGGGCAGCGGCAGATAGACGAGGGTCAAACGGTTAAAGCCGCCGATGCCATTGGTCGCGTCAGGAAAAAATATGCCAAACGCAAGATCGGCGCCTGATATCTCGGTGGCAGGTGCCACCGAGCGAACAACTATCCACCCTAATCCGGCATTTTCAGGCGCGGCGCGGTCTTATCCAAGAATTGGCGCAGCCGCGTAATCGACTCCGGGCTCCTCGTGTATTC
>JBJXEY010000308.1:0-7559 GCA_046153355.1 Burkholderiales bacterium
CGGCAACCTTGGCGATCGAGGTGAAATCTTTCAACGCATCGTAACTAAGGTTTTTATACAGGTTCGCGCTGATCACATGCGTGGGCGAGGTAATCATCAGCGTGTAGCCATCCGGTTTGGATTTGGCCACCATCTCCGAACCGATAGTGCCGCCGGCGCCGGCGCGGTTCTCGACGACAATCGGCTGCCCCATCGCTTCGCCCAGTTTGGTTGCGATGATGCGGCCGGGCACATCCACCAAGCCACCGACACCAAAAGGCAGCACCAGGCGAATCGGCTTGTTGGGGTAAGCCTGCGCGAACACGCCACCTGAAACCAAAATTAATGCACTGACAATTAGTTTGCGCATCGCCAACTCCTCGATTAAGTTTCTCGCTACCCCCGATACAGCGGCTCGGGCTGACAGAAAAAGCTGTGCAGAATGTGATAACACAGCAAATAGTTTTTTTGCTGAAAACTTGCGTGCGAAATCCCCGCCATCACCGAAAACTGCTTGTCCGGATTGGGTAGACGTTCGAAAAATTTAATCAAGTCCTCCATGCTGGCGATGCCATCCCATTGCCCGCGCATGATCAGGGTTGGTACGGTGACTTTCGCGGGATCGACCAGCGGCAACTTGGAACACATATCGACATAGGTGCCGGTTGGCACCGAATCGTCGAGCGCAAGGATCGCTTTGGCGAACGCGGCGATAGTGGCATCGTCAGCCGTGCCGAGATGATCGCGGCTGAAAATGCTGCTCACAAACGCTTCATTGATCGGGCGGCGATTCACCGCGATGTACTCAGGCAAACGCTTTTTTCGCTCGGCAAGTGTCGGACTGCCTTCGCCCGTCCACACAAACGCATCCAGCGCCAAGCGCGCCACGCGCTCGGGGTGTCGCTCGGCGAACAAGGCCGCCTTCAACGCGCCCGAGGAAATGCCGTAGATGAGAAGCTGTTTCGCGCCAGTGGTTTGGGCGATGTACTCGCTGCCCGCGGTGAGATCGTCAGCGCCATTGGAGATATCAAAATTAATCGGTCGCTTTTTATCCGAGCGGCCGTAACCTTCATTGTCCAAACACCAAGTATCGAAACCACGCGCGACGAACCAATCCATCACCGAAGAATCAGGGCGGCCCGGAACGTTCAGATCGAAGGTAGGTTGAGAGGCCATGGAAGAACCATGCACAAACAACACCGTGCCCTTAGGCGCGCCAGCAGGCGATTTGTGCCAAAGAAACAGCTTCACATCGCCCTTGTTGGTCCAATGCTCCGTGCCATTCACGGCGGGGGCGCCTACTCCTACGGTTGAATCCATTGAAACTCCCAAATCAATTTGGCGGCAGATTGCTTGCGTGGCACCACGAACGACGCGCGCGGCGATACGTTTAAGTGACATCGCAAGCGGGACAGGCAAGCGACGGATTCTACTTTAGCGACCACGCAAACGATACCTTGGCGGCCTGAACGAAGGACAATAACCGCCTGAAGATCCGCGCCAATCCTCGATTTCGGTCATTTCTGCCCGGCAACGGCGAGTCAATTGGCGGCCATCTCGCCCGACCTGCCGAAGGTCCACACGGCACCCACTCCAAACGCAGTACCACTGTCTTTGAGGTGCAGCGGACTATCGCGGTTGGCACCGCTACCGGGAAAATCGGCGCGCACAAAGCCAAACAGGCGCACATCATCATTGAGCCGATGCGAAAGGGATAGTTGCAGGCGCGGCGTAATCAGGCCCGATTTGGCGTTGTAAGCAACACGGGTAGGCGTCGCGTACTGACTGGGCACGCCGTAATAAAACTGGTTTAACTTTTGATCGCCCATCACCAAGCTGGCGCTGGCCGTGGCGCCCCATCCGCGGCCAATATCGAGGTCCGCATACGACAAGCGCGGCTCGAAGGCAAAGCCGCGTTGTTTGATACCACTGTTGGCCTCGAACACGCCGCGCAATGGCAAATCGAGCCGCACAACCGCATCGGCAGAGGGGCGCGCCAAATTAATACGCGCGCGCGGGCCGAATTCAAATTGGAAGCCTAAGCTGGGCATTCCTTGGCGCACCTGCACATCGTTGCTCGATGCGCCCAACGAACCGGCGAAGCCCACGTCGAATTCGACGGTTTGCGTTTTCAGCAAGCGCGCGCCAACCGCACCACCTTCCGCGCGCAACACCGGGCCGCGATAGACAAACCACGGGATCACCAAACCACGGCTCACCGACTCAATCGCGCCTGGATAGGCCGGACTCTTCACGCCAAACCCGGCGACGCCCGCCTCCCACAACGGCCGCTTGGCGCCCTCGACTTCGGGTTCCGATTGGGCATGGGCGAGCGGTGTGATGCCAAGGCACACGAGGAGGATGAAGGGGGCAAAGGGGAGACGCACAGGCATGATGATCTTTAGGAAAAGGCAAGAGGCGCATTATGGATTACACGGAAGATAGATGGCTAGCTGGGACAAATCGCCACTTGCATTCGATGGTCGAACCAACGTGGTTTCACCAACTGGCCGACAAGGTAGATGGTGCCATCGGCGAGGGCCGGCAAACCCTTAAGCATCATCCCACTGCCAATACTCGCCATGCCATCGTCAATATAAAGCGCAAGTGACGGTCTTACGCCCCAAGAATAAACACATGGCTCAACTCCGAATGCGCCGACACCGACTCGGTAAGCGTCGACCCACCCGAACTAATCGACACCTCGCCGCGCGTCCCCCAACCCGACGAACCGGCGAATCCGCCATTGGTCAATGTCGAATTCACCGCCCGCTGGAACTGCGGCGCAGACACCTGCGCGTACTCCACCCCCCAGCCACCCGCCAGCGTCTGACGCAACCGCCCCAACATCGAAATATTGAAATCCGACAACGGCGTCAACGACGATTGCGAATCGCCGAATCCCACCAACGCCAAACCTTGCAAAACCGCCAACTCATCGGTCATCGGCAACCGCCGCACGCCCGGCGAGAGCCTCGCTGTCATCGTGTGGAGGAATCCTTCGTTATCTAATGGCGTCTTGTCTATGAACCAGCCGTGGCCGGCGGCGATGGTAGCGAGGGTGATCCGAGCATTCAGGTCATCACCATCAGTGCGCCCTACTGTTACCTCACCCAAAACCAAAAATGTGATTTGGATCGACTTTTTGTCAAAGGTCGAAAAATCAAGCTGCCGAGACACCGAACTTGCTCCACCAAATTGTTCGGTGCGGCAAAAAATATCCTCGCTGCCAACGGCATCGGGAACGGAATTCATTGCAAGAAAATTAACGGCAATCCTAAATGACCGATCATTTATCCGCGCCAAAAATACCGCACGATCAGTACCTTCATAGTCTTGAATTGGGGCGTAGTGCAATCCATTGCTTTTTTCAACTGACATAGCAGTATCAGGAATGGGAACAAACCCAGCATCCATTGGCCAGTAGATCGTTCCATGCGTGGGCTTCTGTACCAAAGTAACTTGAATATTTGCTTTTCTGATCCATTGGTCTGCTTCCACCGACATCGGCGGCATGCCAAGTTTTCTGACGAAGCTATATGGAATGACAGAAAAGCGATTGCGAGCAGATTTTGGGGAACTACTCTCCACATCGCGACAAAAGGCAAAATCGGATTGGGCTGGCGGTGCCAACAGTTTGTTTTGCGCTAAAACCGGCACCGGAACATAAATCGGCTGGGTAGTCTCGATCATCTCGAACATCGCGTTCTCCAAAGACTTTGATAGCGTGACGTCGCCGCCTATCGCAAAATTAAATATCAATTTCAGGTTCGGCCTAGATTGGTGGTGCCAGCGACACCGAGAAATTTGGGGGCGGCGCAGCGGCGATTTAGATCAAGTTGATCGCGATCACCGCATGTTCGCGGCCACGAAGCCGACTATAAATTTTCGAGATTTTTTTCAGCCAACCATACTTGCGCGCAAGCAACTGGTGGCCAAGCCGCTCGTCTTCTCCAGTTACGATGCGAGCACGCGCATCAACCCAATCGCCCTGCACGCGTCCGCGAAAATTGCAAGGCGCGATGCGCACTTTCGGGTTATTGCGAATGCGCTTTACCTTGCCCAGGTTGGCTACCGAATATATCCAGATGGTGTCACCTTCGGCGACAAACCAGACTGGCGTCGCTACCCCCACCCCGGTTTTGCGAAAGGTTTCAAGATTCAGGTATCTCCGGCGTTCGAAGGGCTTGAGGCGATCATCGGGCATCATTTAATACCGAAGGCCACAACATAACAAAGCATTCATCTGTCCACGCGCCTCGCTTGTCGATTGGTTTCACCTATTCTTACGATGCTTTCAAGGATGGGTGGGCCAGCTTGGCGTGGAGTTTGATGCCCAACGCGGCCATCACTTTGAGGATGGTCGCGAAACTCGGATTGCCCTCGCCCGACAGCGCCTTGTAAAGACTTTCGCGCCCCAGGCCGGTTTCCCTGGCGAGTTGTGTCATGCCTTTGGCGCGGGCAATCGTGCCAAGCGCACGAGCGATAAACGCAGCATCGTCTCCGGCCTCCTCCAGACAGGCCTCCAGATAGAGCGACATTTCTTCGTCGGTCTTCAGATAGTCGGCTGTATCGTATGGGGTGGTAATCGTTTTGGCCATGATCGACTCCTATAGATTTCGCACCAGATCTAGCGCAAGTTTGATGTCTTTTGCTTGGCTATCTTTGCCACCGCCGGCCAGCAATATGATGACCTTCCGTTTTCGTTCGGTGTAGTACACGCGCCACCCGCTGCCAAAGTGCAAACGCAACTCGCTCACTCCTTCGCCCACTGGTGCAACATCGCCTGCGTTGCCATCCTGCAAACGATCAATTCGTGCCTGTATGCGCGCCTTGACTAGCTTGTCTGCCAGGCCATTGAACCAGTCGTCGTACTCCGAAGTTTTTTCAATGGTCTTTTTTTCAACCGGCTTCACAATCTGAGTGTATCTTTTGGGATACGGTTAGTCAAGAAACGTTTCTCCCAATCCAAATCGAATGGCCGCTCAATTCTGTTCATGCGGCGTGGGCGGCCCATTTCTTCGGGTCTCAAGCTATCCCCGCTGCGGCTTCGGCCCAGTAGGCGAATCCGAGCCCGGTGATGGCCATTCGCGAAGGGATGTACTCGACCACCTTGCCCTTCACGCCATCGTAAGCCCCGGCCACCGTGATCCAGCTGCGGATTTCACCGGTACCGGAACGCAGGGTGTCGGAATCGACAGTGAACAGATTCTGTAACGCCGCGCCCTCGCCGCGCTCAATGTGATCGAGCACCCAGCGATCGAGCGGCTCGTCGACCCAGCCCGCGCGCGGGCCCACTGGGCAGTGTGACAAACCGCCCGATCCGTAGATGGCGATGCGCTCCGGACGTTTGGCAAATACATCGCGAAGCGCCTTGCCCAATGCGTAGCAACGCGCCGCCGAGGGCAGCGGCGGATGATAGGAATTGATGAATAGGATGATGGCCGGAATGCCGTTTTGCGCGAGGCCCATCACCTTTGCAATGCGCGTGAACGCGTGACCCAAACCGCGTTCCGGCCGGGCGAGCGGTGTAAATTTCTCGATGTAACCCAGATCGAAGCCGCGATCCATCAACCCTTGCAGCGCCACGCGGGCAAGGCCCGCATGGCAGCGCAACGTCACGCGGTTGTCCTCTGGTTTCTCCCCGAGCCAGCCAATGCTCGCCGTCCCTTCGACCTCCTCGCAAAGCAGCGTGGCGAATGCGGGGATCAGTGCGCGGGAGAACACTTCGTCCTGATCGTCGCCAACGATAATTAGCGCGTCGGGTTTGGCCGCTTCGAGCCGGGCGCGCAAAACCGAGAAGCCCGCACCGATGCGTTTGACATAGCTTTCGATCACGTCGGGCGTCTCAAGCGCCAGTTGCGGTGGTTGCGGCACGTCGCGCACCAGGCCGCGGTGCACCGCCGGCCAGTACTCCGCCGGAGAAAACATTGATGGGGCGTGCGAGGACGCCAATCCTAGGACAAGAGGCATGGTCTTCCTTGTTTCGCTCGGGTGATTTTGTGTTTCGCTCGGGAGATCTTGGCCTATGTCGTCAAGAACCCGATCGCGCTTGCGTTGAATCGCTCTGATTCGTCGTTCTGCGCCTGGTGCCCCGAGTTCTCGAGCATCTCGAAAGTGACATTTGGCAGGAGGGCTTTCAATTTATCGGCGAATTCCGGCGGGGCGAAGCTGTCCTTCGCGCCCCATACCATGTGCATGGGGATGGTGACCATTGGCAGGCGATGGCGAATGTCGAATAGCTGGCGTTCGTTTGCATCGTTGCGCATCAATTTGCGATATTCGTTTTGCGACTTGCGGCAGTAGTCGTGTCCGGGCAGCGCTGCCTGGGCGACGCGCATCTGCACCAATTCTTCGGTGATCTTCGAATGATCGGCGACGATGACTTGCATCCAGCGACGCATCGCCTCCGCTGTGCCGTCGTAGGATTCAAGCACATTCTGGCCGCCCTTTTGCGACGCGGAGCGCTCGATTCCCATGGCGGCGGCGAGACTGCCACTGGAAATCATCAATAGCTTTTTCACCCGATGCGGGTAGTCAAGCAGGTATTTCGCCGCCATGTACGCGCCGCGCGAGTTGCCGATGAGCGACACCTTTTCCAAACACAGCGTGTCGATGAAGCCAGCCAGGTGGTTCACGCAAATCTGATCGGAGTACACGATGTTAGTTGGCTTATCCGTGAGGCCAAACCCCAAGGTGTCGATGGCGTAGACATGAAAATGTTTGGCCAGCGCGGGAATCGCCTCGCGCCAGCCAGACCAGCCCGAGGCGCCTGGCCCGGCACCGTGCACCAGCACCACTGGATCGCCCGAACCGGCTTGGACGTAGTGGGTCTTGATCCCATTGACATTGACATAGTTCGAGGTGACGCCATCCGCGTAACGCAGAATCGGTTGAGGTGCTGCGAGTTGGTTCATTGAAAATTTCCCTTTCGGTGAGTTTTGAGTGCGAGCGCTCTTAGTGTTCGATGGTTGCCTTCAAGCCGATCTTGAAAGCGATGGAGGTAATGATTAGCGAGATCACGGCGATTACCACCCCGATTACCGCGGCGGATTCGAGCCGGCTCGCCGTTGCATACTCGAACATCAGTAGCGATAGCGTGCGCGTGCCCGACGAGGAAAGCAGCACCACCGTGCTGATGTCGCGAAGCGTAGCAATAAATCCAAGGAGAAAAACCGCCGCGCACATAGGAGCAATCAACGGCAGCGTAATGCGCCTGAAGGTCACGCCGAACCCCGCGCCCGACATTTGCGCCGATTCTTCAAGGTCACTCGATAATTGATAAAGCGACGTGCGCAGCATGTGCACGCCCATCGGCATGTCCTTCAGGATCATGGCGAAAATCAGCGGAAACATAGTGCCGTGCAAGGTGGAGACGATTGGCACGTTAAGCAAAATGCTAAGCAGCGTGATGCCAAGCACCAGACCCGGAATCGCCCAAGGAAGCCACACCAGGAGCGACAACAACTCCCGCCCCCACACACGGGTGCGCACCAGTACCCAGGCGATCAGCGCGTAGGCAAGGGTGCCGATCAAGCCCACCGAGAGGCCAAGCACCAGGGAGTTGAGGGGGGGGGGGG
>JBJXEY010000152.1:0-37942 GCA_046153355.1 Burkholderiales bacterium
TAGTCATATACGGCGACCTAGCCTCGTTTCGCTCAAACAAATTGAACTGATAAGCCACCCAGCGGACCAAAATCGGCATGCACCGTATCGCCCTTTTGCGCCCAGAGGGGGCGAATGAAAGAGCCTGAGAGCATCACCTGGCCGGGTTCGAGGCGTTCGCCAAACACGCCGATCTTGTTGGCAAGCCAAGCGATGCCCAACGCCGGATGCCCGAGCACCCCGGCCGCCACGCCAGTTTCTTCGATGTCCGAGTTGCGATACAAAATGCCGCTGACCCAGCGAAGATCCACATCCATTGGTCCCACGGGCCGCCCGCCCATTACCAGTCCCGCTGCGGCGCCATTGTCGGCAACGGTGTCATAGATTTTGCGAGGGTTTTGCACGCGCGCATCGACAATCTCCATGGCAGGAATCACGTACTCGGTGGCACGCAATACATCGAGCAACCCCACGCCCGGCCCTTGCAGCACGCTTTTCAATACAAACACCAATTCGATCTCTACACGCGGCACGCAAAAACGGTCATGCGCCACCTTGGCGCCGTCGGCGATCATCATGTAGTCGTGCAACACGCCGTAATCGGGCTCGTCGATCTGCGAGGAGGCCTGCATTGCTTTAGAGGTCAAACCAATCTTGTTGCCGATCACTTTGTGGCCGGCGGCCACGCGAATCTTGGTGGCCAGGGCCGAGATCGCATAGGCGTCATCGATGGTGATATCGGGAAAGGTTTTCGATAATTGCACGATGGGTTTGCGGGTCTTCTCGGCCTCAACCAGCCATTGGGCGGCTTGTTTGCGATCAGCTTCGGACATCATGGCGGGGACTCCTCTTATTGGCGAAGCGCGAATGCTAAAGCCAGACGCGCGCGATTGCACGCAGAAATGTCGCTTTAGAGACCGCGAAGCAATTGAGTAGCAATCGATCAGCGCCACGATCCATCACTCCCCAATAGGAGCATGGCCAGTCTGCTATATTCGCTTGATCGTAGTACTGCATCGCCTTTCAAGATTTCAGGAGGTAGACATGTCGCAACAACTCACGGTTCACAACCCGATGGGGTATCCGCCGAAAGTATCCGGCAAGCCGCTCGCGCCGCGCCTGGATACCTTGAACGGGCGAACGGTATACCTGGTGGATTGCCGGTTCGATGATTCGGACATCCTTTTGAAGTCAGTGCAAGCGTGGTTCTCCGAGCACATGCCGGCGGTGAAGACGGTCTATAAACCCATCAGCAGTGTGTATACCAAAGACGATCCGGCCACCTGGCAGGAGATCAAGGAGAAGGGTGACGCCGCCATTGTTGGTGTCGGGCATTGAAGCACTTGCGCGCCGGCGGTCGCCGCGCACGGAATGTCGATAGATCTGAAATACGGTGTGCCCACGGTGTGTCTGCACACCGCCATGTTTACGACGGTGACGAAGTCGGTGGTGCGCATGAACGGTGCCCCGCGCATGCGCCAAGTCTATTTACCTCATCCTGTGATGGGCAAGACACCGGCCGAAATCCGCGCCTATGTGTTCGGCGTGAGCCCGGTGAGCGGCAAAGCCGTGATGCAGGAGGTTGTCGAAGGCCTCACCCAAGCATTAAACGACGATGATCGCAAGGGCCTGACTTTCGAGCGCAGCACGCCACGCCTGTGCGAACCCGCTAGCGAAGAGAAATTGCACCAAGAGTTTCTCGATAACAACTGGACCGACAAATTGCCGGTGGTTCTACCCACCGTGGAGCGTGTCGCGGCCATGTTGAAACACACCAGCCGCAAGCCCGACGAAGTAGTTGGTCATCACGCTGCCACGCACTTTCGCGAAGAGTGGGAGTGCACCGTCGAACAAGTGGCGGTGAATGCGGTGATGGCGGGCGCCAGGCCTGAATATTTTCCGGTGATCTTGGCGATCGCCTCGACCGGCGCGAGTGCGCGCGGATCTTCCACCAGTTCCATGGCAGCCATGGCAGTGGTGAATGGACCGATTCGAAAAGAAATCAACATGAACGCCGGCACCGGCGCCATGGCGCCCTATAACCAGGCCAATGCCACCATCGGACGCGCGTTCGGGTTGCTGTCGCAAAACCTGCAGGGCGGCTCGCTGCCGGGCGATACCTACATGGGTTCGATGGGCAATGCGCTGGCTTACGCCAGCCCCACCTTCGCCGAAAATGAAGAACGCAGTCCGTGGGAACCGCTTCATGTGCAGCGCGGCTTCAAAGCCGAACAAAGCGTGGTGAGCGTATTCATTGGCATGCGCCACATGGCCTTCACGCTGGGCTTGCGCCATAACCACTGGCGCGATCACGTGCGCAACATGATGCGCGGCATGGACCCGAACGAATCGCCTACTTTCCTTTTAGATCCAATATCCGCGCGCCTTTTCCAGGATGTGGGCGGATTGAAAACTAAACAGGATCTCATCAACTGGATCTGCGAAAACGGCCGCATGCCGGCTGGCGAATACTGGGATTATCAATTAATCCAAAACTACCAGTACCCGCGTGCCACCTTCGGCGAAGAACCCTTGGCCTCCAAACTAAAAGCTAAGCCTGAGGAAATGATTCCTATGTGGACGCCCGATCAAGTCAACGTGGTGGTGGTGGGCGGAGAAACCAATGGCTACTGGCGTATTGCCGGCGCACGGCTCGCGGGTAGCGCCTGTATTGACGATTGGCGATAAGTTGCGAGGTAATAAGTTGCGAGGTAATAAGTTGATTGGTATCGAAGCAAACAATGAGTGACGCGCAGAATTTTGAAGTCGTGGTTATTGGTGGTGGCGTCGCGGGCCTGACGGCGGGTTTATTCAGCGCGCGCTTGGGCCGCTCTACCTTGGTGCTCGAGTCGCTCATGCCAGGCGGTCATTTGGGCAGCATTACCAAGATCGACGATTACCCCGGTTTTCCCGAGGGCGTTGCGGGGTATGACCTGGGCCCGATGATTCAGGAACAGGCTGCCAACGCCGGTGCCGAATTTCAAATGGGCGAAATGCAATCGCTTACGCCGAAAGACGGTGACTGGAGCGTGCTTACCAGCGAGGGCGAAATCCGAGCCAAAGCGGTGATCGTGGCCACCGGTTCCACCAATCGGCTGCTGGGTGTCCCCGGCGAAGAACGTCTCACCGGTAAGGGCGTTAGCCATTGCGCCAGTTGCGATGGCCCGATGTTAAAGGGCAAGAAGGCGGTAGTGATTGGCGCTGGCGATTCCGGATTGCAGGAAGCGTTGACACTCACCGAGTACGTGGGCGAAGTGTTGGTGTTTAATCACTTAGCCGAACCAAGCGCGCAGGCGGCGTATCAAACACGCGTGCGCGAGCACGCAAAAATTAAATTACAAGGCAACACCACGGTAGAGGAAATTGTTGGCGAGCAAGGCGTCAGCGGAGTTCGCATTAACGCGAACGGGACGATGAGCGAAATCGCCTGCGATGCGGTTTTTGTTTATATCGGGTTAAAAGCGAATACCGACTTTTTAAAAGGTATTGCCGATCTCGACGAAAACGGGCGGATCCGCACCGACATCAATATGTGTGCCTCCGCTAAGGGACTGTTCGCCGCGGGCGATGTGCGCGCCGGATCGGCCTCTCAGGCGATTACTTCAGCGGGCGATGGCGCCACGGCAGCGATAGCTGCGGATAGATACCTAAAATCCTCCCCTTAAGAATTCGGACTCTCGAGTTCCCAGTCTTCAAGCCGAAGCCCGGCCACCCGGCTAAATTCCCCGGTGTTATGCGTTACCAAGATCAAATCATGCGCTAGAGCGATGGCGGCAATCATTAGATCATTGGCGCCGATCGGGGTACCTTCCGCCGCAAGAGCGGCACGTATCAATCCATAGTCGTTAGCGCAACGGTCATCGAAAGATAAGGTGTGCAATGGCTCGGCAAAGTCCTTCAAGCGCTTCAAGTTGAGTTCGACGCGTGCGCTGCGCCGGGCGCCGTAAAGTAACTCGGCTCGTACGACGCTGCATAAAGCGATGTCGGCGGGCACACAGGCCTTGTAGCGTCGCATGACCTCTTCGCTACTGGCATTGAGCAGTCGAATACAGGTATTAGCGTCAAGCAAGTACTTCATTCGGGGACTGCCCCGCGAAAAACAGTCGATATTTCAGTCAAGACCAGAGCGCTCCTCCGCGACACCTGTCGGTTCGAAAACGAACCTGGCGTCACCCGGTTTAGCGGCTAACCGTTCAAAATAGCCTGGCGGCCAACCTTGGCTTACTTCACGTTTCACAAGTTCCGCCACGTACCGCGACAGCGGTTGATCGGCTTGTGCGGCCCGGTTCTTAATCTGCTCGGCGACGTCATCAGGAACATAAAAATGTAATTGAGGCATGGTATTCCCCCGCATGTATGTGCTATATGTGGATTGTACTTGGTTAAACGTGCCGCACGGTCCATTCCACCAGATGCGTCAAAGATCAAAGGGGTTATCTTGAAAAAATTGCTAATAATCAATGTATTGTGCTTTTTTATCACGATCTACGGTGGAACGACTGGCGCGCAAACCGGCAGCTTGCAAGCTTGGCCTGGCAAACCTGTGCGAATGGTGATCGGTATGGCGCCAGGTGGCGGCAGCGATTTATTGGCGCGCGCCATGGCCAATCGCCTGAGTTCGACATGGGGTCAGGCGGTGGTGGTGGAAAACCGTCCGGGCGCCACTTCCATCATCGCCACCGAAGTGGTGGCCAAGGCGGTGCCGGATGGGCATACGTTGCTGTTTTCCACCGACAGTTCGTTCACCATTACGCCCCACTTGTATTCCAAACTGCCTTATGACGCGCTGCGCGATTTTGCAGCGGTGACGCAGATTACGGAATTTGGCACGGTGCTGGTGGCGCATACGTCGGTTCCGGTTGCCAGCACCGCTGAGCTCATCGCCATGGCAAAAAAAGACCCAGGCCGGATCACCTATGGATCGATAGGCGCAGGCAGCCAGATGCATTTGATCACCGAGATGTTAAACAACAAAGCGGGGATCAATCTCTCGCACATCCCCTACAAAGGCATTCCGCAGATGATGACCGCAGTGTTGAGCGGAGAGGTTAATCTCGTGTGGGTGGGCGTGTTTTCCTCGCGACCACATATCAAAAGCGGCAAGTTAAAGCCCTTGGCCTATAGCGGCGCGAAGCGTTCGATATTCATGCCCGATATACCTACCTTTGTGGAAATGGGTTATCCCGATGTGGACAAAGGCGTTTGGTACGGCATCCTCGCACCAACGAAAACGCCCAGGCCGTTGATCGATCGCATCCATGCAGATATTAAAAAGTTACTCGATGATGCGGAGTTCCGCGAGAAAGAATTGCTTGCGAAAGGCTACGACCCCACTGGCCTTGGGCCTGATGAGTTTGCGGCGCTGATTCGCCGCCAATATGCGGCCGGCGCCAATCTGGTGAAAGTCTCGGGCGCGCAGGTGGAGTGAGCGGGCATCTTCCTGGATAGGTATTTAGACGCCCTGCTTATTTCAAGGTTTTTGAAAACTCCGTTTCATCAAAGCCAATCAGCAGCTTCGATCCTGCCTCTACAACCGGTCGTTTGATGGCACTGGGATATTTCTCGAGGACCTTCAATGCGCGTGCTTCGTTGAGATTTTCCCGCTCCGCTTCGGGAATTTTTCGATACGTCGTTCCGCGTGTATTCAGCAGTTTTTCCCAGCCCGCGCGCGCGGACCAATCCTTCAAATGATCGACAGGCACCCCCGCCTTTTTGTAGTCATGAAATTCGTAGTCAATGCCTTTTGCATCCAGCCAGGCAAAGGCTTTTTTCATGGTGTCGCAGTTTTTAATGCCGAAAATTGAAACTTTCATGGGAGGCTCGCCGCAAAAATCACGATGATACTGCGGCACCTATTCCTCTTAGGGGCCGTTGCCTTGCCAAGGCAATTCGGCGCAGAATCGTATTTCGGCGCGCCATTGCGTCGTCGCTTTATTTGACAACGTCGCTTGGGAGAAAAAATGAATGTATCCATGAAGAAGCTTGGCCGTTGCTTCGCGTTGGCGGGCGCCGTGTTTGTATCTGGCGTATTGGTTTCCAATGCGGCGCGCGCGCAAGCCTATCCCAACAAACCTATGAAAATGATCATGCCGATTCCCGCCGGGTCGCTCACCGATGTGGTGGGGCGCGCCATTGCTACCTCACTTGCGCCGGTGTTCGGCCATGCGGTGGTGGCGGAGAATCGCGTCGGCGCCAATGGCACCATCGGTATGACCGAATGCGCGCGCTCAGCGCCCGATGGTTATACGGCGTGTATGACCGACGGCAACATCATGACCATCAACCCTTATGCCTATGACTCGCTGCCCTATGACCCGAAGTCATTTGTGCCGATCGCGCATCTGGCCGAGCTGGAAGTGGCTTTCGCCGTGCAAGCCGCGTTGCCGGTGACCAACTTGAAAGAGTGGCTTGACTATGCGCGCGCGCGCCCCGGTCAGGCGACTTGGGGTACCACTGGTGCGGGCTCAACGCCGCACCTATATCTATCGTGGATGACCGCGAAAACGGGTGTGACCTTCAATCACATCCCCTACAAAGGCCCGGCGCAATTGCAACTGGCATTGATCGGCGGGGAGATCAACGGCACCAACATGGGTCCGGCTAATATCGTCAATATGAATGCGGCCGGCAAGGTGCGCATCATCGCGGTATCGCATGGCAAGACGCGCAGCAAATATATCGGGGACGTACCCAGTTTAGGGATCAGGGCTTCGACATCGATTTTCGCAATTGGTTGGCCATTGTCTTCCCCGGCGGCACGCCATCGGTTATGGCGCGGCGCTGGAATACCGAAATCAATAAGTTACTCGCCGACCAAGCGTGGGTGGATAAGGTGATGATCGCCTCGGCGCTCTCGCCCACCGGTGGACCGCCCGAGGAGTTGGAGCGGGTTCTGGCCGAGAAGCACCGCTTGGGCGCCGAATTAACCAAAATCGCCAATCTGAAGTTTCAGTAGGCTTAATTGGTGTTGCTATGGTGGCGGCGGACGTGATCGATACGCGTCGTTGACCGCTTGCTTCGGCTAATCCCTATTCGTCGCCAATCGATATCCCTTTGATTCTCGAAAAACGGTCAATTTCGTTTTTGATGTGATTGGCAAAATCCGTCGGTGTGCCGCCGCGTAAATCGTATTGCAGCGCGATCAATTTCTCGCGTCCTTCAGGGTGCGTTAGCGCGGCATTGGCTTCGCGGTTGATGCGCGCAACGATTGGCTGTGGCATGCCCGCCGGACCGATTAATCCAAACCAATTGTCCATGGCGCCACCGGTTAGGCCCAGCTCGGCCAGCGTCGGCAGATCGGGCGCGAACTGAGAGCGTTGCGAGCCGGTGACTGCGTAGGGCTTTAACTTTCCCGCCTTGATGTAGGGCGAAAGATTGGCAAGGGTATTCACGATCATATCGACCTCGCCGTTTAGCACGAGGGGAATTCCTTGCGTGCAGCCTTTAAACGGCACATGTGTGAGCTGTATGCCGGCCAATTGCGCGAATAGTTCTCCAGCGACGTGTTGGCTGGAACCATTGCTGCAGGAGGCAAACGTTATTCGTTGCGCGCGGCCTTTGGCATAGGTGATTAACTGATTCAGATTGTCTGGTGGCAGGGCCGCTTTGCCCGCGAGTACGGTGGTGGTGGTGGCCAATAACACAATGGGCGCGAAATCTTTGTTCGCATCGAAAGGTCGTTTTTTCGACGACAAAGCTTGGTGAATCGACAGACCCGAGGTGGCCACACCAAAGGTATAGCCATCGGCGGGCGCTTTGGCAATCGCCTCCAGCCCAATGGCGCTATCGGCGCCGGGGCGATATTCGACCACGTAGGGCCGGCCCAGCAATTCGCCCATGCGTTGCGATATCAGGCGCGCCAGAAGATCGCTGCCACCGCCGGGGAGCACCGTCACAATTACGCGTGAGGCTTTCGCCGGATAGTCCTGCGCAAAACCCGTATGACAAAACATCGTTGCAACCAGGGCAGGTAATAGGTGACGTATGAGATTCATCGGTCCTCCGTTCAAATTAAATCGGTGCGCTCATCCATGCTTCGCGCTCATGAAATTGCGCGGTCAGTCGTTCACGCACGGGCGCCGCGAAACGCTTGCCTTCGTTACTCTCCGGGTCGCGATGCATCAACACACCGGTATCGTAGGAGCCCTGCTGCACCAGCATGCATCGATCAAAACGGCGCCGCATCCAGGTATCCAAGCTTGACTCCATAGGTCGTTGCGCGGCGATTTCTTCCGCGAGTACCACGGCATCCTCCATCGCCATGGCCGCGCCCTGCGCCCAAAAGGGGCAGGCCGCATGCGCGGCATCACCCAGCACTACTACCCGTCCCTTGTGCCAGGGCGGCGCGAGCTTGACTTCTTCCATCACCGTATAGAGCCAGGGGCCGGTATCGGCAAGGGCCAAGACCACCGGCATGACACCACCGAAGCTGGCAAATTTCTCGCGAAACAGCGCCACCAATTCATTCTGTGGATAACGCGTGGTGTCCTTTTCCTTGGTGACGCCGGCAACGTAGATTTGCTCGTTGCCCACCGGCAGGATGCCAACGGTGCGACCGTGACCCCACATCCAAATCATGCGATTTAACGACGCGGGTTTACGCAAAATCGCCCGCCAATTAGCAAAGCCCGAGTACTGCGGTTGTACTTCGCCAAACACCAGCGAGCGGACCGTCGATCTAATGCCATCCGCGCCCACCACCAGATCGTAATCGGATTGCCTGCCGTCGTTGAAGGTGACGCTAACGCGATGCGGATGTTGATCGATCGAGACAACGGTCGTGCCCATGCGAATTGGCACGCCGGCCTTGGCGACCGCCGAGAGCAAAACGTCATGCAACGCTTGTCGCCGTATCGCGATCATCGGCGGATAACCCTCGCCCACCATATTGAGCGGCAGGGGTTCGATGACGGCTTCGCCCAGCGAATCGGTGAATACCACAGGGTGCGAGGCGCCTTGCCATCCGGCGGCAATCACTTGGTCGATGACGCCAATGCCGCGCAACACGCGCAGCGCGTTGCCTTGCAGGGTCATCGCCGCGCCGACAATCTGCCAATCCGGTTTGAGTTCGACGATTTCGCAATCAATGCGTCGCCCCGCCAAGGCGCACGCCAAGGTCTGCCCTGCGATACCGCCACCGACGATCAGCACTTTCATCCCAGGCCCCTCGATAGGTAGGAAATTTTCATTAGATTGTGAATATTGCCTGCTGATACTCAATGCGCGGAGAGAAACTTCTCCAGCGCGTTGCCAAACGCTTCGGGTTGCTCCACCACGGTGAGATGCCCTGCGGGGCTCAACATTTCCAGCGTCGCGCCGCGAATCATGCCCAACATGGTGTTGACCATGTCTTCGGTGGCGGAGGAATCTTGCTTGCCTGAGATCAGCAACACCGGCAGATTGATCTTCGCCAGCGCGTCGCGGTAGTTCAAATCGCGAATGGCGATGGCGCAACCGATGTAGCCTTGTTTGGAAACGTTCTTGAACATGGCTTGGATACGCGCCACGCGTTGTGGGTTTTGCGCGGGGTAATTCGCTTCGAACCAACGCGAAACCGTTGGCCCGGCAATCGCCTCGGTGCCGCCTTTCTCCACCACTGCGATGCGCTCGTCCCAGGCTTTCATAACAGGCTTGGGCACATCGAAGCGCGCATTGGCGGCGGTGAGCGTGAGTAATCTCCTCGGATGATGAATGGCTAGCCCAAGTCCGGTCTGTCCACCGATTGAAATGCCGCAGAAGTGAACGCGATCTATTTTTAATTCATCAAGAATTGCCGCCACGTCGCCGGCCAATTGATCCTGCGTGTAATCACCTTGCGGGGCGTCGGTACCGCCATGGCCGCGGGTGTCGTAGCGCAGAATGTGAAAGCGATCCTTGAAGCGTTCCACCATCTCGTCCCAAAGATCGAGGGTGGTGCAATGGGAGTTGGAGAACATCAACCAAGGCGCGTCTTCGCGGCCATCGATTTGGATGTTGAAGCGAATGCCGTTGGCGGTGATGTGCATGGAGATTTTCCTGGTGTCGCGGTGAAGCAGCGCGGGTGAAGACAGCGCCGCAAATTTATCCGGGCGTAAAATGCGCGGCAATTTTAAAGGAGATTGGCATGGCAACTTTCGTGGTGGCGCACGGCGCCTGGTCGGCAGGCTGGGTATGGAAAAAAATGCGGCCGCTGATGCGCGGTTTCGGGCACGAAATTTTCACCCCGACCTACACGGGGCTTGGCGAGCGCGTGCATTTGGCGAACCCCTCGATCGACCTGGAGACCCATATTGCCGACATCCTCGGTGTGCTGGAAGCCGAGGATCTGCACGACGTGTTTCTCATCGGCCATAGCTACGGTGGCATGGTGGCTACAGGCGTCGCCGACCGCGCCGCACAGCGTATCAAGCGGTTGATTTATCTAGATGCCTTCGCGCCGAAAAATGGGCAATCGTTGCTCGATCTGGGTAGCCCGGTGCGACCCAATCTTCCGCCGGGGGAATGGCGTATTGCGCCCAACCCGCCGCCGCCCGATACCCCCGCGAGCGATCTGGAATGGATCGCGCCGCGCCGCGTGCCGCACCCGGCCAAATGTATGCAACAGAAATTAGCCCTTTCCGGTGCGGTGGAGAAACTGCCACGCAGCTATATCTATTGCACGCGTCCCGCGCCCAGTGACAACTTTCGCCAATTCGCCGAGCGTGCAAAGAAAGAAAATTGGCAGTACCTGGAAATTGATGCCAGCCACAACCCACATGTCACCAACCCAGGCACGCTCGCGCGGATGTTGGATAGGATTGCCACTGGGCGTTGGCCCACCCCAGTCAAAGCGTCGCGTTAATCGGGAAACGTTAGAAACGTTCGACCAGTGCTTGAAGAACAAGCACTGGCGCGGCTCTTGGGGCATTTTTGTAAGCTGGCCGAGCTGCAGTTTCTAGTCTGTCAAGGAGACAGGTGATGGCCGATTTGATGAATAGCCAAGAGGTCGAGAGCCTCGATGATTTTGTCAATCGGGGTGAGCGCGATGTTGCGCGCGCGGCGGTGTCAAACCTTCCCACCATCGATATTTCGCCATTCCTGCGCGAGGCCAGTCGTCAAGATCGGGCGCGAGTAGCGGCGCAACTGCGCGAGGCCTGCATCAACATTGGTTTTTTCTACATGACAGGTCATGGCATATCGCCGGCTGCGTTCGAGGAAGAAATCGCCTGGGGCCATCGCTTTTTCGAGCAACCACTCGAAGAAAAAATGAAAGTCCACAAGAGCCTGGCTGCGTCGAACCTGGGCTTTATGAACGTTGGCGGCGTCAATCCTGAACTCAATCAGGATAAGGAAGCTGATCTTAAGGAAACCTTCACCTTCAATCGCAACCCGATGCCCGGCGAGCCGCAAGGCTATCGCATGGGAGTGGGCGAATCACAGTGGCCAAAAAAACCCGCGCTCGCCGGTTTCGAGCCTTTCATGATGGGGCAGCTTGAAAATCGGGTGCGCCTCGCGCAAAGTTTACTGCGCGCCTTCGCCTTGAGCCTCGAGCTTGCCGAAGATTATTTCGATGCATCGCACCGCTTCATCGGTTGCAACTTCACCTTCAACTACTACCCAGCGATGGATCCGGCGCGTGCCAAGCGCACCCAATGGGGTATTTCTCCGCATACCGATTACGGCTCGTTCACGCTTTTGTCGCAGGATTCGCTGGGCGGTTTAGAGGTGCGCAATGCCAATGGAGAATGGATTGCGGTGCCGCCGGTTGCGGGAGCCTTGGTGGTCAACATCGGTGACCTGTTCGCGCGCTGGACCAATGATTTGTATACCTCCAACTTTCACCGTGCGGTGAATTACAACCCACAAGGCAAGGCGCGCATCTCAGTGCCATTTTTCGTCTATCCGCATGCGTCGGTTGCGATTGACTGTTTGCCAAGTTGTCAGAGTCTTGATAATCCGCCGCGTTATGAGTCGGTGAACGCGGTTGAGTACGTACGTTCCTTGATCAAGCGCTCCTATGAAACTGGGCGACCGGGTGTGGCGCGCGAATCGGTTTCCAGATTAAGCAAACGCTAGTGCGAGCTTTTCCAGGCTAGGTAAGGGCAAAAATCTGACTGTAAGGTTAGCGCTCAAGATGCGGTATATGACGCCATCCTAAATCGTGCATCAGCGAACATGTGCGCACCTCGCGAGTGGTTTCCACATGGACGAATTTTGTTAATTTTTCTTTCATATCCTCGACAAAGATTTACTCCTGTCATCGGGAGTGATACGGTCTGACTCTACAGTTTCATGACCCTCCTCCAGTCGCTTGGTTCTCGAATCCGAGTATTTATTAGGGCGACTCAACATCAAAAAGCTGGCGAGAAAATCCGGGTATGAGCGACATTTCTACACATCGAAACGACCCGGCTCCGTCGTCACCGCTGCACCCTAGAACCGTCGGATGGTTTGGCACGACCGCAGTGGCGATGGGCGGTATCAATCAAAGTTTGTTTTTGCTCGGCGCGTTGTTTATCGGCCAGGGCGACATTCCTGGTCAAGGAAGTGCCGCGGTGGTGCTGCTCGGTGTGGGTCTGTTGCTTGCGTGGATGGCGACGCCGGGGTGGACCGAACTTATTTTGATGTACCCCAACCGTGTCGGGGGCATTGCCGCGACGTGCGCCGAGGCGTTTCGACCTTACAGCCCGGTATTGGCCAACCTCACCGGTGTTTGTTATTGGTGGGGCTGGGTGCCTACCTGCGGTTTGACGGCGTTACTGGCCTCATCGGCCATCAATCAATGGTATTGGCCGGATATGCCGGTGCCGCTCTTGGCAGTTTGCATCGTGATGTTATTTACCGTGGTCAATCTATGCGGCGTCAAGTGGGTAATGCGCTTCTCGATGCCTATAGCCACCGCCTCAGCACTGTTGGCATTTGCTTCCGCAGTGATCCCGGTCTACAGCGGCAGCGTCGATTGGCAACAGGCATTTACCTTCAAACTTACCGTGCCGTTCGATGGTTGGTTTGGCGAATTGACCAGCATCATGGCGGGCTTGTATCTCATTGGCTTTGCCGCCCCGGCTTTCGAACAAGCTGCCTGCCATGTTGGCGAAACCATCAATCCGAATAAAAATGTGCCGCGCGCCATGTTCGCCAGTGCCGCGTTGGCCTCGCTTTATTTCATTGCGTTGCCGATCATTTGGTTGGGCACGTTGGGCCCTGAACCTATGGCTCGAGAACTGGCGCTGGAATTGGGCCCAACCTTCGCTCCCTTGCTCGGCGGCGCGGCTAAGGCGGCGGCCATCTGGTTCATGATCTTCAACATGTTGCATGGGACCATGGCTCCCTTGGCCGGCGCGTCGCGTACCCTGGCGCAATTGTCCGAAGACGGCTTGCTGCCCGAGTCACTAGCGAAGCGCTCGCGCACCGACGCGCCCTGGGTTGCCACTTTGTTGACCGCAGGGATGTCGATTGTGTTCCTGCTCATCGGCGACCCGATATGGCTGATCGCGGCCGCCAACCTCACTTACCTGATCGGCATTGCCATGCCAAGCGTGGCGGTGTGGTTGCTCAGGCGTAATGAGCCAGATTTGCCGCGACCCTACCGGGCTTCCCGAGTGGCGATTATGTTGGGTCTATGCGCGGCCGGTGTCTGGGCCTTGACGGTGATTTTGGGTTTTCAGCAATTTGGCTTGCGTACGGTATTAATAGGCATTGTGTTCGCCTATTCCGGCTCGGCGCTTTATGCATGGCGAAAATTTTCCGACCGGCGCAAACAAGGGCTACCCGGCATCGCGCGTACCTTGCATTTGAAACTTACCGGCGCCATGTTGATTGTGTTGATGTTGGATGCTGCGGGCTACTTGATCGCGGTTGATCACGTGCCCAAGGACAATGCCGCGCTGATTGCCATGTTGGAAGATATCTTTGTCGCCGTTGCCCTGCTGACCATCGCAGTGGGCCTGATTCTGCCCGGCATGATCGCGCACTCGGCGGTGCAGGTCTCGATTGCCGCGGAAAAACTCGTCAGTGGGACCTTGGCCGATTTCACCCGCGCCATGCGCGCCTTGGGCTCAGGTGACCTGGATTCGGCCAAGGCAAGCATGGATCTTCAGCCGGTGAAGGTCTACTCCTATGACGAAGTGGGCGACATGGCGCTCAATTTCAACAAGCTTCAAGAAGAGATTGCGCGCGCAGCGGCGGGCTTGGATGGCGCTCGGGAAGGCTTATCGCAGGCGCGCAAATCCATCACCGAGGCTAATCGGCGGCTTTCCGCCGAGCAGGAGGCCTTAATCGTATCGTTACGCGAAAAAGAAGCTTTGCTGAAAGAAGTACATCACCGCGTCAAAAATAATCTGCAGGTCATCACCAGCCTGTTGAGGTTGGAATCGGGACGTATCGAACATTCCGTCACCAAGGCAGTGCTGCAGGACATGCAAGCGCGCATTCGTTCCATGTCCTTATTACACGAGGCCATCTACAGCACGGGCAGTTTCGCGCAAGTCGATATGGCGGCCTATTTATCGCAGTTGGCCACGCAATTGTTCCGCTCGCTGGCCATCCATCCTTCGCGGGTCGCGTTGAAGCTTGAGCTTGCACCGATTCATCTTGGCCTGGATCAGGCCATACTTTGCGGCATGATCGTAAACGAATTGGCTTCCAACTGCCTAAAGCACGGCTTTCCCGATGGCGCAAGCGGAGAGGTGAAAATTGAATTGCAACCCGATGGTGGAGGACGCGAGTTGCTATTGCGAGTGAGTGATAACGGAATAGATCTGCCCGAAGGCTTCGAGCGCAATATGGGCAATTCTCTCGGCCTACAACTGGTTGGCGATTTGACCGGACAGATGCAAGGCCAATTGACCATTGGTCCAAATCACGCCGCCGTTTTTTGCGTTCGCTTTACGCCAAGTGTACCTTCCGGCGATGTAAAGGTGGCCAATAACACAGCGGCCGATACCACAAAGGTCGATACCACAATGGCCTATACGACGACCGCCGCTGGCGGCACGCGTCGCGAAGTCTAATCGCCAATGAAAAAGCCGCGCATCCTGGTAGTCGAAGACGAAGCCATCGTGGCGCGCGACATCGCCATGCAGTTGACCGCCATGGGGTACGAAGCCGCCGGCCACACCGCCTACGCCGATCAGGCGATTACCATGGCGCGCGAGCAACGACCGGATTTGGTGTTGATGGATATCAATCTTGCCGGGGAGATGGATGGCATTACCGCCGCGCAAAGTATTCGCGAGCGCTTTGACATACCGGTAATTTTTCTTACTGCGTTTTCCGGCGCCGCTACGCAGAACCGCGCCAAGCTTGCCGAGCCCTTCGGTTATGTAACGAAACCTTTCAATGAACTCGAGCTGCATACCGTCATCGAAATCGCCTTGTACAAACACCAGGCGGAGGCGGCGCTACGGCGCTCGGAGACCAAATTTCGCGCTCTCTACGATTCGACCAGCGACGCGGTGATGTTGCTCGATAAGAGCGGTTTCTTCGACTGCAATCCGGCCGCCTTGAGCATGTTCGGTTGCGCAGAGCGCGAACAAATTTACGGGAAAAAGCCCGCCGAATTGTCGCCACCTTGGCAGCCTGATGGTCAGAAATCCCCGCAGCTTGGCAAACAAAATTTCGCCATTGCCATGGCGGAAGGTAATTTACGCTTTGACTGGGTGTTCCAGCGATCCGATACCGGCGCGAGTTTTGATGCTGAGGTGTTGTATTCGGCCTTGGAACTGGATGGGCGTTCAGTACTTCAAGCGGTGGTGCGCGACATCAGCGTGCGCAAAAAATCCGAGGAGCAACTGCGCCAGGCGCGACAATTGCTCGATTCGGCGTTCGAAAACGTTCCGGCGATGATCATCGTCAAACGCGCGCGCGACCTGCGCATTGAGTTGGTTAATCGCGCCGGCGAACTCTTGTTGGGTTACTCCAAAGAGCAGCTCCTCGGCAAGAGCGATCACGATTTGTTTCCCAAGCAGCAAGCCGACGCTTTCACCGTGGACGATTTGCGAGTTCTTGCCTCGCATCAGGTGCGAGAAATCGCCAGCGAGGCCATCAATACCGCGAGCGGCGAGATCCGCTACCTGCATACCAAAAAAGTGATGTTGCAAGATAAGTTTGGCAATCCGTCGCACCTCTTGGCCATCTCCTTGGATATTACCGAGGAGCGCTTGGCGCAACAGGCGATGCTCGCCTCCAAGGAAGAAGCCGAACGCGCCAATGAAGCGAAATCGCGTTTCTTATCCACCATGAGCCATGAGATTCGCACGCCGCTCAATGGCATCCTGGGCATGGCCGAGCTGTTGCAGGAAACCGCGCTCAACGAGGATCAGAGCCGTTATTGCCAAGCAATATTTAGCTCCGGCAACGCGCTATACGACCTGCTGAGCGCCATCCTCGATATGCGCAAAATCGAAACCGGCAAGATCCAGATGGAAAATATCGATTTCGATTTGGGGCATTTGTTTAAAAATTTGGTTTCTTCGTTTACCGAAGTGGCCGCCGCGCGAGGCAATAGTTTAGTCAGTCGTATCGAGCTTGCCGCGTCTGGCCAACTGCGGGGCGATCCAACGCGCTTGCGGCAGGTACTCACCAACCTGATTGGCAATGCCATCAAATTTACTGAGGGAGGCGAAATAGATCTTCGCGTTTCACCTGTGGCAGGCAACGATACGCGCGTTTGGATGCGCTTCTCACTGCGCGACACCGGTATCGGCATTGATGAGAAAAAGGTGTCCGAATTGTGGAAACCTTTTACGCAGGCCGATAATTCCACAACGCGAAAATATGGTGGAAGTGGCTTGGGATTGGCGATTTCCAAACATTTCGTGGAAATGATGGGCGGCACTATGTGTGTCGAAAGCACGCTTGGCGAGGGAAGCCGGTTCTGGTTCGATCTGCCATTTGAGATCGGCCAAAAAGCCGAGGTCGACCGGGTTCGCGAAAATTTGTCCGGGGAAAAATTGCACGCCCATGTGTTATTGGCGGAAGACAACGAGATCAATCAGGAGATTGTGGTTAGCATGTTGAAGGCGGCAGGCGCCAGCGTGACCATAGTGGAAAACGGCGAATTGGCAATTGAAGCCTTGCGAGGCGATAAGTTCGACTTGGTATTGATGGACTGCCAAATGCCGGTCATGAATGGTTACGACGCGACAAAACGTATTCGAGCCATCGAGGGCGCCGGTGAACACATTCCCGTTATTGCGCTGACGGCCAACGCGTTTGCTGAAGATCGCGAACGTTGCCTAGCGGCCGGGATGGACGACTACCTCTCCAAGCCGATTAAACGCGAGCTGTTGATCCAAACGGTAGCTCGGTGGACCAAGGCAGGTATCGCGGCGAAGATCGCCGGGTAGTTTGAGCGGAGTTGACACCAAGGCATTTCAAACGCTGCCTTGATATCGTTTAGAAAAAATTCGCGCGAGAAACCCTGCCACTAGCGCAACTTGATTCCGGCCGATTTAATAATGGTTTCGGTCAATGCCACACCGCGTTTAACGGTCGCGGCGAATTGCTCGGGCGTTCCCACATTGATTTCGCTGCCACCGGCTTCGAGTTTGGCGCGCGTTTCCACATCGTTCAAGGCTTTGACAAAATCGCCGCTGATACGGCGTAACAAAGCGGGTTGAGCCTTGACTGGTGCGAATACGCCGGTCCAACTGGGTGGCTCTTCGAACCCTGGTACGACTTCTTCGACAGTGGGCGTATCGGGTAACTGCGGTACGCGCTTCTCGCTCACGACCGCGAGCACCCGTACCTTGCCCGCCTGAATCTGCGGCAGCGTCACCGAGTAGATGCTAAACGTAGCTGGAATCTGCCCGGCCACCGTGTCGAGCAGTGCCTGTGCGCTAGCCTTGTAAGGCAGGTGCACCAGATTCGCGCCGGTGAGTAATTTAATTTGCTCGCCGGAAAAATGGTGTGGGCTACCGATGCCCGAGGTCCCGTAGATCACCTTGCCCGGATTACGCTTGGCGTATTCAATCAACTCCTTTAGCGAACCGGCGGGAAATTTAGTGTTCACCACGAAGCAGACGATCGGCCGGCTGATCTGCGCCACCGGTGTCAAGGCCTCCAGCGCGTCGAACTCCTGGCTTTTGGCGAGAAACTTATTGGTAACGATTCCCGAGGTGGCATAGAGAAGGGTGTGCCCATCCGCGTCAGACTTGGCAACGTACGCCGCGGCCACGGTGCCGGCTCCGCCGGCGCGGTTCTCTACTACTACCGGCTGACCGATGATTTTTGTCAATGACTGAGCAATGATTCGCGAACTGATGTCGCCGCTCGCGCCGGGTTGAAATTGATTTACCAGATGCACGGGCTTGGAGGGGTAGGCCTGGGCCTGCACCGTGAGTGGCACCCCTAGAAAAACTGTGGCAATCATTGATCGAATCAAAGGTTTCATATACACCACCTCGTTATATTTCATTATCGAATTCAATCACGATGCACCTCCGCGCTGTGCGCGCTTGCCTCGCACCAGGCTCCACAGCGCCCAGCCAAGCAACAAAAACGTAATAGCCATGAAACTCCCCGAGAGCGGCCGCTCGATAAACGTAATGAAGCTCCCCTGAGAGAGCACCATGGCGCGCCGCAGATGTTCCTCCATCAACGGCCCCAACACCATGCCAATCAACATCGGCGCGGGTGAAAACCCCAAGAGGCGCAGCACATAGCCAAACACGCCAAAGCCCACCACCATCAACACTTCGAAATGCGCGTTGCTCACGCTATAGGCGCCGATGGCGATGAACATCAGAATTGCCGGATACATCCAGCGATACGGCACCGCCAACACCCGAATCCAGATGCCGATCAAAGGCAGGTTGAGGATCAACAACATCACATTGCCCACCCAGAAACTCATGATCAACCCCCAGAAAAGATCCGGTTTGTCGGTGATCAATCGTGGGCCGGGCACGATGCCATGGATCAATAACGCACCGATGATTAGCGCCATGATGACGCTGCCGGGAATACCAAGGGTCATGGTGGGAATGAAGGCGGTCTGGTCGGCGGCGTTATTGGCGGCCTCGGGCCCGAGTACGCCCTCGATGGCGCCATTGCCGAAACGCGACGGATCTTTGGCCATGCGTTTCTCAATCGCATAGGACATGAATGACGCGATGGTGCCGCCGGTGCCGGGCAGCGCGCCGAAAAACGAACCGATGCCGCTGCCGCGCAGCGTCGGCCACCAAAATCGACTGATGTCATCGCGCGTGGGCATCATGGAGCGAAATGTCACGGCATTGCGATCAAGCTTAGTGGCCACTGCGGTACGGATACTGGTGATCACTTCAACCACACCGAACATGCCCAGCGCAGGCGCGATCACGCCGATGCCGTCGGTGAGCTCATCAATGCCGAAAGTAAACCGGAATGCGCCGCTATTCACATCGGTACCGCAAAGCCCGATTAGGATGCCCAGCAACACCATGGCAATCCCTTTGATTGGCGAGCCGCTCGAGATAGTGGAGGCGGCAATCAGCCCCAATAACATCATGGCGAAATATTCCGCAGGGCCAAACTCCAGGGCCAGATTAGCAATCGGTTGCGAGAACAGCATCATCAGGATGATGCCGATGCCACCGCCGATAAATGACGACAGCGCGCAGCCCAGGAGGGCGATACCGGCGCGGCCTTGTTTGGCCATGGGATAACCATCCAGGCAAGTTACCGTCGAGGACAATGAACCCGGCAGATTCAACAGGATGGATGCGGTAGAGCCACCATAGGCGCCGCCGTAATAGATGCCAGCCAGCATGATGATGGCCGAGGTAGGTGGCAGATGAAATGTGATGGGTAGTAGAAGCGATATGGTCACCAAGGAGCCGATGCCCGGCAACACGCCCACCAGCGTGCCAAGAAACACACCGACAAAACAATATAAGAGATTGATCGGCTGTAGCGCCGTTTGCAAACCGATTGCGATGCCCTCAAGCATTTAGAACCCCCACTTGAAAAGCGGCAGCGGCATGCCCAGGCCAACGCGGAATAGCAACACCGCGAAAATCGTTATCACCACGAATAATGCAAAAGTCTCTAGCCAATTCACTTTTTTCTGCGCCGCTACCGCGACTACGGTGAGTAGCAGCAGGGCAGCCACCAGACCGAGCCGATCAATGGTCAACGCGAATAGCAACACGCTGCCGGTTACGGTAAAGAACTCACGATACTCAGGGGTGGGTAGGACCCCCTCGCGAAAAAATGCCGGGACGGCGATCAACACACCCAATCCCGCCAGCAAATAACCAATCGCGGTGGGAAACATGCCCGGCCCCATTTCGCTGATCTCGCCGATTTCGTAGCGGCCAGAGGTATAGGTCACCGCGGCCAAACCAATCACCATCAACAACGCGCCGCCGAAAATGTCGGTCAAATCGCGGGTCTGCGTCATACGCAACTCCTTGTCGAATCTAAACATTACTTCTACATGCACTAAGAATCCGCGAATTCTTGGCAAAGCACAAGCTTCCCGTTTCGTTCGATGTCGAGGCATCAGCGCTAAACTAAGCGCATTGCCACTTGGCTTCGGCCCAGACATCCAATGTTCAAATACCTCGTTGTCGCAGGGCTGCAGCTATTAATGACGCAGGCCATTGCTCAAACCTGGCCAGAGAGGGGCCCAGTGAGCATCATCTCCTCGAATAGCCCGGGTTCAACGCCCGATTACATCGCGCGGATGGTGGCCGAAGGTTTGTCGCAATCGACCAAGCAACGCTTCATTGTGGAGAATCGCCCCGGCGGCAACAGCATCGTCGCCACCATGGCTGCGGTGCGTGCCAAACCCGATGGCTATACGCTGTATCTGTCGGGCAATAGTGCACTGGCTGCCAATCCGCATCTATTGAAATCCATGCCCTATGACCCGGAGAAAGATTTAACGCCGGTCACTATGGTGATTAACAGCGCCCCAATGCTGATCGTGGTGCATCCGAGTCTGCCGGTGAAAAACATTCAAGACCTGGTGAAATTGGCCAAGGATCAACCCGGCCAAATCACCTACGCTTCCAGTGGCACCCTCGCGCCGTTTTTGGGTGAAATGTTGAATAAATCCGCAGGCATCAAGATGCGCCAAGTGCGCTACAAAGAAACCGCCGGCTCGGTGCAAGACACCGTTGCCGGGCGCACCAACGTCAATTTTCTCGGCAAGACACTGGCTTTACCCATGGTGCAAGACAATAAGCTTCGTATCATCGGTATTGCCGGTCGCGAGCGCTTTTCTTTGGTACCGGATGTGCCCGCGCTTGAAGAAGATTACCCCGGCATCGCCGTCGAAGGCTGGTTCGCTTTGATGGGCCCGGCCGGCCTGCCCGAGGATATCGGCGCACGCATTCGAAAATCACTTGACCCTTATTTGAAAACGGCCGAGGTGGGCAAGCGTTTAAATGATCTTGGCCTGACTACACGTGGCGCAGCAACACCGCAGGAGACGCGTAATCACATCCGTTCGGAGAGCGAACGCTGGGCGCGAATAGTCGGCGAACTTGGCATCAAGCCACAGTAAGCCTGAGCACAAGGGAGCATCTTTGGACGTTGCAATCATCGGCGGTGGCATAGGCGGCCTGGTAACGGCGCTGTATTTGCATCGCGAGGGCTTGCCTTGCCGAATTTTTGAGGCTGCCAACGAATTCAAGCCGTTGGGCGTGGGCATCAACATGTTGCCGCATGCCATGAAGTGCTTATCTGATTTGGGGGTTGAGGCAGGTATTCGCCGTCGCGGCGTGGAACCCAAAGAATTCATCTGGTTCAATCAGCACGGTCAGTATATTTATAGCGAACCCTGCGGCAAAGCCGGAGGTTATGCATCGCCACATTTCTCGATTCACCGCGCTGATCTGCATGCGGCGTTACTGGAGGTGGTGCGCGAGCGTCTCGGTGACGATATTGTTGTGATGGGCCGAAAATGTACGAAGGTCGATCAGGACGAACGCGGCGTCACGCTGCATTTCGCAGATGCGCCCTCCGAGCGTGCCGAGATTGCGATTGCTTGCGATGGGTTTCATTCGGCGGTGCGCCGCCAGTTCTACCCCGACGAAGGTCGCGGGGTATTTGCCGGCATCAATCTGTGGCGCGGGGTCACCATCAACAAACCATTTCTCTCCGGCGCCAGCATCGTGCGTGCGGGACCGCTTCGGGTCGGCAAATTCATGTGTTATGCGATCCGCAATCTTCCTGACGGTACGCAACTGGTGAATTGGGCCTCGGAAGTCCAGCGCGACACCTGGACGGAAAACGATTGGAACATGCCGGGCCGCCTGGAGGATTTCATCCACTACCACGAGAACCAACATTTCGAATGGCTGGATGTGCCCGATTTCATCCGCCGCGCCGAGTTCATCCTCGAATACCCGATGGTGGATCGCGATCCCATCAAGCGTTGGACCTTTGGCCGCGTCACCTTGCTGGGTGATGCGGCGCACCCCATGTATCCGCGTGGCGCCAATGGCGGAGCGCAGGCTATTCTCGATGCGGAGTTGCTGTCGCGCTTGTTGAAAACGATGCCCGATGCCTTGGAGGCGTTAAAGGTATATGAGACCGAACGCATTCCCAAAACCACCAAGATCGTGCTCACCAACCGTAGCACACCACCGGACTACATCATTGAATCCGTCGATGAGATTACCGGTGGCCAACCCTTTACCCGCATCGAGGATGTCATGAGTCGAGAGAAACTTGCCGCAATCTCCGAAAACTACAAACGCATCACCGCTTGGGACGTCAACGCCGTCAATACTTGAAATCTTTGAGGCTTCGCCCACCGCTTTGAAACTTCGCCGACAACCTAGAAATTTTGCCAATACTCATGAAAACACTTCCTCCCTTCCCGGATACCGCCAAACTCATCCCCGCCAATGCCCGCGCCACGCGCATGCCAATGGCTTACCGATTTTCGTACTCGCGGCGGCGTGCCGGCGATTGCCGATGAATTGCGCGCGCGCGGACTGGATCGCCCGCGCCTGGGGTTGATTGGATTTTCGTCGACTATTCAAGTGGTGCCCACGCTGCTTTATCAGGATGTGATCAATATCAAGAAAGCCCTGCCCGAAGCGGTGGTCTACGCCGAGATGGTGGAAACGCAGTTGGCCAATGGCGGTGAGCCCAATATTTTCAATTTATTTTCCTCGGCGCCGGTGGAGCACCCGGCCGACGAGCTGTGGTATACCCTGCATGGCAGCGAACAGCCTCTGTCACCCACCATGCGCCCGCTCGCGGCGGGCGACATCATCGTCGCCGAGTGGCATATCAAGTACGGCGGTTATCGATGCCATACCGAATATTCGGTCTACCTGGGCAAAAAAGCGCCAAAGGAACTTCTTAATATTTGGAACGTGTCGGTGGAATGCTTGCACGCCAGCAAGGAAGCACTCACCGCCGGCCGCACCATTGGCGAAGCCATCGCCATGATCCGCAAACCCGCCGAAAAAGCGGGCCTGGATTTTGTCGAATTGGGTTTCCACGCCATGGGCACCGCCTCGCCCGAATTCCCCACCGTCATCTACAAAGAAGGCTACGGCACCAACACCTTGAACGGTCATCGCATCATGGACATGGTGTTGGAAGAAGGCATGACCTTTGGCAACTGTGCCAGATCCGTGTCTATAAGTTGGTCGATGACCTTAGCGCGGTGTGACAAATGATCTGGTGAGAGGTGCGCTAGTGTCGCCAATTTTTAAAGATTTCGGTCGCGTTCTTCGAGTGAACCTTATATAGCAAGAATCTTTGCTAACATAGCGGGTTATGGGTGCGCGTCTAATATTTTGGACCAAAAATGGACGATCAAAAACTCTACCGAAAACCGCCAGCGGTGAAGGCCGTTCGTTACGACAAGAATTTTATCAAGACTGCAGTATGCGAATTGAGATTTCCCGCACTTCTTGACCTGGAAGCGAAACCTCCGCGAGCGTTCCAATCCAAGATTCGCAAGCTTTATCCATTTTACGATACCCAGTTCATTGAACAAATGGGAAGCGATCAAGTAGCGATGGAGCATCGATATCTCTTTCGCTCAAAAGACAAACACTGGACAGTTTCAGTTAAAAGCTTCGCGATTTCTCTTGAAACAAACAAATATGTTGATTTTGAGGAGTTTTTTGAAAGGCTTACCAAAGTCATAAGTAGTGCCAGTGAAATGATTGATGCAGATTTCTTTACACGTGTAGGGTTACGCTACATCAACACAATACCAATGGATACTTGGGATGTTACAGGGTGGGTTCGACCAGAATTGCTCTCGTTATTTACAAGTCTCCCACTTGGAGTGCCTCAAACCTTTGGAAGCATTGTTTCCGGCGAATTGAAGAACGCCAAGTACACAATGCGGCATGGAATCAAAAAAGAAGAAGACCCGAAGAAAAATACTGAAGGCCCACAGTACAACTTGGATTTCGACTATTTCAGTGAGAATGTCGAGGCCTCAGACGTGAATAGCTTGATTCAAGAATTTCACGAAACCAATGTCGCACTATTCAGCTGGTGTTTGGGTGATAAGGCGAAAAAACTTCTAGGTGAAGGTAAAGCAAAATGATTGATACGACGGATCTGGATGACACTGAAATTTCTGGCAAGGCTGGCGTGTTACTAGATGCTCCTATGTCTCCTTTATTGGAGGAGACTGCGGAAAGAAAGCTTTTTGCAGATCTTTATTCCCCAACCTGGGTAGAAAATAACCTCGCTGAACACCTTTTTTCAGGATTTTTTTCTTCTACTTCAACGGAACAACCAACTTTTATATCTAACGTTGGGCTCGGAGAGTCTTCGGGTGAGGGGTGGTCAACGCCGATTAGTACGGACCGCTTTGCTCGTAACCAGCATCGCCAATCGTTTCGAGAAGAAGAATCTGCCGATGAAGACCAGCACCTAAGAGCAATCGAGGACCGAGTTCGCCTACTAGCGAGAAAATATGTCGCTAAAGAAAAGTTTTCTAATGAAGAAAGTGCTCGGCTCGCGATTGTTACTGAAAGAGTACGCAAATTGTTGCCAGCGGTGACCGCGTATGAATTCGAATTGTTAGAAACGGCGCTTACCTCCCTACAAGACATCTCCCAATCTAATGCCAGTTTGCAAGAAAGACTTAGCCTTTTGCGCCATAGGAATGCGTAATCCGTATCATTATCAGAAGACGAAACATACTCGAACAAGAACGCCCATCCGCTTTTCGAGTTACCAGGCGTATAAATCCGATCTCCGCATCGAATTCGCTGGGCAATGCGTCTACTGCAGGGCATTAGATAGCTATAAAGGTTTTGAGTCATTTGGCGTTGACCATTACCGCCCCAAGCAAAAATTTCCACGTCTAATCACGGAATATTCCAATCTCTTCTATTGCTGCAATCGCTGCAATAGCCTTAAAAGGGATTTCTGGCCCAGTACCCGAGATAGTCGTGAAGAACGATTTATTCCGAATCCTTGTGATCATGTAATGTTTGAGCACTTACGGTATTTACAGGGTGAAGTGCAGCCACATTCATTTGCCGGCGCATTCACTGAAGAAAAGCTCGATCTGAATGATCCAGATATTGTTGAATTCCGCAGCTCCCTAATTACTATGTTGGCTGCAACCAACTCGCAGATTGATCTGGCGAAAACTATATTGGAAGATGCACAAGCCGCGCTTGATGCAGCAGCTACAGAGGAAACTAGGGCAATAGCACGTGAGATTTATGATCAGGCGGACAAAAACTTGAATAAGCTTCAAGCAGCAATAACCCAAGTCCTTGGATAGCAATAAAGTCTGAACAAGCGCTACCCCAAAGGATCCAGCCACGCAATGGTGTCAATTTTGTGCCAAAGCAATCTAAGTTCTCGGTTAACTGACGACGTTTTGTATACGTTATCAAGCGTTGGTAAGCAATTATCCATTGAATAGTCAAGATCCTTGGATTGAACAACCGTGTGTCGGTGGTTCGATTCCACCCTTGCACCACTAAAACCTGTCTTATCGCTCATATTGCGATAGTGGACATTTATCGCTTTAGTCGATATTATTAACTTATCGATACAACCGATAAAATGCCCTCATGAAACAGACCGTGACCCACAGCGCCCAAGTGGGGCAAATCCTCGCGACGCGCAGACGCGCCGCCAAGCTGCCGCAACGCGCGCTGGCGGCTAAGCTTTCGATTAGCCAGAACCGCCTATCCGAGATCGAGTCGAACCCCGGCGCGATTACGCTGGAGCGCCTCCTGGAACTCGCCAATATTCTTGGTCTTGAACTGCTCATTCAAGATAAGCCACCTGCGCATCCTTCATCTAAGACGGAGTGGTAGGCGGTGGGAAGGCCATCGCGCGCACGGGCGCTATCAGTTTGGGTGAATGGCAAGCTTGCCGGCGAGTGGCGCATTCCGGCACGCGGCGAGATGGAATTCCAATACGACACCGCGTGGGTTGAATCGGCGGAAGGGCGTCCATTGTCGCTTTCGCTACCGCACAGTCTCGACGGCGGTGCGATAAAAGGGCGCGCCGTCGAGTGTTATTTCGATAACCTGCTACCCGATGCCGAGCACATACGCAAACGTGTTCAGGATCACTTTCGCACCGATTCGCTCGACGCGTTCGATCTCCTGGCGGCAATTGGGCGCGACTGTGTTGGCGCGGTGCAGTTGCTCCCCGCTGGGGAGCAAGCGACGCGTATTCGAACCATCGACGCGACGCCGCTCTCCGAGACCGAGGTGGAACGCGCATTGATTCAAGCGGTATCGCCCACATCAATCGGAGCGCAAAATCCAGAGGACGAGATTCGCATTTCGCTTGGCGGGGCGCAGGAGAAAACGGCGCTTCTCTATCATGAGGGCCAGTGGTGCAGGCCGCACGGCGCCACACCGACCACGCATATCTTCAAATTACCGCTCGGGCTGGTGGGCGGGATGCAGGCGGATATGCGTGCATCGGTTGAAAACGAATGGTTATGCGCGCGAATTCTGCGCGCCTATGGACTGCCCGTTGCAAATTGCGAAATCAAAATTTTCGGATCGCAAAAAATATTAGTGGTGGAGCGCTTTGATCGACAGCTTCATTCAAGCGGCAAGTATTGGCTGCGCCTTATCCAGGAGGATTTCTGCCAAGTTACCGCCACAACGTCATCTAAAAAGTATGAAAGCGATGGCGGGCCGGGGCTCATCGACATCGCGCGGACTCTGCGAGGGTCGGTGAATCGCGATGAAGATCTGCGTTGCCTCTTAAAAACCGAGCTCCTGTTCTGGATGCTCGCGGCTACTGATGGTCACGCCAAGAACTTCAGCATTCGCATACTGCCGCAGGGGCGCTTTCAACTAACGCCACTCTACGATGTGTTATCGATCTGGCCCATCATGGGGGAGTCCTCCAACAAGATCTCCTGGCATAACGCCAAGCTCGCGATGTCGGTGCGCGGCAAGAGCAAACATTATTTGCTCAAAACTATTCAGCGCCGACATTTCAACCATATGGCGATGTTATTCGGCTTGGGTGAATCCGCGGAGGCCTTGATCAATGAAGTTCTCGCTGCAACGCCGGGAGTGGTCGCTTCAGTCCAGAAGGGTCTCCCCAAGGAATTTCCGCAACAGGTTCTGGATACCATTCTGCAAGGGTTGATGAAATCCGCGAAACAGCTTGAGGCGATGGCTGTTGCTTGAAGAAATAAGGCGCGAGATTCGAATTGAATGTCCCGCCGATTTCGCTCGCTACTTCTCCGCAATCTGCTTGAAGATCTTGGTGGCCTCGTCGATATCCTTGCCGCCCTGCGCGGTCGAGACCCACACATACGAATTGGCCTTGGAAAAGTCGGGCAGGTCTTCGATGTGTTCTTTATGCGGCGCCACGTCTTTGCGATGGCTGATGGCACCCGATGTCGCCACGCGCCCCCATTCGCGCACATAGGTCTCCTGGCCTTCTTTCGATAGAAACCAGTTTACGAACACGCGTGCTGCTTCCGGGTGAGGGGCGTTTTTGAATGTGGCGATGCCGCGCGATTGAACGTAGGTAAGCGCGGGCATTTCCTCCAAGGTTTTGCAGCCGCCGGCTTTGCGGCATTCGGAGACCGCCGAGCTTTGTACCCCCAGCGCCGCCGCAGTGCCGCCGCGCATGATGGCCACATCAATCTGCTGTGGGTTCGAATAGATGCGCGGCTCCATGGTGGTGATGAATTTGCGCACGAAATCGCCGCCCTTGGCCTTGAGCATCGCCGACAGGGTGAACGAGCCTGCGTTGGGCACCGAGGCATCGCGTAGCGCTAGGCGCCCCTTCAGGCGCGCATCTAGCAGCGAGTCCAGGGTATCTACCTTTAGGTCGGGCAAGATCGACTTGTTTCGAAACGCACCAACATTCACCTCGTGCGAATAGGTGAACACCTGATGCCCTGGCTCGCCCCACATGTAATCGGCGTGGCGCCAATTGGAGGGGCTCTTCACTTCGGGCAGGATTAGTAGGTCCTCGGTTTTGGCGAGCATGCCCGCCGGCACCGCCACATGCACCATGTTGGAGGTGATGCCCCACCACAGGTCCCAGAGGAACTGCCCATTGGTTTGCTCGGTGCGCACCCGCGCGATGGTCGCACTGGGGCGGGACACGGTGGTCTCTACCTTGATGCCAAATTTTTTACTGAATTCGTCGATGATCGGGTCCATCCCCTTATCGCCTTGGGTTTGAAAGGCGAGCACCTGGCCGCGGGCCTTGGCCTGCGTGGCCTTCCAGATCTCCTGAGGATTTTGTGCGAAGGCGACTTCGCCAAAAACCAATGTAGTGGCGAGTGCCCATAGCAATGAATTGGTTCTCATCTTGCCCTCCGATTGCAAATTGGTTGAACGAACGACTGTGATACCCAAACGGCTGGTCCACTCAGGACCCTGCGCGCCCTAGACCCGATTTGAGCCCAATATACCGCGCAAGCAGCGCCGCGGAAACGGTAATGGTGGTGATTAACAATCCAACGATGGCCCCGGGCTCGAAAAATCCCCCATCAAGGTATATCAACTGCAAAATGGATAGAGGCTGCGTGTTACCCGTGCCCAAAAGCGCCACCAGACCCACCACCGAAATACCGGTGGCAAAAACCTCCAAACCAATTACCGCCACCGCCGGTGCGATCAGCGGCAATACCACGCGGCGAAAAGTATAAAAACGCGAAGCGCCCGAGGCCCAGGAGGCTTCTTCCAGTTCCTGGCCCAGGTTCTGCAGCGCCGCCTTGATAATCTGCGTGCCCAACGCCATGGTGCCTATCACCACCGCCAACACCAGCACCGCGAGCGTGCCATAGATGGGGCGGAAAAACGGCAGTGAGGCGAACATCTGCAGTATGCCTAAGCTCAACACCAGGCCGGGAATCACCGCCGGCAACCAGGTGAGAAAGTCGAGCACCTTTCTGCCGCGAAAACGCGTCTTCACCGCGATATAGGCAATCAACGAAAAACTCACCATGCCCGCCAACGAGGCCAACAAACCCAATTTCATCGAATTCCAGAAAGCGCGTTGTAAATCGCCACGCCCGAACGCCTCCACCCAGTGTGCGGTAGTCCACGGCTCGGGCAGATCGAAAATGCCGAAGAGCTTCATAAAACTACCCATGATGAGCAGCGCGAAGGGCAGCACCGTCATCATCGACAGCAACACGGCGATCGCCGCAAACAAGGGCCAGCGCAGGCGGCCCAGATCCTGTACCCGATGGGAAAATTTGCTGGAGACGGAGGCCACCGCATTGCGCTGCGCATACCACTGTTGCAGCGCGACTAGCGGCACGACCGCAGCAAGAAAAGTAATCGATAACACACTGGCGATGCCATGCAGCGGCGGCTGCCCATTGACCGCGCGATAAATGGCAGTGGAGTAGACATCGATCTTGGCCGGCGAGCCGAGGATCAATTCGACTTCAAACGCCTGCAACGAACGAATCAGGCCCAGCACCGTCACCACAATGATGGTGGGCAGCATGATCGGCACCACGATATGCAAAAGCGTCTTCCACACCGAAGCGCCGCAGGTACGCGCCGCGTCTTCGAACGCCGCATCCATATTGCGAAATGCCGGCACCAGCAGAAATACCTTGATCGCCAAGGTCGAGGTCATCACATGCACCCAGACGATGCCCCACCAGGAATAAATTTGAAAAATATCGTGGTCTATGGAAAATAATATTTTCGCCGCGTTGTTAAGAATGCCGATGCTTTCTCCGGCGAGCAGCACCCAAGCCAGGGTCACCGGCAAGGCGGGCATGAATAGGGCGATCCAAAAACCCACTTCCAACCAATTTGAATAAGGCAAATTGGTGCGTGCGATCAGCCAAGCAATGGTCACGCCAATCAATATGGCGATAGATTGGCGCGCGACACTGAGCGTGATGGTGTTCTCAATAGCCGCCAACAAGCGTGGGCGCGAAAACACATCCTTCCAATTATCGAAACCCATGGAAGGATTGGCGCTGAAGGCATTAATCTCGAAACTGCCCACCAGCAGGCGAAACGCTGGGTACAACACAATGAATGCCACGACCGCCAGCACCAGCGTGTAGAAAAGAGATTGCAAGGCAATCGGCGCGAAGCGTCCGCTGCCCATTCCTACCGCCTGTTGCTCAGTGCCCGCCATCGGCAACCGGATCGCGATCCCACAATTGCAGTTTCGCAGGCGGCAGGTGAATGCGCACCGCTTCGCCCTCGCGCCAGACTCGCGTGGGCGCGAGCGACACCAGCGCCATGTGGCCGCCGGGGAACTCGATATCTGCCTCGTGGCACTCGCCCATGAAGAGCAAGGTTTTGATGGTCGCGGTCAATTGATTGGTGGAGTTGTCTAGGCCAGATCCTTTGTCGGCACCCTCCACCGCTTCGACTCGCAACGACTCCGGCCGCACCGCCACCAGGCACTTGTCGCCGGGCGCGCAGCTCGATGTTTGATTGGCCCCCTCCACGGCAAAGGATTGCCCATCGATCAAGCTCACCCGTATTCCACCATTCGCACCGGGCTCGACCACGCGGCAAGGCAGACGAATACATTTGCCCAGGAAATCGCGCACCGCTGGGGTGCCGGGCTCGGCGTAAAGCTCTGCCGGCGAACCCATCTGTTCAATGTGCCCGTCCTTCATCACCGCGATGCGATCAGACAAAGCCAGCGCCTCGGTTTGATCGTGCGTGACGAACAGCACCGAGATATTCAGCCGTCGCTGTAGGCGTTTCAAATCGATGCGCATCTGCTCGCGCAGTTTGGCATCCAGGTTCGAAAACGGCTCATCCATAAGCAACACTCCCGGATCGGCAATCAACGCACGCGCCACCGCGACACGTTGTTGCTGACCGCCAGAGAGTTGTGTGCCGCGGCGTTGTTCCAGGCCATGCAAGCCCACCATATCGAGCGTTGAGGTTACTTTTTGCGCAATCTCGTCCTTGCTAACGCGCCGATAACGCAAGGGGTAGGCCACGTTTTCATACACCGACATATGCGGCCAAATTGCGTAGGATTGAAACACCATGCCCATGCCGCGCTTCTCGGGCTCAACGAAGGCGCGCTCCTCGGGACAATCGACCGTCTTGCCTTCGTAACTCACGCGGCCCGAACTTGCACGTTCAAGCCCGATCGCCATGCGCAAGGTGGTGGTTTTGCCGCAGCCCGAGGGCCCGAGCAAGGTGAGCACCTCGCCACGCTTTAACTCGAACGAGACACCATTCACCGCGCGCACGCCACCAAAGTCGCGCGATACGTTGTTGAATTGCAGAATGGTGTCGGCGCTCATCGTTTTAAAGCCTTAAACGTCCAGCGTGCTTTTGGCAAAAATCTCATCCAAGCCCATGCGCCGCTTGGCCAGGCCCTGCTCATACACGTATTGCATGATGGTCTCCAACACCGGCCGCGCTGCCTTGATGCCGTACGCCATGGGGTCTTGTTTTAAGGCGGCGCGCGCATCGCCATCCAATAGACCCGACTCCAGGTAGTAACTCAGATGGCCCATGGCATCCGCGGCGACGAGTTCCTTCGCACGAATCATGGCGGTATAGATGTTTAACGCAATCCAAGGATACTTCTCCAATAAGCTGCGGCGCACCACCATGCAGTGGTTGATGGGATAAATGCCGGTCTTGGCAAAATAGCGACGTTTCTCCGCCGCTTGATCGGGAAACAACGTCTTCACCTTAGGCTCGGCCGACAGATCGGTTTTGCTGCGATCCACCAGGTTGTTTTCCCGCAGGTACAAAAGCGTCGCATCCAAATCGCCGCGCGCCAGCATCTCGCCGATGTTGGTGGTGGCGGGGATGTAATTCAGCTTTACCCCTTTCGGCGGCTTGAATCCCGTTGAGCCGCCATGACTGCGCTCGGGGGTGCGCTCCATGAACCATTCCATATCGCGCGCATGTACGCCGAACTCATGTTGCAACACGCCGCGTGTCCACAAGGCGGCGGTCTGTTGATATTCAGGCACCCCGACCCTTTTACCTTTGAGGTCAGCAGGCTTATTAATACCGCGATCAGTGCGCACCATGATGCCGGCGTGAAAGAAGTGGCGCATGGTGTAAATCGGCAGCGCCACCCAGGGCGTGGGCCCTTGCGATGTCGCGATGGTGAAAGACGACAAAGACATCTCGGAGATATCGAATTCCTGAAACTTCAACTGTCGCCAGAACATCTCCGAAGGGTGCACCGTGGTGGGCACCAGGCGGATGCCTTCGGCCTCGACGCGGCCATCGATGATGGGGCGGGTGCGGGCGTTGTCGGATAAGGCGATGCTGAGTTCCAGTACTTGGCGGGCCACGGGATTTCCTTTGTGAAATTTTAGTCGCCGCGATCATAGCCGAGGCGCCGGCAAAGCACGCAACTAGTAATGAGTTCGGCGCGACCACGCCAAGCAGAGCGATCAAATATACTGCGCTCCCCGGCGCCAAGGTGCCACGCGGCGCCACCCAAGGGTTTTCACTACGGAGGCCTCATGCAGCAATCCCTCGTTAGGATGAAGGCAGTAACACTGGCCGTTGCCGCGTTCGTAACTTGCAGTGTGGCGAGTACCCCGGTGGCCGCGCAGGATTATCCGAACAAACCCTTGCAGATGATTGTGCCCTTTCCACCGGGTAGCACCGTGGACATCATGGCGCGCGGTTTCGCCAATAGCATGGATGCGAAAATCAATCAGCGCGTGGTGGTGCAGAACCGGCCCGGCGCGGGCATGGTGATCGGCATGGGTGCGCTGGTGCAGGCGTCAGCCGATGGTTATTCGATTCTGTATTCGCCGGTGACGCCGCTCACCATCCAACTGCATCGCATGAAGAACCTCCCCTACAGCCGCGATTCGGCTACCCCGGTGTGTCAGAACTTCGAAAATTTATTCTGGATTGCGCTGGGGCCCAAGTCGCCCATTCAGAGTTTTCAGGAACTGATTGGCCACGCCAAAAACAACCCCGGCAAGCTGCGTTACGCGACACCCGGCATCTCCAGTTCGCCGCATCTGGCCGCAGCAGAACTGTGGCTGCGCAATGGCGTGGACCTCACCGACGTGCCGTATTCGGGCGAACCGGTGTATCTGCCGCATCTTTTAAACGGCGATATCGATATGGGCATTTCCACCACCACCCTGGTATTTATCAATAAACTGCGCACCCTGGCGGTGTTTGCCGCGCAACGACTGAAGAACTTTCCCAATGTGCCCACCGTGGCTGAACTTGGCCACCCCATCCTGCCCTCGGGCTACGGCGGTTTGTTCGTCAAAAGTGGCACGCCGCCCGCGCTGGTGGCGCGCCTTGAAGAAGCGTGTCGCCAGACGACGTTCGATCCTGCCTACCGCGAGCTTTCTGAGCGCAACTTTCAACAATCGGAGTACCTGGATCGCGCCGCCTTCACCGCGCGCATCGATGCCGATTTCAAGAGCAAGGCAAGCTTGATCCCCACGCTCAAGCTGCCCGAGCAATAAGAAGTTCTATTTCAACTGGAGAAAAAATGAAGATTCTGTATTTCGATGATTTCAAGCTTGGCGTTTTGAAGGGCGACAAAGTGGTGGATGTATCCGCCGTAGTGAAAGACATCCCGCACACCGGCCCGCACGACCTGATCAGTGGCCTGATTGCGCGCTTCGATCAATATAAGAAGAAATTGGAAGATGCCGTGGCCGCCGGCACTGGCGTGCCCTATGCAAGCGTGCGTATCCGCCCGCCGCTCCCCAAACCCTACAACATCGATTGCATGGCGGTGAATTACATGGAAGATGGCACGCGCACCGAGCCCGCGCCCATCAACGCGTTTCACAAATCGCCCAACGCGGTGATTGGCGATGGTGACACCATGGTGCTGCCTGATGTGCCCGCCAGCGTTTTCGAAGGCGAAGCCGAAATGGCCCTGGTGATCGGCAAAAAAGCCACCAACGTGAAGGCTGCCGACGCCATGGACTACATCTTCGGCTACGTGGGTTTCATCGATGGTTCGGCGCGCGGCCTACCGCCTGCCGGCAATACCTTCTATCAAATGAAGTCGCGCGAAACCTTCGCACCCATCGGACCCTACATCGTCACCAAAGACGAAATCCCCGATCCACACAAACTTAAAGTTCAATTGTGGAATAACGGCGTGCTGCGCCAGAACTTCAACACCAGCGACATGGCGCACAAAATCCCGCGTTGCGTGGAATTCATCAGCGCCTGCCACACGCTGGAGCCGGGCGACGTGCTGCCCACCGGCACCAACCACCGTGGTCTGCATTCATTCCAGGACGGTGACAAGATCGAACTGGAAGTTGAAGGCTTAGGTCGTATGACGATTAAAGTGCGTGATGACTTGAAGCGCACCTGGACTCGCGAAACGCGGCTTGAGCGTCAAGACAAAGGGCAAGACCCGATCGCGCCGCAGTTGAGTGGGAAGTACTTCAAGGCTTAGTCGCAAGAGAAGCATTGCTCGCCGCACCATTTGTTAGGCGGCGAACGGTACCTTGGTACCCGGCGCGAAAACTTCGCGCTGGCTCACGCTTCGGTGAACACTGGCCGCAGAGATTGCGGCCAGTTTGCTTTCGCATCTGCTGTAGTAAAAATCGCAACAATTGATAAAATTTACTTTTCTGTTTCCATAACTGGCGTGCCCTCATACACAATATTAATTCAATAATTGTTCTATGGCTCAGCGGAAAATCATTGCAGTCTCAATTATTAGCGATTCGACAGTGGCGTGTTTTGGTAGCCCGCCGCGTTTTCCTGCCAAGCAATTTGGCAGTGTGATGGGCTTGCGCTAATATTCCGCTATGAACTACTTGCGAATCTGTCTCTTAGTCAGCGCGCTGCTTATTAGTAGCAGCCACGCGTTGGCGCAATCCAACTGGCCCAATCGGCCGTTTCGCTTTTTAGTCGGCAACTCCCCCGGTTCCGCGCCCGATATCGTGGCGCGATTGTTCGGCGATGCCATGTCGCGCGCGCTGGGTCAGGCGTGGGCGGTGGAGAATCGACCCGGCGCCGATGGTTTGATCGCCGCGGAAACCGTGGCGCGTTCGCCGGCGGATGGCTATGCGTTGCTCTTAGGTTCGCAGGGGCCGATGGCCATCGATATGCATCTGAAAAAATCTCTGCCCGTGGATTCGTTGAAAGACTTCACGCACGTGGCGGTGGTGGTTGATGAAACAACGGGAATGGCGATCGCCGTGCATCCCTCGCTCACGATTAAAACATTGCCGGAGTTGGTCAGCTATGCGAAGGCCAATCCCAACAAGCTCTCCTTTAGCACCACAGTCGCGTACGGCACCATGTTCGGTGCGTGGCTCGCCAAGACTGCCGTCATCGACATGGTCGAAGTGCGCTACAAAGTGGCCGCGCAGGCCTTGCAGGACGCCGTCGCCGGACGGGTTCAAGTGGCGTATCAATCGCCCGCCGCGCTGGGCCCGCATGTCAAGTCAGGTGCGTTGAGGTTTATTAGCGTCGCCACGGCCAGGCGCATCCCCGAATGGGGCGAGGTGCCCACCGTCGCCGAAACCTACGCCAACTTCAGCATGCGTGGCTTCATGATCTTGGCCGGCCCGGCTGGCATCCCGCGGGATGTCGTCGCTCGCCTGAACAAAGAAGCCGCGGTCATTGCCAAGGACGCCAAGTTCAGAGAAGAGCTTGGCAAAATCTTTTGGTACAACTTCGAGGGCGCGCGCACGCCTGAAGGCACCACAGAGTTTGTGCGTCGCGAGCGCGAGACATGGGGCGCGTTTGTCAGGAGCATCGGTTTGAAGGCGGAATAGGCAACTGCATTGGCAGAACGCCCTAAGATATCGCGAATCAGTTCGAATCAGGGAAGTCCAATCGCGGCAACAGCCTTGGGCGTTCGAGTCTACGACGCACCGATCACCACTCGGGAAGATGACAGGCTTGATTACGGTGAACATCGAATTAACCTCTTGGGTTGGCTCGACAGCAAAGTCATCCACATGACTTACACCGAACGTGGCGACGATTTCCACGCTATTTCTCTGCGGAAGGCCACCAAACATGAAGCGCGCGAATACTTCTCCCAAGTTCACCACTCTGCAAATCAAAGCGGCGATCAAGGCCGCGCCGGCGCACGTTAACCATCCGGACAGCCCCTATGACCCGAACGACGCGAAGGCTGTCGCCGGGTACTTTAAAGATGCCGTAGGTGTTCACGGCGGGGGCTACCAGGCAGTCAAGGCAGCGCTGGCCGCGAAGCGAAAACCAGGTCCAAGGGGCCCCGGAAAGCGCCCACCAAAAGAGGTTATCAATATCCGCCTATCGCCCGAGGTCCTTTCGGCTTTTCGTGCCACGGGAGATGGTTGGCAAACGCGCGTAGATGGCGCACTTCGCGATTGGCTCAAAGGGCACGAACCAAGGACGATTAAAGCGCGCCGGGTTGTGGATGAAGCTTAAAACCACTTATGAGGTCGAGGGTCAATGAAGACTTTGAAGGCGCGACACCCAGATCACACCATCACGCCCACTTCAGTCGCTCAATTGTCGCCCGCCCCATCACTCCAAAGCGCCCGGGATAGCGCCTGGCAGCTTCGAGCGCGTAGGAGTTATTGTCGTTCAGACCCGGTGGCACCACCACGATACGGTCCACGCCAGCCTCGTCCATCAAGGAGATGACACGTTCGATAGTGAACGGTTCGGGCAGTTGCGGTTGCGCGCCGGGTGTCCAGCGAAAGTCCGGCGAATCGGCTTTCCATAGATGCACCTGCGCATCGACGATCATGCGTTTGCCACCCGGTTGCGTGAGCGCGCAGCCCGCGCCGGTTGCTACTGCTACCCCCGCGCCAATCGTCCTACCAAGAAACTTGCGTCGTGTGAACATGTTGATATCCGCCAGTGGTTATCAAGAAGACTCTATGGCGAACGGACCATTCAGTAAGAGCAGACTTCATAGCCCACGCCGATGGGCGTCGACACGGTTGTTACACCTCGGGACAACGATGAAACGATTCTCCAAACCATGACCGAATTCATCGCATTGTTTTGTGCAACAGTATTTGTTGCCTTGGCACTGTGGCATTTTTATATGGCGAGAATGGAAGCGTCGCAGCGAAGCATTGCCGTGCCCAGTGTCGATGGCAAGCCCGTGTTCACGCCGTCGAAAAAAGCAACCGTCGCGGTGGGCGTGATGTTATTGCTCTTTGCGCTGCTGATTGTGGCCACCGCTGGTCTGGCGCCAATCGGGGTGCCGCGGCGTTGGCTAGGCTGGATGTGTTATGCGCTCGCACTCGGGCTTCTCGCGCGCGCGATCGGTGAATTCAAACATGTCGGTTTTTTCAAAAAAAACCGCGGTTCGCGTTTCGCCAAACTCGATACGTTGGTTTTCTCGCCGCTTTGTCTGGCGCAATCGGCGGGGGTGGCGTTTGTTGCATTCAACAATTCCATCTACGATTTTGTTTAGTCAGATTAACAAATCCGTAATGTATAAAAGGTATAGTCGCCTTTGCGGCGATCAAGTCGCTTAATGATTAACAAAGGATTTAGCATGAGCACCATGGACATCGCCAAGAAACTGGTTGAGTTATGCCGGCAGGGCAAGAACGAAGAGGCGCTCAATACCTTGTTCGCCGACGATGTGGTTAGTGTCGAAGCAGGAGTGCCTCCAGGGATGGAGCGTGAGGCAAAGG
>JBJXEY010000311.1:0-4084 GCA_046153355.1 Burkholderiales bacterium
CCCCGAGAACCAGGGGTATGTCAAAGATTTGGGAGTGGCTTACCGCATTTGCGGTCGGCTATGCGAGCGGACCGAGCGCAATACGCGCCATGCTGCAGATAAGAGGTTGGCGGAGAGGGAGGGATTCGAACCCTCGATACGGGATAAACCGTATAACGCCTTAGCAGGGCGCCCCCTTCGGCCACTCGGGCACCTCTCCGTAATTACATCGCGCTGTCGATTTTAACAGCATTCCTTCGTAGTACCCGGGTTCCTACGAGCAGCCTCGTCCTTTTTAATTCGTCTGGTCGAGTTCGAAGGCACGGTGCAGGGCGCGTACCGCCAGTTCCATGTATTTCTCGTCGACCACCACCGCGATTTTTATTTCCGACGTGGAAATCATCTGGATGTTGATGCCCTCTTCGGCCAGGGTGCGAAACATTTTCGATGCGATGCCGGCATGGGAGCGCATGCCCACGCCCACCAGCGATACTTTGCAAACTTTGTTGTCGCCACTTATTTCGGTGGCCTTGATGTGGTCCTTGACTTGTTTATTTAACACATCGAGCGCTTTTTGATATTCGTTGCGATGCACGGTAAATGAAAAATCGGTCATGCCGTGCGCGCCGGCGTTCTGAATGATCATGTCAACGTCGATATTGGCGTCGCCCACCGGCCCGAGGATCGCGTAGGCGATGCCAGGCCTGTCGGGCACACCCATCACCGTGATTTTGGCCTCGTCGCGGTTAAACGCGATGCCGGAAATAATTGCCTGCTCCATCTTCTGGTCTTCCTCAAAGGTGATCAATGTGCCCGAGGCCGCTTCTTCGGCCAATGGCATGTCAGGATCGGTCATGCTCGAGAGAACTCTCAAAGGCACTTTGTATTTACCGGCAAATTCGACCGAACGAATCTGCAGCACCTTCGATCCCAGGCTTGCCATTTCCAGCATTTCCTCGAAGGTCACGGTATGCAGCCGGCGCGCCTCGGGGACTACCCGCGGGTCGGTGGTATAGACACCATCCACATCGGTATAAATCAGGCATTCATCGGCCTTTAAAGCAGCCGCCAAGGCCACTGCGGAGGTATCCGAGCCGCCCCGGCCAAGAGTCGTGATGTTGCCCGCCTCGTCGGTCCCTTGAAAACCCGCTACCACTACCACGGTGCCTTCGGCCAGATCGGCGCGCATGCGGCTCTCGTCGATGCTCTGAATACGTGCCTTGGTGTAGGCGTCATCGGTCAATATGCGTACCTGGGGGCCGGTATAACTCTTGGCTTTGAGGCCGATTTGAATCAGCGCCATGGCCACCAGGCCAATAGTGACTTGCTCGCCCGTGGCGGCGATGACATCCAACTCCCTGGGGTCAGGCTCGGGCTGAATCTGGCGGGCAAGACCAATCAATCTGTTGGTTTCCCCACTCATTGCCGAAACTACGACAACAATCTGATGACCCGCCGACTTCCACTTGGCGACGCGGCGCGCCACCGCCTGGATGCGCTCCACCGTGCCCACTGAAGTACCGCCGTATTTATGAACGATTAATGCCATGCAAAACCTTCGAAATCATTGAATTTTATCGTGATTTTACTATCTGCCGCAATCGGGATGGGCTTTTGACACACACTGGCTACGACGTAGAAAACGTGAATTATTTCCGCTGGCACGGTCTTAGCTCTAATGCAATCAGACAGAACAATCAAGGAGCTAAAAATGAAAGTCATGGAATCCAGCGTCAACCCCAGAGAAATTCGCCAGCGCCTAGGTATGAACCAGGAACAATTCTGGACCCAGGTCGGCGTTACGCAAAGCGGTGGTTCGCGCTACGAAGGTGGGCGAAGCATGCCCAAGCCCGTTCTGGAACTTTTGCGACTGGTGCATATCGAACAACTCGACCTATCGAAAGTGAAGAAAGAAGATTTCGAGGTCATTGAATACCTGAAATCGCAGCAACCGCTGCTCTATCAAAATATTCGCCGCGACGCCGGCGCGCCGCTGCCGCAAGGCAACGAGGTTTCGCACTAAATTCGCTGGGCCGGAGGGCCAAAGCGGGCCGCAAGGCCCGCTTTTTTTATTGCTCGGGCCGCAAGGCCCGCTTTTTTTATTGCTCGGGCCACAAGGGCCGCTTATTGCGGCTTAACTCCCGCCAATTTAGCGACTCGCGCATAAGTCTCGCGGTCAGATCGCAAAAACGCTGCGAAATCTTCTGGGGATTTCAATGCCGGCCCGACCATTTCAAAGGCCAATGCAGTGGCAAACTTTTCGCGAAATCCCGTGTCGATGAACAATTTCGCGATATCCGCATTGAGGCGCTGAATGACGGCGGGCGGCGTACCCGATGGCACGAACCACCCCCACCAGGGCGAAATTGATATATCTATCCCTGACTCTTTGTACGATGGGATATTTGGGGCATAGGGTGACCGTTCCTGTCCGGCCGTGGCCAATGCACGTAGCTTGCCCGATTCAACGACCGGTAGTGCGAGCCCAATCTGATAGGTGGCGACCTGAATCTCACCGCTGATCGCCGCCTGCATCGCCTGCGTATTGGTTTTATAGGGAACCGGCAAAAACGACAACCCCAGAGTATTGCGCACCCATTCGACATAGAAATGCGCCGCACTTGATGGGCCGGCGGTCGCCCAAGCCAAGCTGCCCGGCTTTGACTTGGCTAAATCGAACAATTCTTTGACCGAGCGCACCGGCAATACTGGATTGACCAAGAGGAAACTATTACCAAATCCCAAATTAATGATGGGCGCGAAGTCTTTTAACGGGTCATAGGGCAAGCTGGCGCGCACCACGGGATTGGAGGTAATCACCGCAGAATCGGTACTGCAAATGGTGTAGCCGTCTGCGGCCGCCTTGGCGCACGCCTCGGCACCGATAATGCCATCGCCACCAACCCGATTCTCCACTACGAAAGCTTGGCCATACTGCTGGCTCAAGGCTTGGCTAATGCCGCGCGCCTGGATGTCACCGGAGGCGCCGGCCGGATGCGGGCGAAGAATTCTTATAGCTTTAACCGGATAGCTTTGCGCCAGAGCAACGCCTGCCATTTCCACAACCATGCTGGCGCCAACTAGTGCTAAAACGGGCAATTTCATAATCCCTCGCGGATTCCGAGAAGGCCCTATTGTGCCCAATACATGGAATCTTGGCGGAAGGTGTGAGATTCGAACTCACGGAGAACTTGCGCCCTCGCCGGTTTTCAAGACCGGTGCCTTAAACCGCTCGGCCAACCTTCCGCGGATAATCTGCGACCCCCGCGCTATCCCTCAGGCGAGATCGAAAACCTTGTGAAAAGCATGGGATTTAAGCAAAAAAGCCCACCGATTCAATGAATTTCAAGGGCTTGAATTATACAACGGCGGTCCCTATACTCGCGCCCGAACCTAGCCTGATCAAGCTTCGATTAATTTGGAACTATTACAGCGAAACTTAGTCTAATCTAGACATCTTCGAATGCTCTTATTCGAATTTCATAACGGAGGAAACCATGCAACCCGAACTGCAATCTATGCAAACGCAATCGCCCTATTCAGAAGGTACAGTCGCGACCAGTCAACATCGCGTCTTGCGAAACACCTATCTATTGCTCGCGCTAAGCATGATCCCCACGGTGATTGGCGCCGCCTTGGGAACCAATCTAGATCTCAGCTTTATGCGTTCAAGTCCCATTCTTTCGTTTTTTGCCGTGCTGGGGATTTTCTACGGCTGGGTGTTCATGATTGAGAAAAACCGCGAAAGTTTCACCGGTGTTTGGCTGATGCTGGGGTTCACCTTGTTCCTCGGCGTGCTTCTTGGTCCATTGCTGCAAAAGGTATTGGGGCTACGTAACGGCGTGTCATTGGTGATGATGGCCGCAGGCGGCACGGCCGCGATATTCGCGGTGATGGCGGGCGTGGCGAGCACCAGCAAGCGCGATTTCTCTGGTCTGGGCAATTTCCTCATGGTCGGGTGCATCGTGATCATGCTGGCGGTGGTCGCCAATGTGTTCATTGAAAGCCCGGTGTTTCACTTGGTGCTCCTGGGTGGTTTTGTGCTGTTGTCTTCGCTGATGATTCTGTGGCAGGTCAATAGCATCGTGCGCGGCGGCGAAACCAA
>JBJXEY010000313.1:0-28412 GCA_046153355.1 Burkholderiales bacterium
TTTGTCGATAAAAGCCCGGATAACTTTGGCGCGCATGGCATTGGCATTTCGGCCAAGCGCGAAATGCACTGTGTTTGGGATAAAGGGCAAAGTCTGGAGAGCCCAGCGGGCTCGGGTGGTACTAGTCTCATGCGACCGCTGGAGGCGAGTGCGCGAAAGAAGGGTGTGCAGTTTTTGCTTAACTACCATATGGATGCGATTTTTCGCGAGCAACCCAATGCGGGGCGAGTACTGGGTATTCAAGCGAGTTACTCACCGACCATTCTGCCCGGCACGACCGCGCCGCTTAAGAGTTTTCGCGCTGAAGGCAATATCGATCTGAACGCGAAGACCGTCACGGTGAGGGCGAAAAAGGCGGTGATTCTTGGTACCGGCGGTAGCACCGGGAACGTTAACTTTCGGCGGATATTCGATGTGCGTTTGACCGAGGAATTTCCGTTGGCTGCGGGGGAGTTTTCGCCGCAGGATGCCAGCGGCGAAATCGCTGCGATGGCGATTGGCGCCTCGTTGTGGGGAACAGCGAATCAGACCTTTGATCGAAACGGCACGCTGCGTAAGCGCCCCATCATCGGCACGCCCACCAACTACATCGGTTGGAAGAAGGAGAGCCCGATCTTTCCCAAAGTCGGCGCAACGGGAATAACCGTGCGCGACTGGCAAGACGCCATCATCGTCAACCAAGTGGGTAAGCGTTTTTATAACGAAATGCATGATGGCTATCCCACGGGTACCTTTCAGGGGTCACTCGACCCCTACCATCACGGCGATTGGCGTAATGCTTCGCGCGTCAAATACACGCCGATGAACTACATCGATGCGGCGCTCGCCATCAATGAAGGTTCGATGCCGCCGGATTATTCGGCGGGACCGCAATGGGCGATCTTCGATGCCGAGGCGGTTAAACGCGAGAACTGGGATCTCAATCCGCCTGCGGTTCGTGCGGAGTATTTTTTCAGCGCGGCAACGCTGGCGGAGTTGGCGCCGCTTCTATCCAAGTGCCCTTGGCAGAAGGTCGCGATGCCGGCCGCAAATCTCGACGCGACGGTAAATCGATACAACCAAATGGTGGAGCAGGGCGCAGATGAGGATTTTGGCAAACCCTCACCCAAGTACAAAATTGCAACACCGCCTTTCTACGCCGCATGGGCCACTTTCACCGTGCACGATACTTATGCGGGCCTGCGGATCAATATGAACTGTGAGGTGATGGATATGCAGGGCGAGGTGATCCCCGGTCTTTATTGCGGCGGAGAGTCGGCGGCGGGCTGCAGCCAACATGGCGTGGCGCGCGCCATCACGCAAGGGTATATAGCGGGGAAGCAAGCGGCAGGCGCGCCGACTGACAAGCAACGATAGGGCGCTGGGGTTAAGAACCGGACAAATGCAGTGGTTGGCGAATTTAGCGGCGTTTCTTTGCGGGGGCTTTGCGCGGCGCTGTTACCTGCTGCGCTCGGGCGATGGAATCGCCGGTCTTGCCTTCGAGCTTGGGCTCGATATTGTCGGTAATCCATTTCTGGTCCCACCACTCCACCGGCAATATCGCCACGCCGTTTAAATAGACGCCATAGTGCAGGTGATCGCCCGCGGCCATGCCGGTTTCGCCGGTTTTGCCCAATATCTGCCGCTGCGTGATCGAATCGCCTACTTTCACGTCAATGGCGCTCAAGTGGGAGTAGAGCGTGAATAGCCCCAGGCCGTGGTCCAGGATGACGGTGTTGCCGTAGATGCCTAAGTCCCCCGCGAATACAACCGCACCGCTATTGGCGGCTTCAATCGGATAATTCTTGGTGACCGACAGGTCGTAGCCCAGATGGAAGGCGGTGTCGATTGGTTCTTTGTTATAGGTATAGGTTCGTTCATCGGCAAAGTTGGCTTCGACCTTGGAATTGGACAGTTGCACGAACGCGCCGCGCCACAGGATCGAAGGCGTGGATTTGCCGGTGATCGCTGTGATCCGGTCTTCGTTTTCTTTTCTTAGCCCCTTGTTAATTTTGATAAATACATCTTTGGCCGCGCCCTGGCGCGCCCCCACATCGGTTAACAGCGGCGTGATTTTCTGTAGGAAATTATCGGAAATGGCAATGGTGCTTTTCTTGTATTTGACGTTTTTTAATTCGTAGGCAAGCGCCATTTCACGGGTATTACCGGCCTTGTCGGTGGCCACGAGCACCGCCTTGACATCCGCGGCCACGTTGTAGGGGTGGGCGAACAGCGCGATGAAGTGATCCGGATGCGTTTTGATCTGGCCTTGGATTCCGGGGAAGAAATGCGTGCCGATCTTAATGCCGCTCTTCGCAGTATCCGCGGAAGATTTGTAGACGATTACGCCTACCCCGCCAAAGTTGATGTAGCGATCATCGGCGATCAACTCAAGCGTCGGCGCGGTGATATCGATGGCGATGGATTTTTCGACCAATGTCTGGTTGCCGCGAAACAAATTCCACCATGAACCATCGCGCGCGCTCACGCGCAGCAGCGCAGGGCCTTCTTTGAGGCCCGCGATTTTCTGCGACAAGGTGACGGTGATTTTCTTCTGTGCAATGGGTTGGTCGAATTGCTCGGCGGCAAGTTTATGTTCGGCGCCGCCCGCTACCAGCGTTGCCGTCACCGCGGTCAAGCCAACCCCTGAATCGGTCACCGCGATTTCCAGGGGCGCGAGGCCAAGCGCACCGGTGTCAGGCGTGAACGTGACCCGCGGGGCTTCGCGCTCAAAGCGCGGCGCGAGGAAATACGCGCTGCCAAGCAGTGCGAGCAGGATCAATAGCAAGACAAAAACTACCGGCGGAATTGTTTTTCCGGGGCGATCAGATTCCAAGGCGCTCATTTCTGTGTATCACTGAAAAAAATAGGCGCCGATTATCGCTTGATTGCCGCGCAAAAAATCACCCGCGTCTCAGGACGCCGGACGTTGCAACATCTTGGCCGCGTCATCAATGATTTTCATCGGGTTTCCGCCCCACAACATCGAGGCATAGAAAAACGTTTCGAGTTGCACCTGCGTCAAGGATTGCCACTGTTGTGTGTTGAGCAGCACCAGAACGCCGGTCATGCCCATTTCACCCACCACGAAAAAACTTGCCTCGCGCACATCCTTGGCCGGAGTGCGGTCCCAAGTCACGGGTTCGACCGTTGCGATAGATTTGGGCGCGTCGCCCGGAGTCACCGAATAGGTGCCAGTGCACCCATCGAAGGTCTTGAGCGAACACCCCAGCCGCACGCCTTTAGGCGCCATCCTGCTTCCTCCTAAGCGACGTTTCGTTTGCGAATATTGATTCCGAAGCACTGATAAGGTCCCATTACTAAGTTCAGCGCTCCAGCGCTTCCCTCCAAGATGGGGGAGTTACCAGGGCGCGCGCGCCTTGTTCAGTGTTTCCTTGAATGCAATATCGATTGCGTCCATTATGACGATGTCTTCGCCGATAGTACGAAAGATGTTAAAAAAGCCGGTATTAATTAGCGTGCTCACGCTGCATGAGTGAGTGGAATTACGTACCCGCCCTCGATATTCACTGCGTATGACCCCGGGTGGCGGCGAGTAAAATTAGGGCACGCCATCTGATCGCAGGGCGATGTTCCGGTGCGTGGCATAGGCGGATAGATGTTTTCCGGCGAATCCGGTATGACGGTCGACAGATAGGAAATCCCGATGGCAGAAGGACGACGCAAGCAACGCAACGCCGACAAGGCCGCTGCTCTTCGACCCGCAAAGCGTGCTAGTGCCCCAAAAGCCGCGACGCCGCGAAGCGTGGGGACCGCCGGCACGCGCCTCGGGTCCCCAGGTAAGCGCATGCCCGTAACCAAAGCCATAGCAGCGGCGAAAAAAAAGGTCGCGAAAAAGAAGGTCGCGAAAAAAAACATCAGTCCGGTGATGCCCTACCTTACCGTCGACGATATGGTTGCGAGCCTCGCTTTCTATGAGCAGGCATTGGGTTTCAAGCGTGGCGAAGTCCTGTCGTTGCCCGATGGCAGCCTCATTCAAGTAACTATGCACCATAGCGGCGCTGCCGCGTTTAAATTTTCGCCAGAAGGCAACTGCAGCGGCTCAATGCGGGCACCGGCGTCAAGCCGCGTGGAGAGTCCCATCGTCATGTATGTGCCCTGCCGCAAGGTCGATGTGTTGATCGAGCGCGCACGCGCAGCCGGCGCCTCCATCGCGACCGAACCTGAGGATATGTTCTGGGGTGAGCGCACCGCACGCATTGTCGACCCCGATGGTTATGTATGGAGTTTCGCCGCCAAGATAGGCAAATTCGACCCGAACAATATTCCGCAAGCGGTGGAGAAAATTGATCCACCCGAATCGCTGTCGCCGATGACGGAGGATATTGAAGTGGTGCCGCAGGAAGAACAGAGTTCGGGGGTTGACTTCGAGTTATAGCGTACGCGCAACACCCTCTGTTGATTCATCTCGTCAGACTATTTGAACCACTTAGGAGAGCCCAGTGAACCAAACGTCAATACGTCATATCCAGTCTGCCATTGCCATCTTTGCATTTGCAGCTGCGGGCCACGCGCTCGCGCAAGCCTACCCCACGCGCGCGATCAACGTGATCGTTCCTTATGCACCCGGCGGCAGCGTCGATCCGGTCGGGCGCATGGTGATGTCGAAACTATCCGAGCGCGTCGGCCAACCTATCATCATCGATAACGCGGTGGGCGCGGGTGGCGTCATTGGCACGCAAAAGGCGGCCAATGCCGCCGCTGATGGTTACACCCTGCTTTTTTCGGTAGAGAGTTCGATGGTGATCGCGAAGCTTGTCACGCCATCAACTGTGAAGTACGACGGCCTCAAGGATTTCGCGCCGATATCGCTGGTGGGGACTTCGCCTTTGGTGCTGGTGGGTAAACCTGAGTTGCCGGCGAGAAACGCGGCGGAGTTGTTGGCGCTGTTGAAGAGCCAACCTGGCAAGCTCAACTATGCAACCTCTGGCATCGGTTCGTCTTTGCAGTTGGGTGGTGAACTCGTCAATCAGACAGCACGCGTGCACATGGTGCATGTGCCCTACAAGGTGGGGGCGCAGATGGTTACCGACCTCGCGGGCAATCAGATTGAACTGGCGGTGCTGCCACTGACCTCGGCGCGTGAACCGGCGCGCGCAGGACGCATTCGCGCTTATGGCGTGATGGCGCCCAAGCGGTGGTCGACGGCACCGGAGATCCCCAGCCTCGCGGAAGTGCCGGAATTCAAGGGCGTGGAGGTGATGGTGTGGTTTGGCCTATTCGCACCGGCGAAGACCGAGGCCGGCATCGTCGCGCGCCTCGCACGTGAGATGGATAGCGTGCTTGCGGAAGGCGACATGGTAAAGCGACTGGGTGACCTCAACCTGGAACCTGCGCGCATGACACCGCAACAGTTTGGCGCGTTCCTGCAGCGCGAGCACGATAAATTCTCGGCAATCGTTAAGACCGCGAATATCAAGGCGGAGTGATCAGGGCTAGCCGTCGCTAGGCCACAGCGGCCGTAGCGCGTCAAACTTCGCCAACGCATCGGAGCGCCACGCGCGGCGCGTACTGTCATCGATCCATGCGGCATCCAGGCCATTCAACATAAAGCTTCGCAAGTCGCCGACTCCAAAACCAAAACAATTCGCCATCATCGCCCAGGCTTGGGTGGGGTTCACAAAGTGCACGGTGGGGTCGTCGGTATTGGGATGCACCAAGAGGCCTGCCGCCGGCATATGACGTATCGGGTGATCCAATGCCCAACGCTCCGGCGCCAAGGTGCGCCGGTAGTAGGAGTTGGTGGGCACCACGGTAAATACGATGCCCTTGTCAGCGCAACGGCGCGTTAAGTCGGGGTTGTCCAACACCGTATAGCCGTGGTCGATGCGATCCACCCGCAATAGATCCACGGCGGTTTGCACATTGTTCCAGGGCATGCCGAACTCACCGGCATGTACCGTGGTCTTGAGTCCCGCCTTGCGCGCGGCGGCATACGCGGCAACGAATAGTTCCGGAGGGCGATCCACTTCGTTGTAATCCATGCCAATGCCGATCACTTCATCGCAGCGGTGGGCACACACCCATTCGACCATTTCGTTGGCCGCCTCAACCTCGGCTTCGCGATCGATGGCGGCCACCAGGCGACCGATAATGCCATGGTCTTTCTGCGCGTCGGCGACGGCGCGGCGAATCGCCGCCAACGCCTGCGGGTAGGCAATGCCCGAGAGGCGCGCGGTGCCGGTGGGGTTCCAAAAAAATTCGGCGTAGCTCACGTTATGCGCGGCGGCGTCTTGCAGGTATTCGTACACCAGACGATGCAGGTCGTCTGGCAGCTTGATCAACTGTGAATCCAGCGCCCGCAGTACACGAATCGCGCCTTTGGGTTTTTCGGATGGGGTGTAGTAATCCTCGATCTGCGCCGTGCTGACGGGCCACCCAGCCCGTTCGGAAAGAAAACTGAAGGTTTCTCGGCGTACCGTGCCCAGAAGATGCGCGTGTAACTCAACCTTGGGGATGGCGTGGGTAAAAGTATGCAGGGCGTCTTGCATGAAGGCTTACTCCGGTGGCGGGGCCTTTTTTACCGCACTTCAACGGGTAAGCGCAAGCCTCGCTACAATTCCTGGCAAACAACGACTGATATATCGATGACGGTACCTTTGAACCTCAGGACGGAGATGGAAAAAATGAAAACTTTGCAACTGATCGCTGCCACGGTGTTGGCATTTTCGGCCACAGCCCACGCGCAGCAAAATTTCGCCGCCGCGCAAATCAACGCGACCGAACTGGGTCGTGGAACCTTCATGCTCGAGGGCGTGGGCGGCAACATCACATTGGCCGCTGGCCGTGATGGCGCGATTCTGGTGGATGGACAATTCGCGCCGATGCACGAAAAAATCAAAGCGGCGGTGCTCGCGCTGACGGGCGTGCCGGTGAAAGTGCTGATCAACACCCACTATCACGGCGATCACGTCGGCGGCAATGCGCCGTTTGCCGGTGATGGCGTGACCACCATCGCGCACGAGAATGTCGGCAAGCGGCTCGCCGCCGGTACCACCAATCCCTTTACGGGCAACAAAGCGGCGCCAGTGGCGAAGGAGGCGATACCGAAGCGGCCTTACACCAAGGATTTCAGTTTGAACGTGGGTGGCCGCGTGGCCAAGATCGGCCATCCGGCCAACGCGCACACCGATGGCGATAGCTACGTCTACTTCGCCGACGCCAATGTGCTCGCCACGGGAGACATCGTGACGCTGGGCCGTTATCCTCTGGTCGATTACGCCAATGGCGGCAGCATCAACGGCTTGATCGCGGCGCTGGATACGTATATCAAAATCGCCAATGACAAAACCAAGGTAGTGCCGGGGCACGGGCCGGTGTCGGATCGAAACACTTTGGTGAGCTACCGCAACGTTCTTGCCAGCGCGCGCGACCGCGTCGCCAAACTCATCGCGGAAGGCAAGACGGTACAGCAGGCGGTGGATGCCAAACCGTTTCCCGATCTGGATAAACAAACCGGCGCGAATCAACAGCAAAGCGATGTGTTTGTACGGGGAATTTACCAATCTCTAAAAATATAAGATAAGTAAATAGCCAATTTTGGAGATAATCTAATTCATAAATGGGTTAAATTAAAATTGGCTCGTGATCGCATGACGGGAGTGCCCACGTTGCCCGCTGGTTTTTCTGGCGGGTTAATCAAGCGTCGGCACCTTCGCATCCCTCACCACCTTTCCATAACGCGCGATATCCGCGCGGTAGCGCTTGCCGAATTCTTCCGGGCTGCTGCCAATGGCTTCGCCGCCCCAGGCCGGAAGGCGCTCGATGATGTCGGGCAATTTCAAGATTCGCGCCACTTCCGCGCTGATACGGTTTTGAATCTCCGGCGGCGTGCCGCCGGTGGCGAACACACCCACCCAGGTTTCGAAATCGAAATTGGTAATGCCGGATTCCATCATGGTGGGCAGTTGCGGATGTTGCGGCGAGCGCGAGCGACCGGTGACACCCAGTGCATTCACTTTGCCGGCTCGTGCCTGTGGCATTACCGCGCTGGAAGGTAGAAACGCATAGTGCACTTCGCCCGCCAGTATCGCCGCCATGACTCCTGAGTCGTTCTTGTAGGGAATATGTACCACGTCGATATTGGTCTCCAGGCGAAACACTTCGCCCACTAAGTGAGCAATGCTGCCCGGGCCGGTAGAGCCGTAATTAAATTTATTGGGTTGCGCGCGGATGGTGGCCAAAAGGTTCTTTACCTCCGCGCCCAATGATGGACTTGCCGCCATGAAAAACGAATTGCCGGTGATTTGGCTCACCGGCACGATATCTTTCAACGGATCAAAAGGCAGTTTCTTGAAGAGCACCGCGTTGACCGCCACGCTCATCGAGGAGAACAGTAGCGTGTGTCCGTCAGGCGCTGCCTTGGCGACAAAATCGGTGCCGATGATGGTGCCCGCACCAACGCGGTTCTCGACGAACACCGGCTGCTTCCAGGATTCGCTCATCTTCACCGCGTAGGGCCGCGCGATATTGTCCACGCCGCCGCCCGCGGCTACTGGAACGACGATGCGCACGGGCTTGACCGGGTAGCTCTGCGCCACAACGTTGCTGGCAAATAGAATCGGCGGGATGGCGAAAAGCAGACTCTGGAAAATAGCGTTTCGAACAATCACTTCGAGCTCCTTTTGAAATTCTCGCCCCACCTTTTATCGATACCAGTTTGGTCTTCGTTTCTCGCGAAAGCTGGCTTTGCCCTCGCGCGCTTCCTCGGAATTCTGCGCGGCGCTGAATTCGGTTTGAATGTTATCAATCAGCGTTGGTGTTAAGGGATTGTCGGTGAGAAGTTTCGAGGTTGCTTTGACCGCGCGCGTAGCATTGGGGCCCGATAGCATGAGTTCGTTGATTACGCGGTCCAAGCCTTCATCGAGTTTGTCCGACTCGCACACCGTCTGCACGAACCCCATGCGCTGCGCATCTTCGGCGGAAAATCGCTCGCCGGTTTGCGCGTAACGGCGAAAGTTATTCGCGCCGATGGCGCGTTGAAAATAAACCGAAAGCGTTCCTGAGGTCATGCCCAATCGCGCCTCGGGAATGGAAAAAAATGCGCTGCGCGAGGCGATGGTCATGTCGCAGCAGGCGGCGATCGCCATGCCACCACCGACGCAAGCGCCTTGAATCAAGGCGATGGTTGGGGCAGGGCAGGTGTCGATCAACTGGCAGATCTCGAAACTGTCGCGCACCTTGCCCGATGCTGGCACTACCGAAGGTTCGCCAATCGCGGCGCCGGCGGAAAAATGTTTCCCGGCGCCGCGCAAAATGATCACGCGCACCGCGGGGTCTGCCCCCCATTTCTCAATATGGTCGGCCAGTTCATTGAACATGCCCATGGTGTAACTATTGGCTTTGTCCGGCCGGTTGATGGTGACGCTGGCGATGCCGCGCGAATTAACTTCGGCCAAAATTTGCGCTGTGCTCATTAGGGTAGATCCAATACACGTTTCGAAATAATATTTTTTTGAATCTCGGTTGTACCCCCGCCCACTACGCTGATGCGTGAGGCAAAAAGATCCTCGGCAATGTCGTGTTCGCCATCTTGGAGTTGGGTACGTTGCACCTGCGGCCCAATAGAACCACCGGTTTGCATCACCAGTTCCGCGGCGCGATGCGAGAGATCCCCGCCGAAAACTTTCATCACCGGGCCCATCGAGGCCGGTGCCTTACCAGCGGCATGCAGCGACGCGCCATGGTGGTAGTAGGCGGAGAACGCCAGCAATTCGATTTCCATCGACGCGAGTTGCTGGCGGAAGGCGGGGTCGTGCAATGCGCCGGAGACACGTGCCACTTCGCGCGCCTTGTTCAAGCGCAGCGCGGCGGCGCGTGGGCTGCCGGTGGTGAAACGCTCGTTGCCTAAAACGATATTGGCAAGCTTCCAGCCGCCATTGATTTCACCCACCAGATTTTCCCGTGGCACCTTCACGTTATCGAAAAATTCTTGTGCGAATTCGGCGTGGCCAGTGATATTTTTTATCGGCTGCACCGTGATGCCAGGGGATTTCATATCGATCAACAACATACTGATGCCTGCCTGGCGCGGACCGTCGCTCGCAGTGCGCACCAGCGCGAACATCCAATCGGCCCAGGGGCCATTGGTGGTCCAGATCTTGTGACCATTGACGACGAAGTGATCGCCTTCTAGCGCCGCGCGGGTCTGTAGACTGGCCAGATCCGAGCCTGCGCCAGTTTCGGAATATCCCTGGCACCACACCTTATCGCCTGACAAAATGCCCGGCAGGTGTCTGGCTTTCTGTTCGGCGGTGCCCGCCTGCATGATGATCGGGCCGGCCAAATTCAAACCATGCTGAAACGGTGTGGGCGCGCCGGCGCGATTGATTTCTTCATACAAAATGATTTGTTGCTTGAGCGTCGCGCCCATGCCACCGTATGCTTTGGGCCAGTGCGGCGCGATCCAGCCGCGCTCGAATAGTTTTCGATGCCAGGGTTTCATCTCCGGCGGGTTGATGCGATCTGGCCGGTTAATCAGTTCGCGAGGACAATTCTTCGCGATCCAGTCGCGAATCTCGGCGCGAAACGCCAAGTCTTCGGCTTGATCGTCGGAAAATAGCGTGGTGTTATCCCAGTTCATTGGGTAATAGCCTGTTGACTGTCCTGCGGAGAATTAAACCTGCCAAATAAACCCGTGGCGCGGCAACAATTTAAATACGCGCGCGCTGCGGCTGCTTTTTCGCCGCGCTCGCGGTGGCGGGTTTGCGCGTGGTCTGCGCGGCTGCGGCTTTCTTACCTTTCGCCGGGGCTGGTTTGCGATTCCAAGTAGAGACCGCCACCTGTTGCTCGATGGTAAGTTGCTGACCTGCAAGCAGGCGACCAATGGAATTCCAACGGCGCAGATCTTCGACGCTGACCTTGTACTTGGAGGCAATCGAGGGCAGCGTGTCACCGCGCGCTACGGTATGAATGATTTTGCGGGTTTCGGTGCGTGAGGCCCGCTCGAATTGAATTGGCGGCACATAACCGACGGGCAGTGGCTCGGCCGCGGCATCCGAACCTTTCATCGGAAGCAATATTTGCAGACCGGGACCAACGCGAGTGCGCGCCGTTATGCCGTTGGCGGCGCGCAATTTCGCCACGGCAATACCATGTACCGCGGCAAGTTTCTCCAGCACATCGCCATTTTTCATCGTATAGGGCACCCAGGAGGACAACGGCTCGGTGTGGCTCTCCAGATTGGCGAGGAACACGTCGGCGCGATCAGCAGGGAGCACCAGCTTTTGCGTTTGCGCGGCCGAAAGCACCAAGCGGTTATGCGCGGGATTCAATGCCATCAACTCTTCTACCGACATCTCGGCCAGTTTTGCCGCGAGTTTGATGTCAATGTCCTTGGTTTTCTCAACGGTGACGAAGTACGGTTGATTGGGTATGGGGTCAAGGCTGATGCCGAACTTCTCGGGCCTGGCAATAATGTTTTTCAACGCCTGCAATTTAGGCACGTAGTAACGCGTCTCGGCCGGCATGGTGAGGCTCGCGTAATCGGTGGGCAGGCGCTTGGCTTTGTTGCGTTCGATGGCCCTCGCTACAGCGTTTTCGCCCCAGTTATAAGAGGCCAAGGCCAATTGCCAATCGCCGTGCATATCGTATAAAAATTGCAGGTAATCCAGCGCCGCGGTGGTGGAGGCCAGAATGTCGCGGCGCCCGTCATACCACCAGTTCTGCTGCAACTCATAACGCTTGCCGGTGGAGGGAATGAATTGCCACAGTCCCGAGGCTTTGGCGCTGGATAAGGCCATCGGGTTGAACGCCGATTCCACCATGGGCAGTAACGCCAATTCAGTGGGCATGCCGCGTTTTTCCAGTTCATCGACAATGTGGTAGAGATATCGACGGCTTCTTTCTGCCAGCACCTTCATCATTTGCGGCCGGGCGGTGTACCAGACCTGTTGGCTATCGACCAGGGGCCCGTACAACTGCTGCATGGAAAAGCCGGTGCGGATGCGGTCCCATAGATCGTCCTGCGGAGTGATGAGATCAATGGTGCGCGGAACCGAATTCGGTTCTTTGATTTCGCGGATATCTTCGATGGTTGGCGCTGTGCTGTCGCCAGCGCCCAACCGTGGCAGGCTTAATTCGGCCGGTGTAGATAGCCTTGAGTCGCTACGCGGTTCGAACCCTGGCGTTTCAATTGTGGTGGTCACTCTGCGCTGTGCCTCCACCACTGGCGCCGGTTGCGCGAACGCAGACAACATCGTTCCGCCAAGCGCAAAAAAGACGCTAAGCTTTATCGATATTGGAAAATTTTCCCGGAAATGAGGCGTTTGTTTTGCGGGCATCGGCAGATGGTAGCCAAGGGTATGCACCCTGGTCAACCATCCATTTTTGATCACAGCCATGCGACTACCAAACGATGCGGTTAAATCGTCGCGATGTCGCAAAATTTTGCTCAAATTGAAGGAATTCACTCCCCTTTCGGCGAAAAACGCTCATCGACGCGCCAATTTGTCGCCAGCCGAAGCAATTCCGTCCAGATACATTTCCCAAACAGATAAATTGATCTCGCACGCTTTGACTACGGCATCTTCCATGTGCAACTCCCTGGCAAATCGCTCGATAGCCTGCCAGCCCATATTGGAGTGCACGATGTCGGCTTCTTCGTGCAACTCAAAAAAAATTAATTTTTCATTGGGGAGATTAAATAATTTTGCCCAACGCTTGCGCTCCAAGCCAAACCAACCTTGTTTTTTCATCACACCGCTGCCATAGCCGGGAATATTGGCGCGTTCGGCGCAGGTATTGGCGACGATTCCCTCCAACCAATGCCGGTTGGCCATCAAGCCTTCCCAGGCGGCCCAGGCGATTTGCGTACTGGGCAGAGGTTTGGCCGCGCGAATGTCTCCGCGTTTCATGCCGATGAAGGTGCCCAGTTCTTCGAGAATTTCCCAATGCGCGCGACCGCCACCGTGCGCATGATCGGCGATCACTTCTTCGCTACATGCGCCGATGATGCGAATGCGCGTATCCCAATCGGGGCAATTGGTGGCGACTTTGAGTTTCAATACCGAATTGCGTTGACGGGTATTGAGGCGATGCTGCATGACGAACATGCGCGCGCGTTCAACCGTCATCGGTTCATGGAAAAAACGCGTGCGTAAGCAGAAGTCATTGACCACCGTATCCAGGCGAGCCACCACACTTGATTTTTTTGCCATGCCAAAATCCTTTCTCTTGATCGATTTCATACCATCCGTGATTCTCATTATCATTGCGCGCCGATTGTGGCCGGAATCGAATTATTGCGACAGTTGGATCGCGTTTTTTCGCCATATCGTTGCCGAAGATGGTCCATTACTGCCACGATTCTCAAATTTTTAAGGTGATCATATGTCCCGAATTTGTAATGTGACTTTGCGCAAGCTAAACGCTGCCGCTGGCGTTTTACTTGTTAGCACTTCTATTTTTTGCACCTCCAGTGTCTTCGCGCAGCAGCCTGCCGCGCCGGAGGCCACGCCAGCGAAACCTGCCGCGCCTTCGGGGCCGCCCGGCATGAGCGCGATTGATCGCACCAATGCCGCGACCAGCAATCAGGCGGGGAACTTGAAACCTGCCGCGGTTCCGCCGATCGCCACGCCAGTAGAAAAACTCCCCATCGACAGGCTACGCTTGCCGGCTGGATTTAAAGCCGAGGTTTGGTCCACGGGACATCCTGGCGCGCGCACCATGGTGATGGGAGCCAAAGGCACCTTGTTCATGGGCACGCGAACCATCGGGCGCGTTTATGCGATTTCCGAATCCGCTGGCAAGCGGGAAGTGCGTACGGTGATTTCCGGGCTTACCCAGCCCAACGGTCTCGCGTTCAAGGACGGCTCTTTATATGTATTTGCCATCAACCGGGTGCTGCGTTATGACAACATTGAGGATAAGTTGAACGATCCGGGCGCACCGGTGGATCTCACCGAAAAATTCGGCCTGCCGCCGGAAATCCATCACAACTGGAAATACGTGGATTTCGGGCCTGATGGCAAGTTATACGTGCAGGTGGGCGCCAATTGCAATATTTGCGAAATCAACCCGGGCATTCATGGCCAGATTCGACGTTACAACGCTGATGGTAGCGGCATGGAAATCGTGGCACGCGGCGTGCGCAACACTGTCGGCTTTGACTGGCATCCGGTCACCAAGGAACTTTGGTTCACCGACAACGGCCGCGACTGGGCTGGCAATGAAGGGCCGGAAGATGAGTTGAACCGCGTCGCCAAAGGGCAGGAGGGTGCGTTTTACGGCTTTCCCTATTGCCACGCCAATGGCATGCCCGATCCCGATATCAAAAAACCCAACGCCTGTGCTGGCGTGGTGTTGCCCGCGGCATTGACCGGGCCGCACTCGGCGGGCCTTGGAATCAAGTTCTATACCGGCAACATGTTCCCCAAGCAATACGCCAATGTGGGCTTTATTGCGCGCCGCGGATCGTGGAATCGCGAAGTCAAATTCGGCTACGACGTGGTGCTTGCCCGGGTTCTGCCCAATGGCAAGGCAAAGATCGAGCCTTTCATGACGGGCTTGCTCGACAACGCGAAGAATGAGTTTCTCGGCCGACCGGCCTATGTTTTTCAGATGGCCGATGGGTCAATGCTGGTGTCGGATGAGCAAAATGGCGCGGTATATCGGATTTCGTATGAGGCGCCGGCCAGAGTTGCCAAGGCCTCCAAGGGAAAATAATCGGGTGATACTAATTTTCTGGCGGTGGTCGCGAGCCCCTTTGTTGTGGCTCGCGCTGTGGCAAGCTGCGGTGGGTTTTGCGCAAAGTCCGCCGCTTGAGGGGCGGTTGAAACTCTTGCTCGTGCAGTGCGGTGCCTGCCACGGCGAGGACGGCAATTCGCGTATCGAAAATTTCCCCTCGCTTGCCGGACAGCCAGAATTTTTCCTCATGAACCAGTTGTTTTTGATGCGCGAAGGCGTGCGCCGTATCGAGCCCATGGCGCCCCTGGTCAAAGCATTAAAAGACGACGAATTGCAAGCGTTGGCTGCGTTTTATTCCAAGTTGCCGGCCAAACCTAGCGGCGAGGCCGTCGATGCTGCCCTGGCCATGCGTGGCGCGGCCCTTGCCACATCGCGGCGTTGCGCTTCTTGCCATTTGCCAAGCTTGGCGGGCCAGGAGCAGATGCCGCGCCTGGCCAGGCAACGCATCGATTACTTGGTTTATTCCATGAAGGCGTTTCGCGACGACAAGCGCTCCGGCGCCGACACGCTGATGAGCGCCACGGTGATTGGCTTATCGGATGCCGATCTGGCGGCGTTGGCGCATTACGCGGCATCGCGTTAGCGGGCGAGGCTGTGTTCAGCCCAGGTTCGTGCCGCTCAAAATTTATTTTTCCACTCGCGGATAGCACCGAAAGTCTCAGCGGCATCGACGGGGGCGCGCCCCAGGCGCGTGCTGGCCGCGGCAATGACCTCGGGTTCCTCACAGCGGAAAAATGGATTGGTGGCGATTTCTTCGCCGATGGTCGCGGGCACGGTGGGGATATTTTTCTCGCGTAGCGCCGCATCGCGCAGGGCGCGTTGGGCAAGCGCCTGATTGGCAGGTTCGACCGCTTTGGCAAAGGCAATATTGGCCATGGTGTATTCATGCGCGCAGTAAAACTTAGTGTTGCCGGGCAGGGCGGCGAGTTTTTTCAATGACCCCCACATCTGCGGTGGTGTTCCCTCGAACATACGACCGCAGCCGCAGGCGAATAAGGTGTCGCCGCAAAATAAGGAGTGCTCCCCGTAGTAGGCGATATGCGCGCGCGTGTGGCCCGGTACTTCGATGACTTCGAACTTTGCGTTGATTTCCGGCAACGACACTTGATCTTTTTCGCCGACGCGATGCGTGATCGCCGCGATGCGCTCATCGCGTGGGCCATAAACCGGTACCTTGAATCGATCAAGAATTTCAGGCAATCCGCCTATATGATCGGCGTGGTGATGGGTCACGAGGATAGCCACGAGCGTTAATTTCTCCGTCTCCAGATAATCCAGCACCGGCTTGGCGTCGCCGGGGTCGACCAACACGGCATTCGTGCCCTGGCGCATGACCCAAAGGTAGTTATCTTGAAATGCTGGAACCGCAACGATTCGAAGTGACGAGGAAGTGGTCATTTGTTACAGGCTTTCGGGAAATTTGCGCGGTATGATGGCGGCAGTGTATTGAAACGGAGCGGCCAGGGCAATGTTGGCGCAATGGTTTGAGAGCGAACAGGGCAAATACGTACTCGATTGGGAGCTTGCCCAATTCGATAACGCGGTGGATGACATTTTCGGTTATCACGCCCTGCAAATTGGCCTGCCTGAAATTGATTTTCTGCGCGAAAACCGCATCCCGCACAAAACCGTTATCGGCGTGGACGATTTGGCGGCGGTGCGCGCCAAACCCTGGGAGCTGCCCATCACTAACAATAGTGTCGATTTGGTGCTTTTGCCGCATGTGCTGGAATTCAGCGAACACGCGCACCGTATATTGCGCGAGGCCGAGCGGGTGTTAATGCCCGATGGGTCGATTGTTATATCCGGGTTCAATCCCTTGTCTTTGTGGGGCGCGCGACATGCCATGGGGTTCGCCAAGGAACAATATCCGTGGCGCGGAAAGATGATTGGACTATTGCGCCTTCGAGATTGGTTGAGTTTGTTGAGCTTTGAGCAAAATGGTGGAAGTTTCGGTTGTTATGCACCACCGTTCAAAAGCGCCAAGTGGCTGGAGCGCTGGAAATTCATGGAAAAGGCAGGGCAACGCTGGTGGCCGATTGCCGGTGGCACCTACGTGGTACGCGCCATCAAACGCACCGTCGGCATGCGCCTAGTCATGCCCAGTTGGCGCGAGCGGCGCTCCTCGGCCAAATCCCTGGCACCGGTTGCGCAGCGGGGCAATGTGGCGGGTCGAGGGTTGGCCGCTCGTGATGCCTTATCAGCCAGCCAAGGGCTGGCTGCTCGTGATCCTCTATCGGCCAGCCGTGGCTTAGACAATAAGGAAAGAGTTTGAGCGAGAAGAAAATTGTTATTTATGCCGATGGCGCCTGCAAAGGCAACCCTGGCCCGGGCGGTTGGGGCGCGATAGTCGCCTACGGTGACCATGAAAAAGAACTATTCGGTGGCGAGCGCGATACCACCAACAATCGCATGGAGCTCACCGCGGTGATTCGCGCCTTGGAATCGTTGCAGGAGCGCTGCGAAATAAATGTCTACACCGATTCGCAATACGTGCAGAAGGGTATCTCCGAGTGGCTGCCCTCCTGGAAGCGCCGCGGCTGGTTGACTGCGAGTAAACAACCGGTGAAAAACGTCGACCTGTGGAAAACATTGGATGAATTGGCGCGCGGCCACGCGGTGCGCTGGCACTGGGTCAAAGGCCATGCCGGGCATCCAGGCAACGAGCGTGCCGATCAGCTCGCCAATCGCGGCGTGGACAGTATCGGGGTTTAGCGCTTGGAAAATTGTCTTTCTACGGGCTGCGATACATGAGCCGTCAAGTCATTCTCGACACCGAAACCACCGGATTGAACCCGCGCCTGGGTGATCGGATTCTGGAGATAGGCTGCGTGGAGTTGCAGAATCGCCGCCTCACCGATAATCATTTTCATCGCTACATCAATCCGGAGCGCGACAGCGAAGAGGGCGCGCTCAAGGTACATGGCATCACCAGTGAGTTCCTCGCCGATAAGCCCAAATTTCGCGAGGTGGTGAAAGACCTGCTCGCGTATATCGATGGCGCGGAAATCATTATTCATAACGCCGCGTTCGACGTGGAATTTCTCGACGCGGAGCTGGGCCGTTTGAGGTTGCCGCCTTTCGCGCAACATTGCGCGGGTGTGTTCGACACTTTGAAACATGCGCGCGAGCTGCATCCGGGAAAACGCAATTCGTTGGATGCTTTATGCGAACGTTATCAGGTGGATAATTCTCATCGCACTTTGCATGGCGCGCTGCTGGACGCATCGCTGCTTGCCGATGTTTATATCTCGATGACGCGTGGTCAGGATAGCCTTGCCATTGAACTCGAAGCACCCGCGGCGGAGCGTGTTTCCTTGGGTGATGACGTGGCAGATCGCCCGGTACTACGGGTATTAGTCGCGCGCGCGGATGAACTGGCCGAACATGAAAAGCTGCTCGATGGCATCGATCGGGAAAGCAAGGGCAACACCCTGTGGCGTAGGCAGGCTATAGCGTAGAAAATGCGCCGAGTTTTAATGGGGTACGTCCCCGGTTTAGATGGAGACCAATAGATGAGCAAGCCAAAACGACCCGACGCACAGATCACCCACGTCGGCATCTACGTTCGCGATATGGACTTGATGGTCGCGTACTACACCCGCATGTTGGGTTTGATGCTCACCGATCGCGGGCCTTACTACCGTGGCGGCGAGATCGCCTTTTTATCGCGCAAGGCCGATGAGCATCACCAAGTGGTGTTTGCTTCGGGGCGCCCGCCAGGGGAGAAATCGAGCATCAATCAGATCTCGTTCCTGGTGGCCGATTTGGAGACCTTGCGCGCCTATTACGCCGCGTTCGCCGCTGAAGGTCAGGAGGGCCTGGACCCCATTAATCACGGCAATGCCTGGAGTCTGTATTGGCCCGATCCCGAAGGTAATCGTCTCGAGGTCTATACCTACACGCCTTGGCATGTGCAACAGCCCTTCGCCAATAAACTCGATTTATCGGATTCCGCCGAGCAGATCCTGGCGAAGACGCTGGATATGATTAAAGGCGATCCCACGCATTGTCCGCGCGAGCAATGGGTGGGTGGGCAACGCGTAAAACTTGCGCAATGAACCCAATTAAGCGCGTATCGCACCAAGATTTATGACCAATAAACGTCCGCCCAACGCGCAACTGACGCATCTGGGGTTTCAAGTTCGAGATTTGGAGGCAATGATCGATTTCTATACGCGCGTCATCGGCCTGGCGCTGACCGACCGTGGCCCGTATTACCGGGGAGGCGAGATCGCGTTTTTAAGCCGCGATCCGGCTGAACATCACCAGGTGGTGCTTGCCTCGGGCCGAACGCCGGAGATGGGTACCATCATCAATCAGATCTCCTTCATCGTCGATAGTCTGGAGGAGCTTTGCGAGTTCTATGTCATGTTGGTGGAGGAGAAGGTCAAGGAGCTCGCGCCGCGCAATCATGGCAACGCCTGGAGCATTTATTTTCACGACCCCGAGGGCAACCGCATCGAGCTTTATGCGCCAACGCCCTGGCACGTGGGGCAACCCTATGGCCGGCCACTTGATCTCACGCAATCCGCGGAATTGTTGCGGCAATTAACTTTTGAGATGATTCGCGACGATCCCACGTTTCGTCCGCGTGAGTCGTGGGAGTTGGAAATGAAATCTTTGATGGAAAGAAAAACGTGAAAAATACCCAGTCATTCGCCACGCGCCTTGCGCTCTTTATCTTTGCCACCACCCCGTTTTGCGGCTTGACCAATGCGCAGGACTATCCGGTCAAGCCGATTCAGTTTCAAATCGGGTTCGCATTGGGCGGCAGCTCGGATTTGGTCAGCCGGCTAGTGGCCGATCAATTGGCTAAACGTTTGGGGCAGCCCGTCGTGCCCATCAACAAGCCCACGGCGGGCGGCGTGATCGCCAACGAAACCGTGGCCAAGGCTTCACCCGATGGCTATAACCTGGTGTTGTTGACTTCCGGGCATCCGATCGCGGCGGTAATGTCCACCAATATGCCCTATGACGCGGTAAAAGATTTTGCCATGGTGTCCACGGTGACTTCCTATCCGATGTTGCTTACTGTTGCCGCCGATTCGCCGCTGCGGTCGATGGATCAATTGTTGACGCGCGCACGCGCCAAACCGGGAACGATCACTTACGCGATCGCCGGCCCAGCCAGCGCGCACCGCCTGCTGGGAGAACTCATCCAGATCGAAGCCAAGGCGGAGATGGTGGGCGTCACCTTTAAAGGCGCCGCGCAGGCGATGATCGACTTATTGGGCGGGCGTATCGACGCCATGGTTGAGACCGCGACCTTTTCGTTGCCGCAGGTCAAGGGCGGCAAGATGCGCGCATTGGCGGTATCCACCGCGGGGCGTTATGCGCCATTGCCCGACGTGGCGACGGTCGCGGAAACGGTTCCGGGTATCGATTTCGCCTCCTGGCTGGGCCTCGCGACTACACCCGGTACGCCCAGGCCAATCATCAATCGTTTGCATCGTGAAATTGGCGAAATGTTGAAAACCACCGAAGTACGCCAGCAACTGGCCAACCTGGGTGGCGAGGCAACACCTTCCACGCCGGATCAAATGCGCGACAAAATTTCGGGTGAAATGGCGCGTTGGAAACGCGTCATGGAAATTCGAAAAATCAATCCAAACTGAGGGCTGGCCGCCGCACTTCCCGGCGAATCGATCAGCCTTTGCCGTAAGGCCGCGTTACCGTGGCGCGCACCGTGAGTTCCAAGCGCTCGGCGATATCCATCAATCGCTCCAGGCTGAAATGCGTGGTGTCTTCGCGGATCAATTGGCTTACCTTGGATTGCGTGAGCCCCGCTTCGTCGGCGATTTGTTGTTGCTTCAATTCCTCGTCGTTGGCGGTGCGAATCTGCTCCAGGCGCGCGGATATTGCCTGAGCAAGTTGTTTGCGAATGACGTCTTTAGCGGCGCGTGTTGCCATGTTTGTCTCCAATTAATGTGTAGCCCAATGATATACCAACAAAGGGATTGCAACAGCCCCTTCTAGGACATGGTAGCTTGCCTCTGACCTATAAATGCCCCGAATTTTCGCCCATAGGGGAAATCGCGTGTTGTGCTGCCCTGGAGTTAGGGTGCAAGTGGCGAAGCCGCGTCGGCCGGCGCGCCAATGTAATGGCGGTAATAAGCGGCGGCACGGTTCAAAAGCGAGGCCTCATTGTTGCGCGCCGAACGCCCTACCGCCAGCGCGAGCGTGTAAATATTCCAGCGCTCCGCATCGCCCCGCTCGATGAAGTATTGCGCCTTCAACTCACCCGCATCGAACAAGGTAAACAAATACAGCCGAACCGGCGATACGTTTTCGGTCTCGACCACCATGCGCTTCTCGCTCGCTTCCTTGACGCGCATTCGATACAGCACTTCGCCGCTCGATCGGCTGTCGGACTGGGCAAAGTACAGATCCATCCCGGGCCGCAGTTCATTTAGGTTGTAATCGGCGCGGCGGCGCGTAGCGTCAATGGCGCTTGTCGCCGAAGCGTCATTGACTAGGACACGCCAGTTCTTGTCCGATACCGACCAGTAGCGAAGGCCGCGTAAGCGGGATATTTCGCCGAAACGGCGCAACAAGTCTTGGGCAGTTCCCGTGTGGCGAAAGCTCCCCGCGATGACCGCGAGAGTGGCGTCCTTTTGTCGCATCCAGCCCAGGCATGAAGGTGGATTCCATAATTCAAGTTGCGCGGCGTTCCACACGCCGGTACGCGGTGTGTCGCCAGGCTCGGCAAAGGCTGGGAACACCGTCGCGCCGCATGGAGGATTGGGTAATGGTTGCGCGAGCGCCACTCGAACGCCAAGCAGCAGGCTCAATAACGCAAAGCCCAAATTGCGAATCGTTGCGGACGTGTAGAAATTTCGGCGCAGCATGAGGCGAATTGTCGCTTGTTTTGATCGATGGAATCTCTCCTCGTTTCGCCTTCGGTTGTATGCTTGGCGCACCGCAAGGTTGATTGACAATGCCAATCAACACTCGCAGCTATTAAATGGGAAACGCCGTGCCACACAATGGCTAATGCACGCGAAGATCAATGGAATAAACGGTCAACCGCATGTGTAATTTTGATTTCGCGAGGTGTCGATAATGAGTCGAATAGTTATGCATTCGTATATTGCGATGGCCTTGGTTTCTTTTCATTTGGCTATAACTCCGGTGCATAGCCTGGCCCAAGCCTGGCCCGCCAAACCGGTGCGCATCTACGTCTCCAACGGCGCGGGCAGCGCGCCCGATGTGGTGGCGCGCTTGGTAAGTGAACGCCTGTCGAAAACCTTCAATCAGCAGTTTCTCATCGACAATCGGCCGGGCGGCGAACAGACCATTGCTGCGAGTCTCGCGGCGAAATCCGCGCCCGACGGATATACATTTTTCTTCGCCACCAACGATTCGCTGGTTGCCAATCAGTTTCGACTCAAGACCTTGCCCTACGACATCGACCGCGATTTCGCGCCGGTGGCCAATGTGGTGGGCAGCGCCGCGTTCGTGGTGGTGGTCAATGGCGATCTGCCGGTCAAAACCTTTCCCGATCTCGCCGCCATGGCGCGCGCGGCGCCGGGCAATGTGACCATGGGATACACAGTAGGTCTGTCAGACATCATCGCGCAATGGTTGAATAAGCTGGCCGGCATCGACATGTTACGTGTGCCCTATAAACAAAATACGCAAGCCAATCAGGCGGCGGTCTCTGGTGAGGTGAATGCCATCGTGACCTCGTATCTTTCCATCGTGCCTTTGGTGACCTCGGGAAGGTTGCGTGTGATCGGGGTAACTGGTTCGGAGCGTTACCCGCTTCTGCCAGAGGTGCCCGCCCTGAGCGAGGCTTACCCAGGGCTGATCATCGAGGGATGGTTTTTCTTCGTCGCGCCCGCGGGTACGCCAGCCGATATCGTGCAGCGCATGAATCGCGAGGTGGATCGCGTCGTGGCCGAACCCGAGATCGTGCAGCGCATTCGCAATTTTCACTTCACGCCGGGACCGGCAATGACACCCAAGGCCATCGAGGATCGCATCCGCGATGAACGCGGCCGCTGGCGCAAAATCGTGCAGGATATTGGCCTACAGCCGCAGTAGAGACCTAAGGTGGATCTCAAGCACACAAAGCTTTATATCGTAGGCCCGACGAAGGCATATTTTGTGTTCATCGTAATGTCTATGCTAGCGCGGCGATTTTCGAATTGGACGGCTCTTGCAGAACGAGACCGGCAGACACGCGCGTTGGCGGGAGTGGTTACGATTGATGGATGCCGGGTTATCCGGCAAAGGGGGATATGAATGAAAAAAATAGTATCGATGCTCGGTGCCATCGTGTCGATAACCAATGCTGGCGCCGTGTTTGCGCAATCCTGGCCAGTGAAACCGGTGCGAGTCATCGTCGGCTTCGCGGTGGGTGTGTCACCCGATCTGTTTCTGCGCGCCACCATGGAGTCGTTGTCGAAACGAACCGGGCAGCCTTTTGTTGTCGATAATGTCACCGGCGGCGGCGGACTGATCGCCTCGCAGGCGGCGGCGCGCGCCACCCCCGATGGCTACACGCTTTATATGCCGGGTGTGGGAGTGGTAGCTACTGATCGCTATATGTTCAAAAACCTGCCCTACGACCCGGATAAGTCCTTCATTCCCGCATCAATGCTCTATGTGAGCGGTGGCGCGTTCGCGGTCGCCTCGCACCCCGATTTGAAGGTCAATAGCATCGCTGAGCTGATTGCGTTGGCCAAATCCAAGCCGGGCGTGCTCAACTATGGTTCAGACACCATTGGCGTCACCGCCATTGTGGGTCAGTGGTTCACTAAAGTCGCTGGAATCGACGTAGTGGCCGTCCCCTATAAGAGCCCAGCGCAACTGATGCAGGATTTTGTCTCGGGACGCACGCAAATTGCGATCACCACCACAACTAACCTTGAACCGTTTCGCAAAACGGGCAAATTCAAAATTCTTGGCGTGAGTGGCTTGGAGCGCAACAGTGGCATGGAGGAGATCCCAGCCATTGCCGAAACCTTGCCGGGATTCAAAATGTACGGCCTGGGTATTTTGATGGCGCCCGCCGGCACGCCGGCCGCGGTTATTCAACGCATCAACAGCGAAATGGACCTCGTCATCAAGGACCCAGCCTACGCGCAGCGTGCCACGCAGTTTGGCTACCTGCGCCTGCCGGGAGCGGGTACCGCGCAATCGATCGCCGAATTCATCGCCTCGGAGCGCGAATACTGGGGCACCATCATGAAGGGCTTGAACGTTCAGCCGCAATAAATTCGCATAAACCGGGGACGTACCCCATTTGATTTGAGAATTTGGGCGCGCGAGATAGTGGGGACGTACCCCTAAATAGACGGCAAGGAGCAAGCATGGCATTTAACATTCGGCGCATCGTCACCGGGCACGACGATAAGGGCAGGGCGATAGTGTCGATGGACACGGTTATCCCCTCGCGCGCTGGGCGTTTCGACGATGGCACCCATGTGCAGGAATACTGGCAGACCGATTCGCTGCCACCAGAACAAAACGGCGGTGACGCGGTGGCGCAACGAACGCCGGTGACACCCAAACCCAACGGCTCGATTCTGCGCATGCTGCACATTCCACCCGGCGCCAAGGGCGATGAACTGCATCGAACCGCGACGCTGGATTATTTTTTGGTGATGGATGGCGAAATCGAGATGACTCTGGATGATGGCAAGTTTGTAGCCTTTAAAAAAGGCGACACCATTGTGATGCGCAATACCATGCATGGCTGGCGCAATGCGAGCGACAAGATGTGTTTACTGTTCGAAGTGTTGGTCGACGCACGTGGCGGCAAGGGTCTGCTGCCACCCAATACTGGCGCCGACCCGCAAGACACGCGCGGCGGTTAGGAGAGCACCATGGCTACACAACTACGCAGAGTCGTCACTGTTAATGATGACCAAGGCAAGGCCGTGGTCTCTTCAGACTCGATCATCGCATCGCAACCCGGCCGCGGCGGTAGCTCGGTGCATGTGTGCAATATCTGGATGAGCGACGGCGCGCCGCCAACGTTGAATGGCCCCGATGCGTTGGATAAGCCCATTCCCATGTTGCCCGTGCCTAGCGCCGCGACGTTTCGCATGATGGAGATTGGCCCTGGTACTGCGCCGCACATGCATCGCACCGAGACGCTTGACTACATCATCGTGTATGAGGGCGAACTCGACATGTTTCTGGACGATGGCGCCAAGGTACACATGACGGAGGGCGACATCATGATTCAGCGCGGCACCATGCACGGTTGGGCCAACCCCGGTGACAAACCGTGCCGGTTTGCCACGGTTATTATCGACGCGGGCGGTCGATTGTTCGAGGGTTAAATCCTAGTATTAATTTAAAATTAACTAGTAATGAACGCTCTTATTGGAGAGTTTAAATGAATCAATCAAATGTACAGTCTAAAACCTACTCGGGCTATCGCGCAAAAATAGACGCCGAACCGGATATCGATCTGACGCAATCGGGCCGCGGCACCCCCGCCGGTGAGTACCTGCGCCGCTTCTGGCAGCCGGTGGCTTATCTGCACGAGATCGCCGCGGCGCCACTGCGGGTGCGCATCATGGGCGAGGATCTAGTGGTGTTTAAGGATAAAAGTGGCGCGGTGGGGGTCTTGCACTTGCATTGCTCGCATCGTGGCACCTCGCTGGAATTTGGGCGCGTCGAAGAACATGGCATTCGCTGCTGTTATCACGGCCGGGTGTTCGATGTTGATGGCGCCATTCTGGAGATGCCCGGCGAACGTGCCGCGGAGCGGCTGTGCAAGGAATATCGACAAGGCGCCTATCCCACACATTTGTTTGGCGGCATGGTGTTCGCCTATATGGGGCCCATCGAATTCAAACCCCCGTTCCCCAACTACGACAAATACGACATCCCCGGCATGCGCATCGCCCCAGGCCCACGCATGCCGTTTGCATGTAATTGGGTGCAGGTCAAGGAAAACGCCATGGACCCGGCGCACACCGCCATCCTGCATGCATGGGAGGGACGCTTCGCTGATGAGTTCGCCAAATTCCCTGAGATCACCTGGGTGGAAACGCCGGTGGGTATGGCCTATCTTGCTGCGCGCCATGTCAATGGCAAGGTATGGGTGCGCTCCACCGACATCCTGGCACCCAATATCCACAGCATTACTTCGGTGTTTGAAGATGGCTCTACCTTGAAAGAATGCTCACCGCCGTGGCTCACCATGTGGACGGTCCCCGTGGATGATTACTCCTGTATGAATTTCGCGCTATGCCATTTGAAAAATGAAGACAGCATGCCCGATGAGGCGCGCAACAAGGCAATGCTCGCCGCCGGTGGTCAGACCGATGCGCGGCCCTATGCCGAGCGGCAACGGGTTCCTGGCGACTACGATGCCATGGTGAGCCAGGGGCCGATCGCGCGTCATGCGTTGGAGCAACTGGGCACTCTAGACCAAGGTGTGGTGATGTTTCGCCGTCAACTGCGGCAAGGAATTCGCGATGTGTTAGAAGGGCGCGAGCCGCATGGCTTGATCAAACAAACCGGCGTGGTGGCCACGTTTGGCTCGGACTACATCATCGATGCCGCGAAGGTGGCCGGCAATCCCGATGACCCGGATGTATTGATGGCGCACGCGAAAAAAACGGCGGAGCAATATCTTCAATCCCCACCGTTGCAAGGGAAAACAATTCCGCCCCTGCCACCGCTGCCCGCTCATGCCTTCAAGCCCGCCAGCGGCATACCGCGTGCGGCCAAGGCAACTGCCACGGCTTGAAGATGATTAATCGACGCCGTTTCGTTGTTACATCGGGAGTTGGGTTTGCGCTTGGCACCTTGCCGTGGCCGTTGCACGCACAGGTCTTGTCGCGGCCCGCGCGCATGCTGATTGGTTTCCCGCCGGGCGGTTCCATCGATGCGGTAGGACGAGTCGTTGCGGAAAAAATGCGCGGCAACTACGCGCCGTCGGTGGTGGTGGAGAATCGCCTGGGCACGCGCGGCGCGGTGGTAGTGGCCGCGTTGCTGGGCGCCGAGCCCGACGGCTCGGTTTTCCATCTGGCGCCAATTTCCATCACCACGCTCTGGCCACATGTTTATGGGAAGCTGAGCTTTGATCCACTGAAGGATCTGATGCCGGTGACGACGGTCAGTAGTTTCGATTTTGCCTTAGTGGTGAGGGCAAGCGTTCCGGCAACTAACCCAGCCGAATTCATCCAATGGGTGAAATCCGATCCGAAGCAAAACGGTTTGTTTGGCATTCAGGGCGTGGTCGGTGGTACGCCGCATTTCCTGGGTCTGGTGTTCGCACAAAGCGCCGGCATTGATCTCACGCCGGTTCCCTACAAAGGCACGGTGCAAGGCATACAGGATCTGATGGGTGGACAGGTGCAGGCGTGGATGGGGCCAGTGGGGGATATCGAACCGTTTCATCGCGCCGGCAAGGTGCGCATTGTTGCCACCACCGGTAGCCGACGCTCGCGTTTTGTTTCGGGTGCGCAAACTTTCACGGAAGCGGGGCATCCCACGGTGTTACAAGAGGAACGTTTTGGCATCTGGGTGCGCTCGGGTACCTCGCGCGGCGTTATTCAAACGCTGAATCGATCCATCAACGACACCTTGGAGCAAACCGAGGTCAAAGCGATGTGCGAGCGCAATGCCAATGAACCCAGCGGCAGTACCCCTGAGCAGTTCGAGGCATTGATTCGCCGCGAGCATGAACGTTGGCGCGGCATCGTCAGGGCGGCTAAATACACGCCGGAAGATTAAAGCGAATCGGCACGCTGCCGCGACACTCGCTATCATACGGCCCGCCTCTCCGGATGCTTGCCGGTGATAGCGCAAATAATTTTTGGAGGAACACCATGGCTTCGATGTACAAAGTTTCAATTCCCGTCTATATCCGCCGTTTGAATGGCCTGTCGATCTGCGTGAAAAAGGCGCAGGATCTCTATACCGAGAAAAAATACGATGAGTCTTCGCTGGTATCACAGCGCCTATTTCCCGATATGTTCACCTTCGCCAAGCAGGTGCAGGCTGCCACCGATCATGCGCGCAATAGCGGTGCGCGCCTTGCCGGCATGGAGCCGCCCACGGTAGAGGCAAACGAAAAGTCGCTCGGTGAATTGATCGCACGTATCGACAATACCGTCGCCTTTTTGGCCACCTTGAAGCCCGAGCAGATCGATGGTTCCGAAGAAAAAACCATCGCCTTTAAGATGCGCGGCACTGATGTGTCCTACAAAGGGCTGGACTTCCTTCTGAATTCCAACCTGCCGAACTTCTACTTTCACATGACCACCGCCTACAACATCCTGCGCGCCAATGGCGTGGAAGTCGGCAAGCGTGATTTCATGGGGCCGGCGTAAGCGCGCATATCCCAAATCGTCAGCGCAATACATCCTAAAAGGCCGTTTCGGCAGTCGTCGAAACGGCCTTTTGCGCTATGGGATCAACGCGCGCTTTAAGGTATTCAGCGCATTTTATTGCAGTACAATATAGTCTGTAAATATCATTAAATGATATATGACTACTATATATAGTCCTTTGGAAAAAGGCTTCGATGAGCGCCTAGCCATAATCGACCGCTGCCAAATCGCGTTGCTGCGCGAAATCGTCGGCCAGTTTGGCGCGGGCCGCCTGTTTCTCAAGGGCGGCATGGCGATGCGCGCCGTGTTTGGCGGCATGCGCCTAACCAAAGATATCGATTTTGATCGCGACCCCACGCAATCGCTCGATAGTGCCAAGGGCGGTTTGCGACGCTCCATGGTGCGAGCTGCGGCGAATGC
>JBJXEY010000325.1:0-5037 GCA_046153355.1 Burkholderiales bacterium
GCGCCGTTTATTCGACTTTCGCCCCCGAGGCTTTAACTACCTTCGCCCATTTCGCGATCTCCTCGCGAACGAATTCGGTGAATTGTTCTGGCGTGTTGCCCACCGGATCGGCGCCTTGACTGGTTAAGCGTTCAATCATCTCCGGTGTGCGCAGCGACTTGGCCACCGTCGCGTAGAGCCGATTGACGATGTCTTTCGAGGTCTTCGCCGGCGCGTGCATGCCAAACCAGGAACTGGCTTCGTATCCGGGCAAGCCGGATTCGGCGATGGTGGGGATATCCGGCAACACCGGCGAACGACGTGCCGTCGTGACGGCAATGGCGCGCAACTTACCGGCACGCACCTGCTGTATCGAAGAAGGCAGGTTGTCGAACATCAATTGAACCTGACCGGCGATCAAATCCGCCACTGCCGGCGCGCTGCCTTTATAGGGAATATGCAGCATGTCCACGCCGGTCATGGTTTTGAATAGCTCCGCGGAAAGGTGAATGGAGGGGCCGCTGCCGCTGGAGGCATAAGCCAGCTTGCCCGGTCTAGCCTTCGCGTAGTCGATCAGTTCTCGAACAGTTTTCACTGGCACGCTGGGATGTACTTCCAATAAATTGGGCACCGCCGCGAGCAAGGAGATGTGTTCGAAATCACGCATCACGTCGTAGGGCATGTTGGGGTAGAGCGTGACATTGATGGCTTGAGGACTGACGGCACCCACCAAAAGGGTGTAGCCATCTGGGGCGGCTTTTGCGACGACATCGGAACCCAGATTGCCGCCCGCGCCGGCGCGGTTTTCGATCGATACCGCTTGCCCCAATGTTTTGGTCATATCGGCGCCCACGGAACGCGCAACAATGTCGGTGGTACCACCGGGCGCGAAGGGCACCACGATACGAATCGGCTTGCTCGGGTAACTGGCCGCGCTTTGCCCCAATGCGTGACCGGCGAGAAAAAAAGATGACAGAAAAACCAAACTGGCGAACGGCGGTTTGTTTCGAGTCATAGTGCCCTCCTGGAGCATTCGGTAACTTGGCAATGATAGCCGCAAGTTGCTTGGCAAAGGCGAGCCGCGAGCCGCTCAGCGGATAGCGCCGGGGATTTGGATGCTGGCGATCAGTCCGCCGCCTGAGCGCGGTAACAGGTCAAATTGCCCGCCATGAACCCGCACCGCGCGATCAACAATCGCCAAACCCAGGCCCGATCCTTGTGCGCCCGAACGCGCCGGGTCCAGTTGGGTAAACGGTTGCTTCATTTGTTCGATGCGATCAGCGGGGATTCCCGGACCTCGATCCAGTATCCGCGCCACGCTGTAGCCATTTTCTTCCCCCACCTCGAACTCAACGTCGCTAGCGGCATAACGAAACGCGTTATCGAGCAGATTGGCGAGCACGCGTCGCATCATCTGGCAACGAAGCGAAATAACCGCGGTTTCCTCGATTCGCGCTTGTAACGAACGCCCAAGCCTACGCTGCTGCGCCACGATTTCCGTGGCGAGATCGGAGAGCCGCGCAGACTGCAATGCCTCGCCGCCGCTTGCACTGATGCGCGCGAAATCCAGAAACTGCCCGATGGTGCGATCCATCTCCTCGATATCCGCGCGCATGCCCTCCTTGAGGGCTTCGTCGGCATCGCTCATTTCCGCGCCCAGGCGCAAACGCGCCAAAGGCGTGCGCAGGTCGTGAGAAATACCCGCGAGTATTACGGCGCGGTCTTTTTCCATACGTAACAAATCCCTGGACATTTGGTTGAACGCGCGCGACACCGCTTGTATCTCGACGGCGCCGCTTTCGGGCACCGGTTCAGGGGTGCCACCTTTGCCAATTTCCATAGCCGCCGAAGCCAGCGACTTCAATGGGCGATTGATATGCGATACCACCAAATACGCCGCGATCAACGCGAGCAGCAAGGCGAGCGCGGCCCATCCCAACCATTGCAAGGCAATATCCCTCTCCAGACGTTCCCTGGGGATACGCATCCAGTACTCGTCGCTGCCAATGGCAAAACTCACCCAGACCCCAGGCAGTCCATTGCGCTCCAGGGCGAATCGGGTGGTCGCGCCAAGTTGCTCTCTCACCGCGGCGGCAATCAGTTTGCTTAAGTCGGATGCGGGTGGGTCGCTGATGCGGTCATCGAACTCCCCGGGATAAACCTCAATGCCTTCGTTTTCCGCCAGGTCTATCAACAAGTCGCGGCGTCGTTCCGGCTGCGCGGTGACCAACGCCGCGCGTGTGAGATTGACTACGCTTGCGATGTTTTGCGCGATTTGTCCCGCGCGCGGTGTTTGCTCATGGGCGCGAAAAATGAGGAACCAAGCGACTGTTGTTGCCAAGCCAAGTAGCGCAAGCAGCGCGAAGGTGCGCCACAACAAGGAGCGCGGCCAGAGCGTCATGTGTATTGCAGGCGCCCGGATCTGCCTGGGTTCGCAAATCCGTGGATGGCCGGTACGCGTGTCGAAAAGCAGAGCCGCAATGGGTACTCGATGCGATTCGCCTGACTAAGCTTGCGGCGGCGAGCCACCATCAGGCACGAAAACATAGCCATATCCCCACACAGTCTGGATAAACGCGGGATGCGCCGGATCAGTTTCGATCAATTTTCGCAAGCGCGAAATTTGCACATCGATGGCGCGATCAAACACTTCGTACTCGCGTCCACGCGCCAGTTCCATCAATTTGTCGCGCGACAGTGAGGTTCGCGGATGCGTGACAAGAACCTTGAGCAGGGCGAATTCCCCGGTGGTGAGCGTCACCGAATTGCCTTCGCGGGACAAGGTGCGCGTGGCGAGGTTCACCGTCATACCGCCAAAACTGACCTCGGTAATATCGGCCGAGGGTGAGCCCGGAGGCGGCGTGGCGCCGCGGCGGCGCAGCACCGCGTTGATTCGCGCCACCAACTCCCTGGGGTTGAATGGCTTTGGCAGGTAATCGTCGGCGCCCATTTCCAGGCCAACAATGCGATCCACGTCGTCGCCCTTGGCGGTAAGCATGATGATGGGAATCGGGTTCTTGGTGCCGCGCAAACGCCGGCAAGCGGCCAAGCCGTCTTCGCCAGGCATCATGATGTCCAAGACTATTAAATCGAAGCGTTCCTTGGCCAGAAACTTATCCATACCTGCGGCGTCGGACACCGTTGCAACGCTAAAACCCTGTTCGCCAAGGTATCGCTGCAACAAATCGCGCAGACGCAGATCGTCGTCCACCACCAGAATTTTCGATTTTTGTTCGTTCATGCGCGCATCCTAACTGGCGCGGCGCTTAGTTCCAAGTGGCGTTGCAAAACGCTGCGTAACAGCGCATTGCCGCAGGTGCCTTGGAAACAAATATTTACAATATGGCGCACGGCAAATTGGCTCGATCTTGAAAATGGGTGTATTTTTTGCACTCGATCAAATCGCGGCACGAAATGGGAAGTAGGCAAGACGGCAAAAGGACGGGACGATGGTAAAGGGATATTTGTGCGGCGTGCTGGTGACACTTGCGCTATGTGGCGCGGGTCAGCTCGCGTTCGCGCAAGCAGCGACTGGAAAAGGATTCGGTCACGACAAGGGGCGATTTTTGGGGCCTGGCAAACAGCCGGAAATGGAGCGCATGCGCGACGCCCCAGGGCCGACACGGCCGGTGCATGATCGTCTGTCGCCGGAGGAGCGCCGCCAATTGCGCCGTGATATCGATCAACATGGCCGCGAGCTGTATCGCGGCAAAGAACGCTAAGTCGATTCGCCATGATCGGCTGCCACGGTAATTCACGCGTGTTGGCAACGCGCGACGCTTTGTGGTTTTCGCTGGCGTTATTGCTTGTTGGCCTCGTTCAGGCGAGCCCATCCTTTGCCAACGGCATGGGCGCGGAAGAGGCGCGCCACTTGTTAGCCAGAACCACCTTTGGCCCGACGGTTCCCGGTATTCGCGAATTCTCGGCGCTCACTCGGGAGCAAGGCGTAGCGCGGTTGCTTGCGCAGAATCGCGTCGAAGCCAAGCGGACACCACCCTCCTGGGTAGCTGAGCCGGTTACCCCGTTTCGCCTGTTTCGCGATGCTAGCGCCGAGGAACGGCGCAAAATTCAGGAAAGGGAAATTCGTCAAGGCATTGAGTTACGCGCCTGGTGGGTGGCGGAAATGCTCGATTCGCCCACGCAACTGAATGAACGCATGACGCTTTTTTGGCATGGACATTTCACCTCGAGCCAACAAAAGGTGCGCATGGTGCAACTTTTGTATCGACAAAATCATTTGTTGCGACGCCATGCCAGCGGAAATTTCGCCGATCTTCTCCACGCCATTGCCAAAGATCCGGCGATGTTGATTTATTTGGATGTCGCCAACAATCGTCGTGGACAACCGAACGAAAATTTTGCCCGCGAGGTGATGGAGTTGTTCACCCTGGGCGAAGGTCATTATCGCGAGGCCGATATCCGCGAAGCGGCGCGTGCTTTCACCGGGTGGTCGATTGATCCGGATAGTGGCGACTATCTGTGGCGCGCGCCTGCCCACGATAGCGGTGAAAAAACCGTATTGGGCAAGACCGGCAATTTCGACGGTGACGCGGTGCTGGATATATTGCTTTCGCAACCGCGCACCGCCGAACACATCGTAGAAAAATTGTGGCGTGAATTCATCTCCCAAAAGCCCGATAACACCGAGGTCCGGCGTATCGCCGCGGCGTTTCGCGCTGCTCGTTACGATATCAAAGTGGCCTTGCGCGAGCTGCTGGGGTCGCGCGCTTTTTGGGCCATCGACAATCGCGCAACCTTGTTTAAATCCCCCGCTGATTTGGTGGTGGGCACTTTCCGGCAATTTGAGATACCGGTGGCAGACGCGACGCCACTGGCGTTGCTGATGGCCGGCTTGGGACAAAATCTTTTTTCACCACCCAACGTCAAGGGTTGGCCGGGGGGAACGCGCTGGATTAATAGTTCCACTTTGCTCGCGCGGAAGCAGTTTATCGAGCGTGTATTCACCAACGAGGATGGGCCCAGCGACATGGCGGTGGAGCGAGGTCGTCTTAACGATTTTGCGGCGGCCAAGGGCGTGGCGCGCCTGACAGTAGAGAC
>JBJXEY010000340.1:0-14864 GCA_046153355.1 Burkholderiales bacterium
GCGCACCATCTCCCCCACTTGCACACCGGCCTTTTCATCGCGCGTGATGACATTGGGTTGCACCACCACGGTCATGTTGGCTTCGAGTTTCATATCCGGCACCGGCCCCGAGGGACGGCTTTTCGAGCCCAGCACCGGCGCCCAATAACCACCGCCAAAGCCATGCATGATGTCGTCGTAGGTGGTAAAGCCTGCCTCCTCGATGACATGCGAGGCTTCCACAATTTCCTGCGCGTGCACACCGGCGCGCAAAACGCCGGTGATGGCATTGAACGCGGCTTCGGCGGTGTTGTAGAGATCGCGAAATAGCGGTGTCGGCTCGGCGTCTACGGTAAAACTTCGCAGCACCTGCCCCGAGTAATCCCAAAACGCGGCGGTGAATTCGACGAACATCATGTCGCCGCGTTTGAGTTTACGCGACGAATGCCATTGCGGCGGCACGCACAAATTGGGGTTCTGCATATCGTTGATACCAATGAAATGGATGGTGGTGGCGCCACCCAGCGGTTGGTAGGCGTTATCCACCAGCGCACCCAGTTCACGTTCGGTCATGCCGGGCTTCGCTCCCATCGCCAATGCTTCGATGCCAAGGTCCGAGAGCGCCGCGCCCAAACGCATCCAATCCATTTCTTCGTCGGATTTACGCATACGAATCTGCGCGTATTCGCCGTTTAGATCGACTAAGTCAAAGGCCTCGCCCAAGGCGCGAACCTTCGCCCAGGATAAAGTGCCGATCAGACCAACACGCTTGGCGCCGCGTTTTTTCAGTTCCGCGATCGGGCATGCCGCGCCTTTGCGTTCCGCCCAGCGCACATCGCAGCCGATGGCCATGCGGCGCGCGTTGGGGAGGTGGTTGTAATGCTCGACGAACAGTACCTCCTGTTTGCCTGGCTGAAACACCACCGTGCCTTCGGTCACCACCGACCAGCCGGTGAGCCACACCACGCCGTTGCCCACGCGTTGCTCGCCGCACAACAGCACTGCGTCGCAGTTGTGTTTGGCCATCACGCCAGTGAGCAAGATTTTGCGGCGAGCAAACTCCGCGTCGGACATGCGACCGTACTCCTGCCCAAGGATGGCTTGGATTTTTGGTTCCTGAAGAACTGGGTGGTTGCGCATCGAGAACGTCATGACTATCCCTCTATTCTGGTTTGATACCGGCCGCCGCCGCGACGCGGCGGAATTTTCCGATTTCATCGACCTGAAATTTGCGCATCGCCGCGGGCCCGAACAACATCAGCTCCGAGCCATTCTTTTTCGCGAACTCCTGCGTAGCACTCGAGTTCAACACTTTTTGCATGCCTTCGGCCAGCTTTTGCGTCGGTTCATCGGGCGTTTCGCTGCGCACGAAGAACGAAGACCAACCCCAGGCGAGAAAATCGGGGTAGCCCGCTTCGCGGAAAGTGGGGATATCAGCGAACACCGGGTCGCGACGCTCACCCGATGCGGCGAGTAAGCGTAATTTTCCTGAGCGGTACATGGGGCCAAGGGAGGTGGTGCCATCCATGGCCGCGTCGATCTGACTGCCCATCACATCAGTGTGTAACTGGCCCGCCGCCTTGTAGGGAACATTGACAAGTTTGATACCGGCTGCCGCGTTGAAGGTTTCCAGAATGATGTGAAAGCCGGTGGAATAAGTGCCCACGTTCAGCACCGACCCGCTTTTCTTCGCGCTGGCGACCAGATCATTGATCGATTTGATCGGCGAGGCGCCTGGCACCGCGATACTTATCATACTGCGTGTTAGACCAGATATGGGTTTGAAATCCTGCACTGGATCATATGGCAAGTCCTTCACCGCAACTGGATTTACCGAAATTGTGGTCCAACTCCCCAACAGCAAGGTGTAACCATCGGCCGGTGCGGTCTTAGCGGCCATCACGCCGATGACGCCATTGGCGCCAGGACGATTCTCGACGATCAGCGGTTGACCAATCACCCCGGAGAGCTGATCGCCGAAAAATCGCGCCGCGATATCCGAACCGCTGCCCGCGCCAAACGGGACCATCAGGCGGATCGGTTTGATCGGATAGGCCTGAGAAAAGACTGGCGACGCGGGCAGTGCCGCGGCGACCACGAGGCAAATTGCCAAGATCGGAGAGAATGTTTTCATGGTTTCCTGATTTCAAAGAATCACGAATTATTATCGTCGAATTAGCCAATATGAAAGGCCATTGCGTTATGAGTGAGACTTATACGAACCAGGAAAATCAAGGCAGCGAGTTTTATCTGATGGGTGAGGAGATGAACCCCATCACTAACTCCTCCGTGGGACATGACGCCTTCCATTGGATGGGCGAGATGAATAAGGCCGCGACGGTGATACTGGCCGAACAAGCGGTGATCAGCGCGGAGCTTGCAAAAGCAATCGGCGGCGCGGTGGCCAAGGTGATCGCGGATGGCGCTTTGCCCAATGCCGAACGCCCCGGCAACTACATGATCATCGAAAAACTTCTGGTCAAGGCCGGCGGTGCCGAAGTGACGCGCGTCCATTCCGGGCGCAGCCGCCAGGACATGCTCGCCACCACGCATCGTTTGTTTATCCGAGACCAGTTATTGGATAGTTTCGATAGCCTGGCGCGACTGCGTGAGGGATTGCTCGAGCTGGCCGCGCGCCACGCGCACGATCTGGTTCCCGCCTATACACACAACGTGCAGGCGCAGCCCACCACCTTTGGGCACTATCTGCTGGCGTTCGCCGCCGCCTACCAGCGTACCGCCACGCGCATGCGCGAGGCCTGGGCGCGCGTCAATCTTTCACCGCTGGGCGCGGCGGCGCTGGGAACATCGAGCTTTGCCATTGATCGGGCGCGCCTCGCGCAACTGCTTGGGTTCGACGGCGTGGTGGAGAATTCGCTGGATGCCAATCACGTGGCGCCTTGCGACATGAGCATTGAACTGGCGGGCATCGTTGCCTCGGGTGCACTCACCGGCGACGCACTGATCAGCGATATCCTCGGCCAGTACCGGCAACCCACGCCATGGATCACCTTGCGCGAAGGCGGCTTGACCGGTTCCAGCACCATCATGCCGCAGAAGCGCAACCCGATTGTGCTGGTCGCCGCGCGCCATTTGGCGAGCAATGTACTTGCCCAGACGCAAGCATGTTTGCTCGTGGCGCACAACATCGGCACGGGCCTTCTGGAGCATCGCGGGAACGAGGCCCTTGTTGCGCTGCAATCGATGAGCAAATTTTTCGCTATGTTGAACTCAGCCGTGCGCTCGCTTCAGCTAAATGTCCCACGCGCGCGAGCAGAAATCGACGCTGAGTATTCCACCACAACGGAATTGGCCGACGTTTTACAACGCGATGCCGGCGTGCCTTTCAGAACCGGGCATCACTTCGCTTCAGAATTGGTGAATTATGGGCGCGGCAACGCCTTGTGGCCGGCGCAGATTCCATTCTCCGAAGCGCAGCGCATTTACGCTGAAGCGCAGCGCATTTACACCGAGGCCGCAGGCGCCACACCGGGCACGGACTCCTTTTTGCCATTGAGCGAAGCGCGCTTTCGCCAGGCGCTTTCCCCCGACAACATGGTGCGCGCGAGCCGCGGGCTGGGTGGACCGCAACCCGCGGAAGTCAACCGCATGCTGACCGAGCGACAGGATGCTTTGCGCTCAGATCGTATGTGGCTCGATGATCAGCGACAGCAACTGCGACAATGCGAACAACTACTCGATATTGCCTTCGCCAGCGCGAGGGGCGAGAAAATGAAAACGTCGCAATGATGGCAAAGCGTATTCCACTTTTAGTTCCGGATCTGCCCAACCAATCGGATCTGACGAACTACCTGTCGTTGATCGATGCGTCGCGTTGGTACACCAATTTCGGCCCGCTAGTAAAACGTTTCGAGGCAGAACTCGCCCAGGAATTCGCGCTTCAATCGTCTAATGTCACGCCTTGGTTAACCACCGTAGCCAATGGCACACTCGCCTTGGAGCTCGCCCTCACGGCAATGCGCCTGCCCACCAATGCAACGGTGTTAATCCCGGCATTTACCTTCGTCGCCACGGCTTCGGCGGTTGTGCGCGCCGGGTACAAACCGGTAATCGCCGATATCGATGTTGGTTCATGGCTGCTCACGCCGGCCATTGCGCTTGCCGCGATGAAGGCTACGCGCGTCGATTGCGTATTGCCGGTCGCGGCGCTGGGTTGCCCGGTGCCAGTCGATGAATGGGATGATTTTCATGCGCAAACCGGTATTCCCGTGCTGATTGACGCCGCCGGCGCGTTTGGCAATCAACACATCGGCAAGCGAACCGTGGTGGCATTTAGCTTGCACGCGACCAAGGCGTTGGGCATCGGCGAAGGGGGATTGGTGGTGTCGCACGACCAATCCATCATAGAGAAAGTACGCCGCTTGTCGAATTTTGGTATCGACGTAAACACCGGCTACGCACCCGAGATTGGCACCAACGCCAAGCTAAGCGAATACCACGCGGCCGTGGGACTGGCCGCTTTGCAACGCTGGCCAGCGCAGCGAGCGCGCAGACTGGCGTTGCATAGGCAATATGTCGAAACCCTATCGAGACACCACGCCAGTATCGGCTTTCAAATTCGGCCTATAGAGGGCATCTACACCATCTTGCAGATCCTGCTGCCGCTAGGCGTTGATCGCGCGAAGGTGCAGAAAAAGCTTGCCGGCAATGGGATCGACACGCGCACTTGGTACATTCCAATGGTGCAGGAGTCGCCCGCCTACCAACAAATGGTCTGCAGCACACTGGAGAATGCCCAATTGCTGGCGCCGCGGATGCTTGGCCTGCCATTTCATCTGGACCTCATCGACACCGATATTGAGCGTGTTGGCGAAACACTGGTTGAATCATTGGCGCAGATTTGATCGATGCGAATGGCGTGAGCAATCGCCTCACTCATCATCCGCGAGATTTCTTAAACTCCGCCGGGACACCGACATACAGACTATCGGGTTCGGTGTTTCGCGTCACGCACGCACCCGCGCCTATGACGGTGCCATCGGCGATTACCAGCGGTTTTTGCGCCGTGCCATCGACAATGACGGCGCCCGTGCCGATAAATACGTATTTCCCAATGTGCACATGGCCCGACACGTGGACTCCAGGCGATAGCGTTGTGAACTCACCGATGTGAACATCATGACCAATGGTGCAATTAAGATTGATATGCACATGCCGCTCAAGTTTGATATTTACCGTGAGGACGCTGCCAGAACACAGTATCGCGCCAGCCCCAAGCTCGACGAACTCGGATAGCGCCACCGAAGGATGAACTAAAGTGGCAAACGAAAAACCCGCCGCGGCACATCTGGCAACAATTTTTCCGCGCGATTGAGGATTGCCAACCGCGACCGCGAGTAGCGTGTCAGCGGCACAGGCGGGAAAGGTCTGCCAAGACAACACCGGCATGCCATTCACCATGCGGCCCGGTTGCGCATCATCCTCAATGTAGCCTACTAGGTCATAGGCCTGGTGGCTTACGTCGCTGGATAGAAGCCATGCCACCTCTCTTGCGAACCCGCCCGCCCCAAAAATCGCGATTTTTCTAGCATCCACCACGGCCTTCTCCCGTTGCCTTCGAAATACAAAATTTCTATTGCCTATATCCAGCTAACTTGCGAAGTTAACTGACGAATTTAACTGACGACCCATCGCGCGGCGCGAATGGTTTCGCCCGGCGCGGATTCAAATATGGCTCGATTGTAGATAGTCGGCCCACATATGCCGAAAAGCGTCCTCCAGGTCGCGAGTGACCAACTTACCGTCGCAAAACGCGCTCTTCGCGAAACGTTGCCTCAGTTCCGCCCGCAGCTCGACGAGTTGCTTAGGATTTGTCGCCAGGCGAATACAGGTGTCCAGGTATTGCGTTTCGCTTCGCGCCACCAGGTCGTCCAATCCACAGGCGATCAGCATACCGCTGGTACTGCGTGAAAGTTCCGACTCTCCCTCCAAAGTAACAATCGCCACGCCCATCCATAGACAATGCAGGCTGGTAGTACCGCCCCCATAGGGAAATGGGTCGAGTGCGATATCCACAAGATGAAATAAGTGCAAAAATTCCTTGGGAGATCGGCGGCCCATAATGTCGATGCGCGTCGCGATGTCCGGCGTCGCCGTCAGCCTCACGAAGCGATCGCGCACACTGGCTTGAATTTGCGCATCATCGCCGCCCAGCACCACCAGCAGCAATTTAGCGTTGGGCAAAACACTAAGCACTTGCCCCCACAATGTTATGACCTCGTCGCCAATTTTGGCGTAATTGTTGAACGAGCCAAATCTGACAAAACCATTGGTGAGCACCGGCGAGACGCTAACATCGGGACTATCGGGATGCGGCTCGAACGCCGCCACACTGGCGATGCGAATCAGGCGTTCGACATAACGCCATTCGCTGGAGCCCGGCGGATCCATATAAGCATCGGTGATGCGCCAATCAATGGCCGTCATGCCAGTGGTGCACATATAGCCGAACCAACTCACCTGCACCGGGGCGGGCTTCTGCGCGAACAGCAGTAAGCGATTACCGGTGGTGTGCCCGGAGAGGTCGACCAAAATATCGACGCCATCGGCGCGAACCAATGCAGCGGCGCTTGAGTCGTCCAAGCCATCAATTTTCCGCCATTCATCCACCAGGCCTCGCAACCTTTGGCTGGTTGCATCGCCACGCGGCCAGTTGTCGTAACAAATTACGCGAAACCGCGCTCGGTCATGGTTGGCGAAAATCGGCGCGATAAACCGCGCAACCGAATGCTCCTTGAAATCGGCCGAGACGTAACCCACGGTAAGTCGACGCTCAACATTTCTTTCGTTTGCGTGTGGCGGCGCCATACGAGTCAAGGGATCGGCAAATTTCTCCGCCCATCTACGGTGCGCGGCCAAGACAATATCGGGATTGCCGCTCTTGGCAAATCCATACAGACATAGAAGGCTGCTATGCGCCACCTGCAAATCCGGTGCAATTTCAATCGCTGATTTGAGCCAGATTTCGGCAGCTTCGATCTCGCCACTTTCGTAGAACGCCAAGCCAAGGTTGTAATGCGCCTCAGCCAGAGAAGGCTGCAATGACAAGGCCAATTTAAATTGATCGATTGCTTCCGGCACGCGGACCAATTCGCGCAATATCGCGCCCATGTTTAGATGCACGGCGGCGCGCGCCTGCACCGGCGCATCCAACATGCGTTGCCTTGCGATACGGTACATATTGAGCGCACCCTGCAGATCGCGCTGACGATGGGTGCTCGCCGCATTGGCCAACAATGCGGCGAGATCGTCGACCCTTATATGACGCGCCCCTGCTTCGGCAGTGTGATCGTCTTGCGTAGGATTCGATTGAATTACCCGACGCGCAAATAACGATTGGATGGCGCCTTTTAGCACCTTAAGCAGCATGGTCGAAAGTTTTCGAGGTTCTAGGCAGCCAAGGCGTTTTCTCTGCCATATGATTTACTCAGGCCTTCGTCGAATACACCACTCGCAAAGAAGTATTTCGAGCGCGCTTTCTATCCAAAGAATAGGTAGATATACCTTTTCCTGCGACAACAACTCGAAACAATAGCCTTGCGAAATTCGCAACTAAAACCCTCAATAATTGCTAATATCGTTGGCGTCGTACCTGACTAAGCTATAACACACTTTACCAATTTTCCCATCGAGGTTACCCATGAAGACGTTACAAAAAGGTTTTACGCTGATCGAGTTAATGATTGTTGTCGCCATCATCGGCATATTGGCTGCCGTGGCCTTACCTGCGTATCAGGATTACACCGTGCGCGCCAAAGCATCTGAACTAATTCTCGCGGCATCCGGTGCGCGCACCGCTATTTCCGAGAAATTTCAAACCGCGCCGAGCGACACCGCGAACGCGGGCTCCGGGGTCACCATTCCAGTGACCGGAAAAATCTCGGCCGCCGGAGTAGATGACGGCGGAACCGTTATGGTTCAGGGCAGCACCGCGGCAACCAGTACCGGACAAGCCATCACCATCACCGTCACGCCGACCTTCAGTACCGCGACGGGCACCATCACCTGGGCTTGCGTAGGTTCACCGGCTCGCTATATGCCCGCGACCTGCCGCTAAGATTCTCCAGTTCATCAAAACCCCTCTTCGGAGGGGTTTTTTATTTCTTGGAAAGCGCTATGGTGGCCAAGGGCGGAATCGAACCACCGACACACGGATTTTCAGTCCGCTGCTCTACCGACTGAGCTACTTGGCCACTTTTCCTGCTAGGTCTCGGTCATCGCAGTTTGTCGAACTCTGCAATTGACCGCAGCGTGCTGCCGGAGGGCCGGCCGCAGCGAAAGAGGGCGAATTATACGGATATTCGAGGGGCGAGCCAAGGTCGGACATCGCCTGTTATCGATTCGGAAATCAGTTGCGAATCTAGTCTTCAAGCTGCATCGTCCTCTAGCGGCGGCGTTCCAACCAAAATTGCGATTCCCCCTCATTACACAATTCACGCTGCGTGCGAAGCCCTTTTTCCCTCGCGCAGTCGCATAGCACCAGGTGCAGTTGCGCGGTCGCCACGGCATCCGCAAGCGCATGGTGGCGCGCGAGGTTCGCGATGCCGAAGGCCGCAGTCCAGTCGTCAAGCGTTTTCGCGGTTGGCGCCTGCTCGGTACAGATCGCGGGCGCCAGGTAAGCAAGGTCGATCCACTGACGTTTGAATTTTTCCCCCAGGAAAAATCGTGTCGCCCTGGATATGATGCTCTCGTCAAAGGCCGCGTGGAAACCAACCAAGGGCGATTTGCCCACGTATTCGAGGAAATCAAGCAGCGCGCCAACCGGTTCCGCGCCCCCGCTCTGCGCGGCAGAGCCGATGCGATGCACCAGTATATTGGCATCGTCGCTCACCACTTCCTGACGCAGCTCCACATAAAACCCATCATCCAGCGCGATGCGCGACGCGCTGACTGCCACCGCGCCTAGGGCGATCAATCGATCACGACGCGCATCCAGGCCACTGGATTCCACATCCACGACGACATACCGCGTGTTGATCGATTCCCTCGACAGATCGGGTTCGGGAAGGGCGCGCCACGCAACAAGGCGTGTTCTTGCCTGGTCAGGCAGAGCTACTTGCCGGGGCAACCAGCGCGACAGCCAACTCATAATTGATAGTCAAGCGCAAGCCTTCGTTGCAGCTTGCGCGCCTGGCGGAACGCTTCCTTCAGAATGCGCCGATCGAGTTCGTTTAAATCGTCGGGCCGGATACGATTGGCATGCGCCGGATTTTGTTGTTGATGTAGAAGCCGATAGAGAAGGATGAAGTGAAATGCCTCGACCACTGCATCAGTCTCCTCGTTTGGCACCCGCAGTCGTTCCCCGGAGCTCCGCAATCGCGCGGCGGTCGAGGTGTCGTGGTTGCCCGCAGCGAGCGCGAAGATGCGCGCCGCGTCCACGAATGTTCGCGTGCCTTGTGTCTTGAGGTCGATGGAATCGGGCGCGCCGGCGGCGTTGGTAGTGTCGAAATCCGTGAATAGGCCCAGTGGCGGGCGCGATTCCAGCGCACCTTGCGCCATGGCGCGGAGGAAACGCTGGTCGTCACGCACTTGCCCGACGAGCCAGGCGCGAAGATCGTGCGCCAGCGCCTCGTCGCCCCATAACGCGCGAAAATCGAAAAAGATCGATGCGTTGAGGAGTGCCTTGGGCAATGGATCGCGTATCCAATCGGCGAATATCTGCCGCCATTCATCGAGGGACAGGCACCACTTAGGGTTGCCCGCCATGATGTCGCCCTTGCATAGGGGAAACCCGCATTGGTGTAGGGCCTGATTGACGGCTGTGGCAAAGGGCAACAGGCGTGCACGAGCATCGGTAGCGACCATATCCGCGGCGAAAATAATGCCGTTGTCCTGATCGGTGGCCAGGGTCTGCTCGAGTCGCCCTTCGCTGCCTAACGCAATCCAGCACGCCTTGATGCCGGCCAGATCATGACGCAACCACTCGATTGTCAGCACTCGCCGCGTAAGCCGATCATTGAGCGTAGCGATCATTTGCGTGAGCATTTCCGCGCCCACGCCCTGCGCCAACAGGTTCGCCGCCAGCGCGCGGATGTCGGCGCCGGTTCGCGCGAGGGCCTGGATATCGCTCGCGGCGCCAATGGCCTCGATGATTCCATGCAGGCTCATGCGCTGCAAGGCAAACAGGTCACGTTCCGACACGACCCCGGCGAGACCATTTTCGTCTATCAACACCACGTGCCGGATGGCGGCGCTGGCCATCAGCAGCGCTGCGTCGGCCGCATCGGCAGCCACCGGCAGACATTGAAGAGGTTTGCTCATCTGCGCCGATACCGGCGCGTTGAGATCGATTTCTCCGCTAGCTGTCAGGCGCGCAAGGTCGCGTTCGGTGAAAATGCCTAGCGGCGTGTTGCGCACATCCGCTACAACAATGGAACTCACGCCCGCAGCGTGCATCGCTTTGACCGCGTCGAGCACGCTATCCTCAGGTCGGCACGCAACGCAAGCTCGGCGGCGCAGCGCGCCCAGGCTTGCCCTGGCGGGCACCTCGGCGGTCGCCTGCTTCGCATACAGGGCTTGCAGCGAAGCATAGGATTGCCGCAACAGCGCGCCTGTGCGGTTGGAGCAGAATTCGAGAAAATGCGCGCTGCGGCGCGCCAGTTCGCGAACCGCGGCGGCGTCCGCTTCATAGCAGAAGGTGTCTTGCAGCGCGCGATATTCATGGGCGCAAGCGCGCCCCGCCATGATCGCAGCCAGCGGAAAACACTCGCCTTCCCCATATTCGACCCGGTCCTGCCCGGAAATGCCGCCTTCCAACTCGCCGCGCGCCAGGCCATGCTGCACGATGTACAAGGTGCCAGCCGGACCAGATTGCGACGAGGTGATGACTCTTCCGCGCGCAAAATAGGCAAGCTTTAGCCCAGAGACCAGGAAACTGACATCCGCCTCGCTCATCTGGTCAAAGGGCGCGTGGCGGCGCAAATGATCAAGCAGAGCATGGGTCAGCACGTTGGTGCTCACGGTGTTTTTTCGCACCCCGTCATCGCCGCATTGAAAGCTTGCCGCGGCACCGGCAATCGCAAATAATCGGTGATCGCATCAAAGTGCACTAGAACAACATGAATTCCAAAGCCTGGATACATTACGGCCTCGCGCAGCTCACCAGTTTTTTCCGGCGTTACGAAGTGGCGGTCGAAGAGTACCGCCAATCGATTGCCTGCGACCCGGACAACGCCCGTTCCTGGCGTTGCATGGCGTTCCTCCAAGCGCAAATCAATTTGCATAACGACTCGATAGCCTCGTTTCGGCACGCCCTGGCGATAGATGCCAGCGACTTTAATACCCGATTCAATCTGGCGTTTGTGTTGCATCAACAAAATAGATTGGACGAAGCAATTGGCGAATTCGAACAGGTGGTCCAAGCCAATCCCAATCACGATCGTGCCTGGTACGGGCTGGGAATGTGCCGCGAAGGGCTCGGCCTTCTGGAGGGCGCCTTGTCGGCCTTGAAAGAAGCGGCTCGGCTTCAGTATTTCAATCCGCACGCGGGCCACCGTTTGGCGCTCCTATATCATCGTCTCGGACAAAAAGACGAGGCCTTGGCTGAGTACGAACGCGTCAATAGTTTCGACCCCAAATGGGGGGAGCAGATTCGCCGCGAAACCGGCATCGCGGCGCCCTAAGAGGCTCAACAGGTATTTAACGATAGGCAAATCTTGTAGTACGTCGCCACCACCCAAATGGCGCCGCATATCGAGAAGGCCACGCAGCCCACCCACAAGGGTGGGAATATAGGCGGAGAAATCAGCTTGGCCAGCGACATGGGCGGCGTGGCAACGGCTTTCACCAATTGGTAGAAAACGTTTTGCTCTCGATTTTTCCCCGCGAGCATGTGTAATAACCCCTGCCCCGCGAGACCAAGAAGCGCCACCTCCATCAACGCTTTAACTATCACCACTGCTTCAAACATCGGGTTTCATTTCGAATATCACCGTGTAGGGATTCTATAGCGCGCCGCTCTCGCAATGAAAAAAGCCCGCCTGAACATCGGACGGGCTTTTTCCCAGGCTCCCGGGTGAGTGCTAGGAAGCCCCTGCCGCGGCGCCTTCTTTCATATTCGGGTAACGAACATGGTCAACCAGATCCTGCGTTGCCTGGTCAGGCGCCGGCGTAATCAGGCTAACAACAATGATCACCAGGAACCCAAGTGGCACACCAAACAAACCGGCGGAGATCGGTTGAATATCCCACCAGATGTTCTCGGCGATTGGATTGGTCACACCGAACACGCTGCGTAGCCACGGCTGGGTCTGCGTCATGTAATAGAAGGTCACGGTAATGCCCGCGAGCATGCCCAAGGTGGCCCCCCATTTATTAGCGCGCTTCCAAAAGATACCCAGCACCAGTGCAGGGAAAAATGCCGCCGCCGCGAAGGAGAATGCCGCCGACACCAGGAACAGAATATCCGCCGGTTTCTGACTGGCTACCGCCGCTGCGGCCAGCGCCACCACCAACAACAGAATTTTCGATACCGTGACGCGACGTTGCGTGGACGCGCTCGGGTCGATCATCTTGTAGTACGGATCGTGTGACAGCGCGTTGGCGATGGTGAGCAACAGCCCATCGGCGGTCGATAGCGCCGCCGCCAGCCCACCCGCGGCAACCAAACCGGAAATGACATAAGGCAAGCCGGCTATTTCGGGCGTGGCCAACACCACGATATCGCCACCAATGGCGATCTCGGCCAATTGCACGATGCCATCCTTATTAATGTCCACCACCGATAACAAGGCTGCGTCGACCTTTGACCATGCCGCAACCCATGCGGGGAGATCCGAGAACTTGGACCCAACCAATATCGTATAGACATCAAATTTCACCAGCACCGCCAACGCTGGGGCCGAGAAATACAAAAGGAAGATGAAGAATAACGACCAAGTCACCGACTCGCGCGCCTGTTTCACCGAGGGCGTGGTGTAGTAGCGCATGAGTATGTGCGGCAGGGCCGCGGTGCCCACCATCAGGCAGAAAATTAAGGCGAGAAAGTTTTTGCGTGAAATATCACGCGCTTTGTCGTTAGCACCTGGAAAGGCCTCGCCATGCGCGATCGGCGGATTGGCGCGCGCCCCCACGCCTGCCTCGCGAGTCCATGCCCCTTTGGCTTCGTCGGCACTCTTGGGGAATCGATCCACCGCATCTTGTAGCGGTTTCAGTTGTTCCGCTGGCGCATTGGCAGCCTTGGCATCTTCCAGCGCCTTGGCGAGGGTGGCCTTCTCCTTATCGTAGGAGCCGGGCAAGCCCTTGAGTTTGGCGTTGGCCGCATCGGCACGATCCTTGAAAATCTTACGAACCTCCTGCTCCTTGGCATCACCAATCAATTGCTTTTCGCGCTCGCCCACCTTCTCCAATACGTAGCCATACACCACATGAGGCACCGGAATGCTGGTGTGTTTTACCGACAGCCAGATAACGGGGATTAGGTAGGCCACGATCAGCACGATGTACTGCGCCACTTGCGTCCAGGTCACGGCGCGCATGCCGCCCAGGAACGAACACACCAGAATCCCGCCCAGACCGAGGAAAATCCCCCACTCGAACGCGATACCAGTAAGACGCGTGGTAATCAGACCCACGCCATAGATCTGCGCCACCACATAGGTAAACGAACACAGAATCGCGCAGCAAATACCAACGAAGCGCGGAATATGCCCGCCGTAACGTGCGCCAAGAAAATCGGGAATAGTGAATTGCCCGAATTTGCGTAAGTACGGGGCGAGAAATAAAGCCACCAAGCAGTAGCCACCGGTCCATCCCATGATGAAGGCGAGCCCGCCATAACCAGTGAGATACAAGGTTCCGGCCATGCCGATGAAGGATGCGGCGCTCATCCAATCGGCGCCGGTGGCCATGCCGTTGAACATCGCCGGCACTCGTCTGCCGGCAACATAGAACTCCGCCACATCTGCGGTGCGACTCATCACGCCAATGCCTGCGTATAGCGTGACTGTAGCAAGCAAAAATAGATAACCGATCCACTGCTTGGGAAGCCCTACTTGTTCCAGTACCGCGAGTACTAAGAGGAAGGCGATGAATCCACCGGTGTACCAGGAGTACACCTTCTTGAGCATCGAATAGAAGTCGCGTTGCGTTTGTCCTTGGGTAGCCATGTCAGTCGTCCTCCCCTTCGGCGACACCGTATTCGATATCGAGTTTATTCATGTACCAAGCGTAGTAACCGATGATCACCACATAAAGAATCAAGGATCCTTGCGCACCCATGTAAAAAGCGAACGGCCAACCAAAGAAACTAAATGACAAATCTCTCGCGTAATAACCGATCACATAGGTAATGATTGCCCATATCCCCAATAAGATCATCGTCATGGTGACGTTCTTGCGCCAATACTCTTTCTGCTTCTCAGTACGTTCAGACATGAATATCACTCCTCGTACGGTTGAATTAGCGAAGGGAACTCTAGGATTAATAACTTACAAGACACTTACGTAAGACAATTTTTCCTTGATCGGTGCTTGAAGTCGTCCATGATGCGAACAACAAACATCGCTTGCCGCCACATGTTGCGGCGCAACCTTAGACGCTAGAAGTCATCGGTGCGCGAAAGTCGGAAAGACCTCAAGCCACGTTACGCAGATTGATTGCCGCTGCTTTGCTGCGAGGAAAACTTACCCGAACGCAGGTGCCACGCTCCAACGAGTTGGACAGCAGGGAAACGCTTGCGGCGTGCGATTGTGCAATGCCGCGAACGATGGCCAAGCCGAGGCCGGTTCCCTCGGTTTCCGTTCCCAAGGCGCGATAGAAACGCTCGAACACGCGTTCACGCTCGGAAAGCCCTATTCCTATGCCGTTATCCTCAATTTCAAGAACGGCGGCGTCGGTTGCATAGACCCGAGCGGTCACTTTGCCG
>JBJXEY010000352.1:0-6871 GCA_046153355.1 Burkholderiales bacterium
GGGTGTACCGGTGCGCGTGGCAGACGTGGCCTCAGTGCAGATTGGCGATATTCCGCGTCAAGGCGTAGCCGGCGAAGACGATGATGATGACGTGGTCTCCGGCCACGTGTTGATGCGCAAGGGCGAAAACCCCTCGGTGGTGCTGGCCGCGCTTAAGCAGCGCATTGCCGAGTTGAAAAAAGAATCCCTGCCGCCAGGGGTTGAAGTGCGCGTCTTCTACGACCGCTCCTGGTTGATTGAGCGCACTTTGAAAACGGTGTTCACCAATCTGCTCGAAGGGGCGTTGCTGGTCTGCATGGTGTTGTATTTGTTTTTGAACAATATGCGCGCTGCGGCGATCGTGGCGGCGGTGATTCCCTTAGCCCTCCTTGCCACCTTTATCGGCCTGCAAATGGTGGGTATCCCCGCGAATTTGCTGTCCTTGGGGGCGATGGATTTCGGCATCATCATCGATGGCGCAGTGATCATCGTGGAACATATTTTTTCGCGGCTCACCACGTTGCCCGACAATGTTGATCGCCGCACGCGTCTCTCCGCGGTGTTGAACGCCACCATCGAAGTGGGCCGTCCTACCTTGTTCTCGATGCTCATCATTATCGCGGCGCATATCCCGATTTTCACGCTGCAACGTCACGAAGGCCGAATTTTTGCGCCCATGGCGTGGTCAGTCACCTCCGCCCTGGTGGGCTCACTGATCGTCTCATTGACGCTGGTGCCTCTGATGTGTCTATGGCTGTTACGCGGCAAGTTGCCGCATGGCGAAAACCGCCTGATGAAGGTATTGCACGTCCTGTACGCGCCCGCCCTGCAATGGGCGCTGGCACGTCGCGGGCCGGTGTTGCTGATTGCCGGCCTGGCCTTGGCAGCAAGTATCGCGGTGATACCGAAACTCGGTAGTGAGTTTCTGCCCGAGCTGAACGAAGGTTCGGTCTGGGTCAACGTGGCGATGGAATCCAGCGTCAGTATTGGCGAGGCGCAACACATGTCGCAGCGCCTGCGCGACGCGATGCGCACCGTGCCTGAGGTACGCAGCACCTATTCCGAACTGGGCCGCCCCGAAGATGGCACCGACCCGAAAATCGCCAGTCAAATCGAGGTGTTAGTGGACCTCTATCCCGAGGATGAATGGACGCGCAATCTCACTAAACGCCAGGTGTTGGCAGAGCTTGACCTCGCGGTACAGACCCTGCCCGGCATTCAAGTTTCATTTTCGCAGCCGATACGCGACAACGTGCTGGAGAGTATTTCGCAGGTCGATGGTCAGATCGTGATCAAGGTAACCGGGGATGATCTGGACAAAATGCACGCCTACGGCACGCAGATTCTCAATCAGATTCGCGGCGTGCAAGGCGTAACGCGCGCCTTCATCGATCGTGACGGGCAGTTGCCGCAATACCGCGTGGTTATCGATCGTGCCCGTGCTTCGCGGCACGGATTGAAAGTGGGCGAGATCGAAGCGGTCATCGAAACCGCCATGGCAGGAAAAATTGTTTCGCATTTATGGGAAGGCGAACGCCGTTTTCCCATCGTAGTGCGCCTTGGCGACCCGGCGCGCGAGCTGGCGAGGATTTCCGAAATTCAAGTACCCACGCCCAGTGGCGCGTTTGTGTCTTTATCTGACGTAGCAACTTTTCAGTCGGCAAGCGGTGCGATGAATATCGGCCGCGAAAACGGTCGACGCGTGTTGTCGGTGGGGGTATTTATTCGCGATCGCGACATGGGCAGCGTGGTGGCCGATATGCGCGAGCGCGTAGACAAAGTGGTGAAGCTGGATGAAGGCTACACCATGGCCTGGGCGGGTGAGTTCGAGAATCAGGAACGCGCCATGGCAAGGCTTTCCTGGGTGGTGCCCTTGTCCATCCTGATCATATTTCTCTTTCTCTTCGATGCGTTCAGTTCGTTGAAAAGCGCCCTCCTGATCATCGCCAACATTCCTTTCGCCATGATCGGCGGTATCTTTGCGCTGCTCCTCACCGGCATTCCGTTATCCGTCTCAGCGGCAATCGGCTTCATCGCCCTCTTCGGGCAAGCGGTGTTAAACGGCGTGGTGATGCTTTCCTACTTCGGTCAATTGCGCGAACGCGGCGAAACCATTTACGAGGCGGTGCGTAAGGGGTCGCTAGAGCGGCTGCGCACCGTGTTAATGACCGGGCTTCTGGCGATGCTGGGGCTATTGCCGATGGCGTTGTCTTCAGCGATTGGTTCGGAGACGCAAAAACCGCTCGCGGTGGTGGTGATCGGTGGCCTGATTTCCGCCACCTTCCTCACTTTGTTCGTTTTACCCACGCTGTATCTGTGGGTGAATGAGAGCCGCGCGTCGCGCGCGGCGCGGGGATGAGCAGGCGCTTCTAGATCACGCCTGCGTATTCAAGCCCGCCGTTTGACGCTTGCTGCCTAACGCCAGGCGTCGATCGACACCGTGCCATTGTTCTGGCGCGTGCCCTCATAAATTTTCCAGGCGCCTTGCGTTTCACCACCGGTGACCACGATGTTGATTTCCTCGGCGCGGAACATTTTGAGTTGCTCATCCGGAGCAGCTTTTAGGTTGCTCGCGTAAGGCTCGACACCCGACACCGCCAGGGGTTTGAGCAATGTCTGCACCCATTGATCGTCCCAATATTCACGCGCCGGCAGCGTGGCGTTTTCTTCGATCCAGTCGATCAATTTTTCTTTGCTGTTGAAACCCAGATCGGCAAAAAGCCGTGCCACGATCGGGTCCATCACCAGCAAGGGCGATTGCCGAGGCGAACACGCGGCGAACACGCGTTTGAATTTTTCCTTCCAGGTCTCGCGTGGGCCAAAGCCTGCCTGGGTATAACGTCCACCGCGAAACAGGGTGACGGCGCTGTCGGTTTTTTTGAAGCCATAACGCGTGTGCAAAGGCTCCCAAACGCTGCGTTCTTCATTTTCCGGGAAGGTGGCGCTGTAGCTATACCAGTTGCCCAACGTACCCATGTAACTCTCATTGGGCGTGGAACCGCCTTGCAAATTTTGCGAAAGTAAATTCCAAGCACGGCCGATAGTGGCATTGGCATGATTGAACGGGCCCATGGCGCCGATACCGGCGTTCATGCCGATCTCGTTACGGATCGGGCCATTGACCACGCCGATACCGGCAAAGGAAGTTGTGCTGGAAGAACGCGCGGTAGTGCCGCTGGCGGCCATGGCAAGAATTACCGGCAGATACTCGGGCCGCGCGCCCGCCATCACCGCATTGACCGCCACTTTCTCTACCGTCAACTCCCAGAATTCGCGAAACTCCGCAGGACGCAATCGACCCACAACTTTGTCTGGTGAGTGACTGGTGCCTTTTAACATCGCGGCCACGCGTTCTTCGGTGGGCAGCACGATTGGTAGATTGTCGGTCCAGAAATTTTCCTGGAAGAGCTTGTGAAGGTTTTCTTCGCTATCGGGTTCAAGCAACTTGGCGCGCGAACGATCGAACGAGGTTCCTTTTAAATCCTCGCTACTCAAAGGCCCGGCCAGACCTTCGAGAATCTCCTGCATGAAGGGGCGCTTGGAGACCGGATCAATGCCTTCGATGTAAGCGCGTAGCGCCGCGGCGCTCTTGTCCACCACCGGTTGCGGCACATAGGCTTGACGCGTGGTGGGCATGCCGTTGGCAAGCGCGGTGGCCTTCGCCAAGCGGGCGAACACATGGGTGTGAACGGCGATCGTCGGAATCCCTGCCTCTTCTAGCGACATCGCAAGCCCGACGACCGTCGGGGTACAGGTGCTTCATAAACCTACGCCGAGTATCGCGGCGTCTCCATTGGCAGCGACCTTGGCGCGCATCTCCGGGTCATCCACCCAGCTCTGCTTCGGTTTGATGATCGGCGTCTTCACTTTGGGATAGTGCTTGCCGAACCAGTCGCGAAGCTCGTTCATGAACACTTCGGAATTATCGAACAAACAATCCACCAGAAAGACATTTTTACCGTCAAGCGATTCCAGCCGCGGCGCCAGGCGTTTCCCGGTGACTTTGGGTGGATAACCTCTTGGGTCGTGAACCTTGATTTTCTCGGCCATGTTTATCTCCTCACTCAGTGATCAGATGATTCACCGCGAAGTATGCACGAGCTTGCGATGACGCGCGTGCGCAGGCTGGCGGCCAATACGTACGGCGGGGATAAACCGGCTAAGCTTTGATACGCATCGATTATTTACTTCACCATTCAAGGAGAAAAATTATGGAGAAAAGCTACGTCGCAGGAACCTGGGAAAAAACCCGCGCATTTTCCCCCGCAGTCATCGTTACCGGCGGGAAAATGATTTTTGTTGCCGGGCCTGGCGGCCAGGTGGACGACAACGGTAAATCGCTCGCCGGCGATTTCGCCGCGCAAACCCGACAGACCTTCAAGAACGTGGAGAAAACCCTCAAGGAGGCCGGTGCTACCTTGAAAGATATGGTGACCATGACCGTATTCATCACCGATTCACGCTACGGCCAGCAGTTCACCGATATTCGCCAAGAGATTTTTAAGGAGAAATTCCCCGCCAGCGCCCTCATCACCTGCGACGGTCTGGCGCGCACCGATATGTTGGTGGAAGTGCAGGGGATTGCCATGGTGCCCTAGGCACCATCCAGTTTGGTGCCTTAAGCACCATTCAGTTTTTTGATTTTTGGCCGTTGAACCATGGGTAATACGTATTCAATGCCCTTGGATTCCACATGGCCACGCCGCAAACTTATGCGCTTTCTCGCGATTCGCTACGTCCTCCCAGCTACCGAATAAAAAAGCTGGCGCTTGGCGCATTTTTCGCCGCCGCCGCAATCGGTGCCGCCGAACACGGCTTCACCCGCGTGGTCACCGAGGGTCTGGTTACGCACATGGCGCAGCGCTTCGGCGTCGACGCACGACCACGCTTAGGCGGATGGGTGGAGTTTGCCCGCGGCGAAACGCGCCGCGCTTCGTCATCGGGGTTGATGACCGTTGCGCTTGTCTCGAATGGGTCGAATGCCGGGGGGATAACCCTCGCCACCGATGCGACCAACACCATGGGTTCGGCTTCCTCTGGGTCAAATGCTGGCACCAACACCATGTTTAACGCCGAGGCTTTGCAACGTGTCAATTCCTACCTCAATCGCGTGCCCTACAAAGACGATATCGCGCATTGGAAGGCCGAAGATTACTGGGCCACACCGGCGGAGATGGTGGCCAGTAACGGCGGTGATTGCGAGGACTATGCGATCGCCAAATACTTCTTACTAAAAGAACTGGGCGTGCCGCTGTCGCGCCTACGCATGGTGTATGTGCGTGCCGGGCGCACCGCGCAAGCGCACATGGTGCTTGCCTATTACCCGCAGCCCAATGCCGAGCCGCTGATCCTGGATAACCTGGAGGACCGCGTGCGCGCCGCCTCCAATCGTCCCGATTTGTCGCCTGTATATAGCTTTAACGAGGACGACGTGGTGCTCGCCGCCACCGGTGCGCGCACCACGCCGCAACAGATTCGCGCCTGGCGCGCAGTGCTGGATCGCCTGCAGCGTGAGGCGGTGTTATGACACTGGGGCGTTTGTTATTCGGCGGCTTGGCATTGATTTTCTTGCTGGTGTTGGCGGGGGTCGAGACGATTCACGTGCGCCACACGCAACGCTCTCTGCAATTGCAATTGAATGCGCAGGCCAACGAAACCGCTACGGCGCTCGCCCTTACCTTGGGCAGCCTCCTGAATACGCCGGATGAAGTGATGGCCAAAACCATCATCACGCCGGTGTTCGATCGCGGTTACTACCGATCCATTCGCCTCTTAGACATGGATGGCGCAAATCTCGTCGGGCGGGCGCGCACCCCGGAAGCCAATGCAGTGCCGAATTGGTTTCGCCAGGTGTTTCATGTCGAGGAGCCCGTCGGCCAAGCCTTGGTCAGTTCGGGCTGGAAGCAAATGGGGCGGGTGTTGGTGCAGCCGCATCCGGAGTTCGCCTACCAGCAACTATGGGGCACGGCCACCGCCACCTTGGCTTGGCTCGCGGGGCTGTTTGCCATGGCCCTATTTGCAGCGACCTATTTTCTAAAAGGGATCTTGCGACCCCTGGAGGCGGTTGAAGCCGCGGCAGTGGCCATCGGCGAGCGGCGCTTCCTCGATGTGCACGTTGCCGCGCCGACACGTGAAGTAGGCCGCGTGGTGAAGGCAATGAATACCTTATCCGGCAAATTGCGCGAGGCTATGCAGCACGAAGAAGCTCGCGCCGCGCGCCTCTTGCGCGATGCCTACGAAGACACCACCACCGGCACGCTCAATGAGCGCGGCTTTGCGCAACGCGTCACCGCGCTGCTCGCCGAGGAAGGCCGCACCGGGCACGGCGCCATGATCATGTTGTCAGTCGCGCGTTTGGAGGAGGTGAATCGCGCCGAAGGGTTGGCAGCCGGCGATATGCTGCTCGCTGCACTGGGGGCCTCCCTTAGCAAACTTTGCGCGCCGCTGGGCGCCTTGGCCGGGCATGATCGCGGCGCGAGTTTCCTCGCGTTTCTGCCGCATTGTGAACGTGACGAAGCGAAGGCTTGGGTTGGGAGGGCACTCGAGCTCGCGGATACGCGAACACCTTGTACCGCCGGCATAGCCTGGTTCGAAGGCGCGGCGCAATTCGAGCAATTGTTGGATCTCGCGCGCATCGCGCATACGCAAGCGCGCCAGAGAGGCGAATCGCTGCGCCTCCTCGACATGGCTTCGGGCGTTGCTGGCAGCGCTGAGCAATGGCGCGCAAGAATCGAATCGGCCTGCGTTGAAGGCCGCATCGAATTACACGGGCAGGACGCGGTCGCGCTTTCCGATGGTCGCCGGCTGCATGTTGAAATCACCTCGCGCTTGATCGGCGGCGAGGGCATCGACATGCCAGCCGCGCTATTCGTGCCGATGGCGAGCCGCCATG
>JBJXEY010000362.1:0-38609 GCA_046153355.1 Burkholderiales bacterium
GGCGATACCTTGTTTAACCAGCAGCTCCTTCATCGTCGGCGCATTCAATACCGCGGCGAACTCGGCATTGATCTTGCGCACAATCTCACCCGGCGTGGCGGCAGGCACGAAGTAGCCCTGCCAAATATCCGCCTTGTAATCCGCATAGCCCGCTTCGGCCATGGTCGGGACATTGGGCATCAGGGGCCAGCGTTGTTCGCCCAACACTGCCAGGAGCTTCAACTTTCCCGCGCGCGCTTGGGGAATCACGTCGTTCGCAGAACTAAAGGTTGCCGCCACATCACCTGACAACATGCCCCGCACCATCTCGGGCGGCGTCTTAAAGGGCACATGGGTGAAATCGGCACCGGTTAATGCTTTGAATATTTCCATACGCACATGTTGAGGTGTGCCAAAACCCGGCGACGCATAGTTGAGCTTGCCGGGACGCGCCTTGGAAAAGGCTACCAGCTCGCGCACCGAATTCACGCCTTCGATGGTCGGATAAACAGCGAGAAAACTTACTGCCCAGGCAACCAAAATCACCGGCTGAAAATGCTTGATTGGATCGTAGGGCACCTGCTTATACAAACTGGGATTGATCACAATCCCGCTGTTTTGATACAAAAGCGTATAGCCGTCGGGCGCGGCTTTGACGACATTGGCCGCCGCGATATTGCCCCCGGCACCCGGCACATTCTCGACGATAAACGCCTGCCCCAATCGCGCACTCAACGCTTGCGCGAGCGTGCGGTTTAAAGCGTCCGGCGAGCTACCTGGCGATGCGGGCACCACCAGCCGAACGGGCTTGATCGGGTAGGACTGGGCCTGCGCGAGCGAGAGTATTAACGATGCGACGACCAAAACGCATCGCCAGAAATTAGGAACCGCGACTAGGGAAAATTTTTGCACAGGAGAGCGCATTGATGAAATTTGGTGAAATGATAGCGCCACCCTAACAAATAAGGAGAACGACATGTCAGAGATCGATTTGAAAAATGGCCGCGAAATGCGCGCCAAGCTTTTGGGAGACGCCTATGTCGCGCGTATTGCAGCCACCACCTACAAAGGGCCGATGATGCAAAAGTTTATCGACCTGGCGAGTGAAACCATTTTCGGCGCGTTGTGGACACGCCCCGGCCTGGATCTCAAAACACGCACCTTGATCACCGTGATCTCGGATGTATCGACTGGCCGGGAGGAGGAATTGGAACTGCACCTGCGCATGGCGCTACGCCAGGGATGGACCGAAGAGGAATTGACGGAGGCTTTTCTCCACCTGCTCGGTTACCTAGGCGCGCCCCTGGTACGCGGCGCGATGATCGTGGCAAATAGACTATTTGAGGAGTTGCGTGCCCAGAGCGCGGCCAGTTGACGTTGCATTTTGGCAACTCGGTTTCGATTGCCCACAAAAAAATCCGGTTGCCATTGCGGACAACCGGATTCGAGAGAAAACAACGAGGAGACAAACTAGGAAGCGATACTGCTTTTTACTGCGGTACTTTTTACAGCACTACTTTTTACTGAACTGCCCTTTACTGCACTGCCTTCTACTGCACTGCCATTTACTGCACTGCCTTCTAAATCACCCAAACCAGCGTGGGTCGAACGGGGCCGAAGCGAAGAACCCGGAAGGAGGAGGAGGAGGACCGAACCCCGCGCCCCGCCCGTTCGATTCTTAAAGCGCCGTATCGCTAGCGCTTACGCTTCCAAGAGCCGGCATACCCACTCGGGCAGAAACTCCCGGCGCAGCGCTTTTTCACGAGATTCGATATCGGCGCTCTCCGCGTCAACTACCACTTTGGGATCGGCCGTTTTGCCATTTGTCTTGGCTACCGAGCGGGCAAAAAATGCTGGGCCGCTGCGCAAGAATCCATCACCTTCGTACAGAATGTTTGTTGCCATGATTAATTTCCTTTCCGTTTTCGCGATCAGATATTGCATCGCACAACGAGAAGATAGAGATCAATCATCAGGATTTCAAATAATGATTTTGAATGGTTGCCATAGGTTCTACCAATGGTCATTTTTCTGCATCGTTTATCGAGAAATCTAGGCCAATAATTCTGTAAATATTTATTATAATCAATTAGTTAATTTAATTTTTCTTTAAGTCAGCCAGTACATACATAAATAGGGGTACGTCCCCGGTTTTGTGAACATAAACGCTTCATCGCTATCGCAAAGCGGGGTACCCGCCCGTCAAATATCATGCACTGCAATATTCTACAGGTGCGATAGCCCGCCCCAGCTTCGCATCCCTGCTCAAATCGTCGTGGTCCCGCCTATGCAGCAGATGCTTCAAGGCGCCCGTTTCGGATATGAGAAAATCGCCGCACTTGGCAATCCCCGTTTTTTCGCCGGGGCTTTTCGCACCTCACACCGCCTCACGGCGGCTCCCTGGAGAAAACCACAATGGACACCCGAGTCAAGGAATCCAAGCTAGATCCCGTCACCCTCGAAGTCGTACGCAATGCGCTACCCGCCATCTCCAACGAAATGGCCCTGGACCTACAACGCACCTCCTACAACATGATGATTTACGAGGTGCGCGATTACTGCACTGCACTCCTTGACCCCAATGGCGATCTCATCTGCCAAAACGTTGGCGGCGTATCACACTTTGTGGCGGACCTCGGGGTTCTGGTTACCGATGGCATGAAACGTTACGGCGCGACAGGCTTCAAACCTGGCGATGTTCTCATCACCAACCATCAGGCGGTAGCGGGGCAACACCTGAACAACATCGTGATTTACACGCCGGTGTTTTTCGAAGGCGAACTTTTGATGTTCGCCATGGTGCGCGCGCACTGGATCGACGTGGGCGGCACCAGCACTGGTTTTGGCGCCGGTGCGCACGTCGCCGACCCGTGGCTCGAAGGCCTGCAACTGGATCAGTTAAAGATTTATCGCGGCGGTGAGTTGAACGAGCCGCTGTATCGCCTCATTAAAGACAACATCCGTTTTCCCGAATCCTCGCTTGGCGATATGAAGTCGCAGATTGCCGCGTGTCGCTTAGGCATGCGCCGCATGGAGGAGATGTTCAAGAAATACGGCAAGGACACGGTGCTCGCCTGCATTCAACAGATTTATAAGGAAACCGAGCAGAAGTGCCGGAACGTCGTGGCGAAAATCACCGACGGCGTCTACGAGGCTGAATCGTTTCTGGACGACGATGGCGTCACCAAGGGCGAGCGTGTTCGCATCCACACCAAGATCACGGTGAAACAAGGCCACATGATCATCGACCTTTCGGGCTGTTCGGGCGAGCGCAAGGCCGGCATCAACTCGCGTACCTACGCGGGTGCGCGCGTGGCTTACAAAGCGTTGACCGGGCCCTTGGACCCGGTGAACGAAGGCTCGTTCACTGCCTGCGATGTCATCATCCCCGAGGGCAATATCATGATGGCGCGTTACCCCGCGCCCATGGCCGGCTGGAGCCAGATGCTGCCGCTGGTGGTAGATACGATTGTCAAAGCGCTAGCGCCAGCCATGAAAGACCGCACACCTGCCGCGCATTACGGATTGCTCGGCGGCGGCGTGGTGTTCTTTGGTATGCATCCCAAAACCGGCCGTCGCTTCGTGGTGCAATCGATCGAAGGCGGCGGCTGGGGCGGACGCCCGACCGAAGACGGCGAATCCGGCACCGTCACCGTCTGTCAGGGCGACGTGCGCAATGCCTCGATCGAAGGCATCGAAATGAAGTGTCCAGTGATTATTCAAGATCGCGCATTGCGGCAAGATTCGGGCGGCCCAGGGAAATTCCGCGGCGGTTTGGGCTTGAACGTGAATGCCAAGAATTTGGTGGAAGGCCGCTGGAACTTGGATAGCCCGCGCCGTATGCAGTGCCTGCCCTGGGGCCTGTGGGGTGGCATGGTGGGCGATGCCGAGGAAAAATTCCTCAAGATCGAGGGCGACACCGAATTCAAAAAAATCGAGGCCAACCGGCACCCGGTCAAGGCCAATGCGGTGGCCTGGGTGCGCACCGGTTCAGGCGGCGGCTGGGGCGACCCGCTGGATCGCGACCCAGCCATGGTGCAATGGGATGTGATCGAAGAGTTCGTTTCCGAGAAATCCGCACGTGAGAATTATGGCGTGGTGCTCGCCAAGGATCACGCAATCGACATGGCAGCAACCCAGGCCCTACGCAGCAAGTTGCGTGCTTCGCCGCGTAGCGCGGAGCAAGTGCGCTAAGCCGCAACGGCCAACTTGACAATGACCCCGATCCAATTAACGGATTGAGGTCATGCTGCTCATCGCGGCAGGCCTGCAACTCGCCGCAAACCTTGGAGTAACACGTGGACGCCAGAGTCAAAAATTCCAAACTCGACCCGGTAACGCTTGAAGTCATCCGCAATGCGTTACCCGCCATCTCCACCGAGATGGCGGCCGACCTGCAACGCACCTCCTACAACATGATGATCTACGAGGTGCGCGATTTTTGTACCGCGGTGCTCACCGCCGACGGGGAATTGGTGAGCCAGAACGTCGGTGGCGTGTCGCACTTCGTGGCCGACCTGGGCGTGTTGATTGTTGATGGCGTGAAGCGTTACGGAAAGAAAGGTTTTCATCCCGATGATGTGATCATCACCAATCATCAGGCGGTGGCCGGCCAACATCTCAACAACATCGTCATCTACGTGCCGTTCTTTTTCGATGGCGAGCTGCAGATGTTCACCATGGTGCGCGCGCACTGGATCGATGTAGGCGGCTCCTCCACTGGCTTCGGCGCGGGCGCGCATGTGACCGACCCATGGCTTGAGGGTCTGCAACTCGATCAATTGAAGATTTACGATAAGGGCGAGCTCGATGACACGCTGTATCGCGTCATCAAGGACAACATTCGATTCCCCGAATCGTCGCTGGGCGATTTGAAATCGCAGGTGGCGGCGTGCAAGCTGGCGGTGCGCAGGCTCGAAGAGCTATTCACCAAGTACGGGCGTGAGACGGTCATCGCCGCGACCCATCAAATCTTCGATGAAACCGAACAGAAATGCCGCAATGTTGTCGCGCAAATGCCCGACGGCGAATACCAGGCCGAGTCTTTCCTCGATGATGATGGCATCAAGGTTGGCGATCCGTTGAAACTGCACGCGCGCGTGGTGGTCAGCAAAGGCCACATGACCATCGACCTCTCCAAGTGCGCCGGCGAACGCCCGGTAGGCATCAACGCGCGCACCCTTGCCGGCCCGCGCATTGCCTACAAGGCGCTGACCAGTCCGCACGACCCGGTGAACGAAGGATCATTTCGCGCGCTCGATTCCATCATTCCCGAGGGCAACATCATGATGGCGCGCTACCCGATGCCGATGTCGGGCTGGAGCACCTGCATACCGTTGACGGTGGACACCATCATCAAAGCGCTTGCCCCGGCCATGCGCGACACCATTCCCGCCGCGCATCACGGCGTGTTGGGGGGCACGGTGTTTTTCGGTGTCGATCCGAAGAACAAGCGGCGTTTTGTTTTGCAAACCATCGAAGGCGGCGGCTGGGGTGGAAGGCCCTACGAAGATGGCGAATCGGGCACCGTCACCGTATGCCAAGGCGACGTGCGCAACGGTTCCATCGAAGGCATCGAATTGAAATGCCCGTTAATGGTGGAATCGCGCGGCCTGCGACAAGACTCCGCCGGTGCAGGCAAATTCCGTGGTGGCCTTGCGATTAACTTGCGTGTGAGAAATTTTGTCGAAGGGCGCTGGAACCTGCGCCGCCCACGGCGCGCCGGCTGCCCGCCGTGGGGTTTGTGGGGTGGCACCAACGGCCAACCCGGCGACTATCAAGTGAAACGTCCCACGGAAACCGAATACCAAGCCATCGACGCGGTGCGCTACCTGGTGCCCGAACAAACTCAGGTTATTGCGCGCACCTCCGGCGGCGGCGGCTGGGGCGATCCGCTGGATCGCGAACCGGCCAAAGTATCGTGGGATGTGATCGAGGAATTCATTTCCGCAAAGTCGGCTGTCGAACAGTATGGGGTGGTGTTGAAAGCGGATCAAAGCGTCGATGAAGCCGCGACCCTGGCAGTGCGCAAAAAACTGAAGGCGGAACGTAAAGTCGCGGCGTAGAGGAACATTCAGGTAGCAGACAGCGTTTGGGTTCACGTTCATCGCGGCTATTATTTATTCCAAGTAGCGAATCAGAAATTGACGATTCGTCACACAAAGATTGGAGATTGATATGCCAATTAAAAGGAATTTTTTTCTCTCACGATTAACCCAAGGCTGCCTGGTTCTGCCTTTTGTGCTTGCAGCAGCGGCGCCAACGGCATCGCTGGCTCAGGCTTTCCCGACCAAACCGCTCCGCATCATCATCGCTGCCGCCCCTGGCGTGCCCACCGACACACTGGGTCGTGGCCTGGTTGAACCGCTGGGCCGCGCGCTGGGCCAGCCCATCATCATTGAGAACCGCGTCGGCGCCGATGGCATTATCGGCACCGAAGCCTGTGTGCGCGCCGCGCCCGACGGGCATTCGCTGTGCGGCACCGCGAGTAACGTCATCGTGTGGAACACCGTGCTGCGCGCCAAGCTTCCCTACGACGTGCTGCGCGACCTGCAACCGGTGATGCACGCCGCGTTCTTTGACAGCATGCTCGTCGCGCATCCATCGGTGCCTGTCGCCTCGGTGCCGCAACTATTGGAATACGCCAAGGCCAACCCGCAAAAAGTGAACTGGGCTCACTTTGGCATCAACAGCACCGGCTACATGTACATGGAATGGCTCAACCGCAATCGCGCCGCGAACTTCTACCCGGTGCCCTACAAGACGCAGCCGCAGAACCTCAACGCCATGCTCGCGGGCGAAGGCCACATCTCGCTGCTCTCGATCACCAACGGCGGGCCGCATTCGCGCGCCGGACGCCTGAAACCGCTGGCGGTGACCACCAGCGCGCGCCTGCCCGCGTTCCCCAATGTGGCCACCTTCGACGAGGAAGGCATCAAGCTGCCGCTGCGCACCTGGTTCGGCTACCACTATCAGGCTGCGGTGCCACGCGAGATCGTGCAACGCATGAACGCCGAAATGCGAAAAATTTTCGACACTCCCGCGTTTCGCGCCAGCATCATCGACGGCATCGGCCTCACCGCCAATCATGGAGGCATCGAGGAGTTCGACAACTACGTGCGAACGCAGATCAAGGAAGTCACGGCGTTGGTGGCCAGTATCGGCATCAAGCCAGAATAGGGCGAAGGTATTCGGATTTACCTTCACTCTCGGTGCGACCGGAGGAAGTGACTTGTAATGATCCAAATGTTTCGTTAGCTGTCAGTTCGTATTCATAACGACAAAAGAATAGATATACGGTGAATTGCTTGTCCCCACAATAACGATGTCACCATCCTTGATGGGCATCGATCCCCCGGAATCCTTGCCGCCGACCTCGACATCGCCGGCGATGGTGCCGCAGGCGCTGCCGCGATCGACGATCACGTAGCCATCCAGGGTACGGTCGATTTGGAAGTGCTCGCGGGAGATATGAAGCGGCTGTATCGTATCGAGCAAATACAAATCGTTATTGGGTTCTTGATTACCCAGGCGCGGCCGCTCCTTTCTACGGAATTCCCCATTGACGAAGGTAAAGCGTGATTCGCGCCCGACCCGGAGCGGGAACCGACTGATGGCGATCAGTCCGTCCGAGATCAGGCTGACGGGCACGGCGCGCGCCGCCTCCTCGGTCATGGGTTTGAGTACAGTTTTCGAAGAAAGGGCGTTCAATATCGATTGATTGCCCGGCAATTCCGGATTCATGGATTGGTATCCTCAAGTCATTGTGATCGGCACGCTATTCCAATACCAACCCCACCTTTAGCCCGGAATGCGCCACAGGCGCCCATTGCGCAACTCAAGGCACAGGGCGTCGAACTTGCGCGTTTTGCGTTTATCGATAAAACCCAGTCGATGCAGATCACTTGCCGTCTCGCGTCCAGCTTCAAGAATTCCGCTCTTGGCTCTGGGCTTTGTTTTCATGGCTAATCTCATGTAACGAACCATCCTGTACGGCTTCGTCGAGCTGATTGATTGCTCCTGCCAACAATACCGCCGCAATTTCCGCCGAAACCTCTGGTTCATTGTCGGTGATGTTGGCTCGATCATTAATCTCGAACTGACAGAGGAAGAACCGTCTGCTCCATCGCCGCAAACAAAAACGGGCCCCGATTTTTTCAATATTGGGTTTGAGCCGCAAATTCCCCAATACGGCTCAATAATATATATAACTTGAGCCGTAAATGCCTAAAATACGGCTCATGGATCCCTCAACCGTCTACATCTGGGGCAAACCCGGCTGGCCGGCATTCACGCTGCGTCATGAAGCGCTGACCGAGCCGCTTGCCCGGGCACGTCTGGCGCAAGGCACCGCTCTGGGCTTGGCGCATGCGCTCGGCCTGGAACGACATCCCGAAATAATCCAAAACATCTGGATCGCGGATGCCATGGCGACCGCCGGCATCGAAGGAGAAAGGCTGGATGTCGAGGCGGTTCGATCATCGGTGCTGCGCAAGATGGGGCTCGCCGCGACTCGCAAATCGCCACGCAACGTCGATGGTCTGGTCGAACTCATGGACGACGCCACGCGCAACTTCAAGCGCCCATTGACCCACGCACGCTTGTGCGACTGGCAGGCGGCTTTGTTTCCGGGCGGGCGCTCTGGGCTCGCGCGCATTGAAGTGGGCAAGTACCGCACCCACACCGAACCCATGCAAATTGTCAGCGGACGGATTGGACGAGAAAAGATTCATTACGTCGCGCCCGCATCCGCGCAAGTGCATGCGCAGATGACCCGCCTATTGGCGTGGTTTCGCGATAGCGCACCCGGCGGGAAGATCCGGGTGGACGGCCTGGTACGCATGGCCATTGCGCATCTTTGGTTTGAAGCCATCCACCCGTTTGAAGACGGCAATGGCCGACTTGGCCGTGCGCTATGCGACATGGCCCTTGCGCAGGAAGCCAATGCCGCGTCGCGCATAGTCAGCCTATCGCGCCAGTTGCACGAAAACCGTTCCCAATACTACGACCAACTCAACGCGGCCCAGCGTGGTGGGTTGGACGTGACCGATTGGGTCGTTTGGTTCGTTGAGCAATTCGAGAAAGCTTGCATTGAATCTGCATCCATCATCCGCGCGGCGGTGGACAAGGCACATTTCTGGGAGGCCGCGCCGAAGATGAACGAGCGCCAGAAAAAAATCGTGCAGAAATTGCTCGATGCAGGAAAAGGCGGATTCGAGGGTGGGATGAGCGCCGAGAAATACGTCAACATCACCGGCGCCTCGAAGGCAACCGCGACGCGGGATCTTGCCGACTTGAGCGAGAAAGGCGTTCTGGAAATTACCGGGCAGGGGCGGGGAACGCGGTATTGGATAACTGGAGACGGACCGCGGGAGTCCTAGCCCATCTTTAACATGATTTGGTGCAAAACCCCTGTTGGTCGAATGTAAGTACCAGATTTCATTACAGCTGATTCGGAAAAGCGTTTTGTAGTGCCATAATATTTTTCGTCATTGGCAGTGCGTGCGTCATTGCGCCCTATGACCGCGCTCGGTGGGGGTGGAGCATGTCGCGCTTTCGCTGATGCACGAAATCGGTTTCATCGAGAACCTGCGGTCCTTGGGGATCAAATCTGGTGGTCTCGCGCGAGAGAACGCGCCAATTCGATCCCGCGCATGCGGTGGAAATCAGCGCCGCGGACGGACAGCGCATCCGCTTACAAAAAGTTCAGTCGGAACATCGGTGCGCCGCTGCCAGAGTCCGGCATGGCAGCGCAGAACCGGGTGGAAAGGCAATGTCGGCACGCCTCTTCAGGCCGTGGCCGGCTGTCGCTGCGCTTCGGGGCGCAGCGCCGGAGGCCTACACTTCGATCAGGTCCCCGAGCGAACAATAGACGCGCCCGCCGATTCTGCCTGCAGGCGAGTAGGTTTTGGAGTCGATCTTGTAGTCGTTAAAAATCTCCTCAAGCACGTGAACCAGCAGCACCTCGCCGAACACCAAGTGCGAATCCCCGAAACGCTGTATCGAGTGCAGGCGGCATTCGTACTGAACTTTGGATTCGGCAATCCTGGGCGTCCTGACCTTGACCGAAGGAAGCAGGTGTAGCCCGCTCATCGTGGCTTCGCTGACTTCGGGCGGAAAAAATTCGGCGCATTGCTGCACCTGCCGCACCATTGCAAGCGATACGGAGTTGACGACGAATTCCCGCGTGATGCGGATATTGGTCAGCGTGTCCTTCTCGGTCCGGTCGCGCGCCTGTTCCTTGCCTACGGAAAACACCACGACTTTTTCCGCCGAGGACACCACCATGAAATTGCTGAACGGCGCGACGTTGGTGGCGCCGTCTTCGTTCAGCGAGGAGACCAGCGCGATCGGACGCGGGATGACACTGCCCATGAACAGCTTGTAGCGCTGTTGCGCTGTTGTGTCCTTCAGCTCCAATGCGAGATAGCTCGAATGGGAAACGGTTGCGTTCATGAAATCCTCTATCAAGGGATGATCAGGCCGGCACTGCAAAATACGCGGCGGCGTTGTTCCAGAAAACCTTCGTCAGCACTTCTTCGGAAAGGTGGAGGCTGCGCCAGTCGTCCACCAGCCGCTCGTACAGCAAGCCGGGATAGTCGCAGCCGAACATGACGCGATCCTGCAGGCGCCTGCCGATCTCTTTCTTGAGCTCCGGCGAAAAATGTTTCGGCGACCAGCCGTGCACTTCATACATGACGTTGGCTTTGTGCAGCAGCACGGCGATCATGTCGCTCTGCCAGGGGTAGGCTGGGCGTCCGGCGAGTATCCTGAGTTCCGGATAGCGTGCCGCGACCATGTCGATGTGCCGCGGATGGGCGTCGTCGATAACGATGCCTTTGCCGCCCGGAAAACCCTGGCCTATGCCGGTCAGGCCGGTGTGTATCAAAACCGGTATGTCGAGGTCGATGCAATGCTTGTAGAACGGATCCCAGAGCGGGTCACTGGCCGGACAGCCCGGCACCTGCGTCCCGGCCACGCTGAATCCCGTGAAACCATTGATGGAGGCGCGCACGCGCTCGAATTCCTCGAGCGCGTGCTTGCCCCAGCGCGGCCGGAAGGACAACCACAAGCCGAACACCACGTCACTGAATTGCTTCTGGAATCCAATCGCGTAGTCGAAATGGCTGCTAGCCTCTTCGATGGTTTCGAAGAATCTGGCGCGCGCCGGGTTGAGGATGGTTTTGACCGAATTCCTGCGCAGGTACTCGCCCATCTGTTCGTCGCTCTGGAATTCGCGCCGCCGTTTGAAAACGCGGTACGAATTTTCAAGATCCACGGGGTCGACGCTGTTGGCGCCCGCGTAGGTGCTGAAATGGGAATGGCAGTCAAAAAGGCGCATTTTCATTTTCCGCTTGTCTTATCATCAATTGCCTGGTCTTCAAAGCGGCGGTCGATGAGAAGTTTAGGTTTGGAGTCGCGCCAGTAGTCGTCCAGCGCACCATCGGCAACCAGTTCCACGGCAATGCGCACGCCCAGGTCCGCATGCAGGCGCTGCTCGATATGTTCCTTCAACCCGGCGGTGTCGGGCGCATCGCGTTTGACCTCCACCTTGACCAGCATCTCGTCGCGCAGCTGGTCTTTGCTTCTGTCGACGATACACAGCCACTGACCGGTGGCGCGCGAATCGCTGACGACCGCGGGCTGGCAGGCCTGCGGATAAACGTTGACGCCGCGCAGCTTGACCATGGTGTCGCTGCGGCCGAGCAGGTGGTCGAGCCGCCGGAAGTGGCTGCCGCAGGCGCATTGCGCAGTCGATTTGATACGCACCAGGTCGCGGATGTTGTAGCGGATCAGCGGCATCACCTGGCGGTACAGCAGCGTGGCGACGAGATTGCCCGGCGCTCCGTCCGGTACCGGCTTGCCGCTCTCGACATCGAGAATCTCGAAATAGTTGACGTCCTCCATTACGTGCATGCCCTCCTGGTAGGTGCATTCGAACGCGCCCACGCCCATCTCGTTGGTGCCGTAGCGGTCGTAGACCGGGCAGCCCCATGCCTCCTCGATCCTGCGCCGCAACGAGCCGTTCAGGTCGGGGCCGAGGCCCGAGGTGATGAACTTGGTGCGCAGTTCGCGGATGTCGCGCTTGAGTTCATCCCGGCAGACCTGTTCCAGTCGCGTCAGGTACTCGGGCCGCGAGGCCCAGATGTTGGTGCCGCAATCGAAGGCGATCTCCAGCTGCCGCCGCGACGAGGTGACGGTACCGCTGCCGGTGGTCAGGGGAATGATGCCCAGATAGTCGTGGCAGGCTTTGTAATTGCACCAGGCGGCATTCGCCAGCGAATTGGTGAAGGTGATCTGCGCCACGTCGCCGGGCCGCGCGCCGCACACGTAATAGGCACGCGCGCGCGTCAGCGCATTGAGCTCCCATTCGAGCGGACCATTGAGCGTCAGGCGCGGCTTGCCCGTGGTGCCACCGCTCGATTGCAATTTCAGCGGCGAGACGGTGGCGGTGTGCTTCACGTCGCCATGAATCAGTCCGTAGGGAGGATGCGCCTCCTGGTCCGCCTTGATGTCATCCGACGTGAAGGTGGGCAGTTTGAGGATGTCGTCGAGGCTGCGTATGTCGCCGGCACGGATGCCTGCTTTCCCCCAGAGCTGCCGGTAGAAGCCGTTGTTCCAGGCAATGGAGAGGGCCTCGAGAAAGCGGGTGTTCTGGTTGGCGCGGATCTGCTCCGGCGACCACTGGTACACGGTCTGCTCGAAAATATCCGGTGCCGGATATTTGATTGCAAACGCGTTCCAGTCGAGGGCGTCGCGATACAGCGGGAGTGAAGTCATCTATTCGGCTTTGATGCCATATTCGCGGATCACCGGGCCGTACTTTCCCGCCTCCTTGCGGATCTCGTTGCCGAACGCCTGCGGCGGATTCACTTCCGCGGCGGCGATGCCGCGATTGGCGAGCTGGGATTTTATTTCCGGATCGACCAGCACCTTGTTGAACGCCTGGTTGAGCGTAGTGATATTGCCCTGCGGCGTACCGCGCCGGACCAGAATTCCCAGGGACGACACCACTTCGTAGTTCGGCACGCCGGCCTCCATGATCGTCGGGACGTCGGGCAGCACCGCCTGCCGCGCCGGCGATGCGACGCCTAGGATCCTGAGCTGGCCGCTTTTGATTGCGCCCAGCGTCGGCGCGAGCACCGATATCTGCATGTCGACGCGTCCGCCGATCAAATCGACCACGGCGTCGCCCGAACCCTTGTAGGGAATCATCAGCAGGCTCTGCTGGTTCAGTCCCGCCATGCTCGAAAAAAGCGTGGTCGCAAGATGCCCGACGCCGCCATTGCCTGCAGCCGCGTAAGTCAGGCTGCCAGGCTTGGCCTTGGCCATCGCAATGAGTTCGTTGACGTTTCTAGCCGGCAGGTTGGTGCGGACCACCAGCGCGAGCGGCGAAAGGCCCACGATCGACACCGAATCGAAATCCTCGATCGAATACCCGGCCTCGGGATTGAGCATGTTGGCCACCGCCACCGTGCTCGCCCCCTGCATGATCATCGTGTAACCGTCCTGCTGCCCTTTTGCCACAAAGCGCGAGCCGATCGCGGTCGCCTGCCCGGGGCGATAGTCGATCAACACTGGCTGACCCAGATGCACCGCCAGCTTCGGTGTGATCACGCGAACGATGATGTCAGTGAGGCTGCCAGGGGTGTAGGGAACCACCATCGACAAGGGCTTGGCGGGCCAATCCGCGGCATTCGCGGTCGGATTCGTGAAAGAAAACAGCGTGACGGCGACAAGCGCGATCAGGTGATTTTGTTTTGAGATCCTCATGCCTTCCCCCCAGTTTTTTTTGCGTGGCGGACATTAATGTTGAATCTGCTGGATTCTGCGACGCCCGATTCCGGGCGGTTCTGCATTATGACCTTGAGTGGCCGCTTAGGAGAATATTCAGAGGCAGCAGAGGGTCGAATGACAAGCGAGCCCTCACCGGCGGCAAACGCTTATTCAATCACCCGGTCGGCCTGCAGCAGCTGCTCTTTCGGGATCGTTAAGTAGTTGATTATTTGTGGACCGATGATGAAGGTCTCCACTACATTGTTTCGGGCTCCGGGGTTGTTTGGCGAGCTTGTTTAGCGGTGATTTTCGGTGGGGGTTGCTTGGGCAGGGTCATGCGCAATTGATCCAGCAGCATGCGGTGCTCAGTTTCAGGCTGGGTGTAGCGCGAGAGCACCAGTTCTCGCCCGTCGGTGGTGGGAATATGCACATCGACCATCTGCATGGTCTTGAACTTGGCGATCACCTCGCGGGGCGTAATGCCGCTGGCCATCGGGCGAATTTTTGCTTTGAGTGTGACTTGCAGGCAATAGGCGAGGAAGGCCACGAAGATGTGCGCCTCGATACGTGATTCCTTTTGGTGATAGATCGGTCTGACCGCCAAGTCGTGCTTGAGTTCCTTGAAGGCCTGCTCGACCTCGGTGAGTTGGATGTAGAAGGTCCACAGCCGCTCGGGGGCTTGCGCGGTGAGGTTGGTACGCAGCAGGTAGCGGCCTTCGCGTTGGCGCACTTGGCGCAGCTTGTCGCGTAGCAGACTGAACCCAAAGCTTGCCGTGCTTGCGTTGTCCTTGGGGGTCGTCACCTTGATCAGATTGGCGGCACGCCCGGCCTCGTGCCGGGCCGCGCCCAGTTTCATCAGCAACTGATCGCGCGTTAGTCGCTGGCCCTGCAATGCCTTGAGCCGATCAACGTAGCGGCGCAGGCGTTTGCCTCGCATGCCGCGCTCCTTGTCGATGCGCGCATCGCTTTGCGCGAGCACGTAGATGTCCTCCTCGGTGGCCAGTCGCTTCACCTTGACGCCCTCGCGCACGCGCGCCCAAGGCTCAGCGAGAAAGGCCTGTTCGAGTTTTGACAGTCGGCCTTTTGGGAGTACCCACCAAATAGGAGGCGCCCATACTTCGCATCTTAGCAAGACTGTCTTCGGTGGGCACTCCCCGGTCCATCACCCAGATGCGGTTGGCCCTCCCATAGCGCTGCTCGATGCGATCCAGGAAATCACTCAAGGTGGTCGAATCAGCGGTATTGCCCGCGAGCACCTCGTAGCTCAGCGGGAATCCCTCCGGGGTGACGATCAAGGCGATGACCACTTGGCGGCAGTCGCCTCGCTTGTCGCGGCTGTAGCCGAACCGGCGCAGATCCTCAGGGCCGCGTTCGGTGTCGGTCTCAAAGTAGGTGCTGGTCAGGTCGTAGAGCAATACGTCGAACTTGGCACCGAACAGCTCTCCCCATCGGCCGATGAGAAACTTAAACAGTTCATCCTTGTGCTCGACCAACCGATCCAGACAGCGGTAAAGCGTATTTTTTTCAGCCAGCACGAAATCAGTGTCCAGCAGATCGGCCATCGCGCTGGCATCAAACCAATGTCGATGCAATTTCCACTCTGAGCCCGGATCGATGAGTCGATACCCAACCAGGGTCTGCAGCACCTTCAGCCACGGCGTGCCTTCACGTTAGGGCCTCAGCCGTGATCGCCAAAAACCCTCCAGATCGAGCTCTTGCCACAGCTGCATCGCCAGCCAGCAAGCTCCCCATTGCCGCGGACGTCGCAGCCGCAATTCGCTCAGGCGCACACCAATCGCATCGATATCGTCTGCGGGCATCGAACCTGCGGGAAACAGCGCAACCTGCCGCGCCCCATTCTGATCATGCACCTCGATGGTCTTGCGCCACGCCTCGCGCTGGCTGGCATTGATCTCGCCCAGGTACAGGACCTGGCGCTGCGCGATGCGCCCGTTGCCCAGACGCCGGCTCTCAACAATGCTCCAATACTCGTGGAGCTTGCTGTCCTTCATGCGTCGATTGCAGCGCAGAAACATGCGCGAATTCTACGAACGCAAAATCACCTCGACAAGGACCAAGGTCTCCACTACAAGCATTTCCGCAAACCGCCCCCAATAACTTCAAGCACTTGCGTCACCCAAAGTGCCCAAATCTCTCAAAATCAACGGCGAGTTGAGAAAGATGGGTTAGTGTGGGGGGAATGCAAATGGACGCTGCACCACTGGGCGTGTGCGCCCTCAGCATTGTCGCAAGACATGTACAACGGCTACGGGTGTGTATCGCGAAGGTCGCTCGGGGAGCATTCCGAGTTGCCGGGTCATTGACTGATTGACGCTGGCTTTTGTACTGATCGAGCCGAGTGATGGAAAACTTTCACGCTCGGGGGCTGCGCGGGCAACCGCGTCCGGCTACCCGACTTCCAAAGATAAGACGCATTGGCCGATGAAATACCCTGGCATGTCGTGATACAGGGTTTCAATTTCGCGCACCATGCCGATTATGTTCAAAGCCCGGGTTTGCTGATGCCAGATCCCGGGTGTACTGGGTAAAGCCCCCCCCGCTTCCGGGCAAGGTTGACTTCCGGTTTAGAAAGTAACCTTCATCTCCTTGAGCACTTCGTTCACCGGCGCAGCGTCTGACACCGTACGCAGATCGATGCTTCCCTTTTGACGGCCCAGCGCAATCTCCACCATCTCCGCATCAAATGACAGATCGCCTTTGGAATAATCCAGGCGGATTATCCAGTGAGGGCGGTTGCGATCGGCAATCTCTGCCGCCGTTTCGCCGTCCAGGCTGAATGGCACGCGCTGCAGCAGGTCCACCGCGAAAGCACGATCGTTCTTCAGACGCAGCGTGGCCTTGACCAGCGCGCGCAGGTAGGCGCGGACCACGTCGGGGTGTTCCTTGAGCATCTTTACCGTGGTGCCCCAGCCAAGATTGGCGCCATTGCCCGAGATCATCCCTTTCTGCTGGCGCCATTCGGTGTAATCCACCAGTTTGACCAGGCCTGCTGCACGCGCCTTAGGCAACAGGGTGTCGATAATATTGGCGGCGTCCGCACTGCCGCTGACCAACGTTCCCAGGCCGTTGAAGCTTTCGGTGCGCTTCACGTCGGACATCTTCAGGCCGGCACCCTCAAGTATTTGCGTCCACACCACATCCAGGGTTTCACCCGGGCGCACCGTGGTGATGGTTTTGCCGCGCAGATCCGCCACCGACTTGATGCCGCTGTCGCGCCTGACGTGAAACTCGTAGGGATAGATGCTAGAGAGCATGGCGATTTGCCGCACCGGCGCGCTGGTGGTCGCCGCCGCGCGGACAAGACTCGCGGCTCCCAAGGCGAACTGCGCCGAGTCACTCGCCAGCGCTTGCACCGGTTCGGTCCAGGAGCGGAAATTGACGACTTCAACTTCCAGCCCCTCTTCCTTGAAAAAACCCGCCCTGATCGCGGCATGCACCGCTGCATTCTGGGCAACATCCCCGGTGAATGCCTGCGCCGCCTTGATTTTCACCATGGAACGCTTGGGTTGCTGCGCCTGGGACAGACCCGAAGCGACCAGCAATGCCAACACCATCACTCCGCAATGCCATAAGCCCTGCATAACGCCTCCTTTGGATAATCCTGGACTAGAAGTATGCAACCATCGTTTCCGTGCCGGCGACTATATCGCCTCAATCGCCGGCCCGACAAGTGTTGAATCGCGCCGCTGTTGAATCGCACCGCTCTTTCTGCATGTGGCCGACTCGCGAAGGTCATTCGCACCGCGCACCGGCGCTATCTCGTGACGCGCGTGGTGACCCGGGTCGACGAGGCGACAAGGATTCCCGGCATCATGCTCGCCTTGGCTAAACGTCAGGTAAAGTTGGTCGCGTCACGGTTGCTCGCGGCGCAGCAGTCCGGAATTCCGGATTCAACGAGGCATGCATGATCGACTCCTGGTTCGGTCTGTCCGCGCCAGCCAATCTTCCGCGGCTGATCATCGAGAGACTGAACCGCGATACCGTGAGTTTCCTCAGAAACAAGGAAACGATAGGGAAATCCGCGGCTGAAAATATTAAGTTGTTACCCGGTACCCCCCAACAGCATGTGGCGCGGGTGCGAAGCGAGATCCCTCTTTGGACCAAGGTGATGCGCGCAGCGGGTGTACAGCCGGAATGACCCTCGCCCTGGACGCGCGCGGTATTGCGCTGCTTAAGTGCTTGCGCTCCTGACTTAAATTTACCGATGCCTTGAGAGCCCTATTGCTTGACGAACCTCAAGGTAAAGCGGTCGCTCTCGCCGATCGCCTGGTACTTTGCGCGGTCCTTGTCGCCCAGGCGGTAGCTAGGCGGCAGGCTCCAAACGCCTTCGGGATGGTCCTTGGTGTCTTTCAGATTGGCGTTCACTTCCGAGGAACCGGTCAGCCTGAAGCCGGCCTTCTCGATCAGCGCGACAGCGAAGTCCTGGCGCACGTAGCCCTCCTTCATCTGCTCCTTCTGCGAAGCGTCAGTGCGGCCACGGTGGTCCACCACGCCGAGGATGCCGCCGGGCTTCAGGGCCTTGTGGAATGCGCGCAGCGCGCCGTCGGTTTCATCGCGCTCCAGCCAGTTGTGCAGGTTGCGGAAGGTCAGCACGAAGTCGGCACTGCCGGGCGGGGCGACGTCGTAGAGGTCGCGATGGAACTGCGTGACCTCCACTCGTCCGTACAGCGGGGAGTCCGCCTTCAGGCGTGCAAGCAGCCGCTCGTGGTCGGCGGCGTACTGCGGCGCGGCGCCGACGCCGCGATTGTTCGCCGCGAGGTAGCGCCCCTTCTCCTTGAGGTAGGGCGCGAGCAACTCCATGTAGTAGCCGCCGCTCCCGGGAAGGATCTCAACAATCGTGCTGTCGGGCCGGACGCCGAAGAACGTGAGCGTCTCGACCGGGTGGCGGGCGGCGTCGCGCGCGACGTTGCCGGGTGTGCGGTGGGAGGCGGCGAGCCATTTCATCAGCGCGGGATCCTGCGCATGGGACGGCAGGCTCACAAGTGCAAACAGCACGATGAATCCGACGATGAACAGTTTGTAGGCATTGCGGGCGGCGATCATGGGCATGGGTTTCTCGAAAGCGGGAGGAGACGCGGATGCTAGCCCCATCCTCCTGGCGAGGCAACGGCCAGTGGCCGGTTTTGACTATTCACCTGTAAGCAGCCAACCGCGTCTACAGCGGCCTGATTTGCACCTTACGAAACTTGACAACGCCGGCTGCGTACTGAAGAGCCAGCGGCCCGCTTTTGAATTTGCTATCGCGCGCCTCAGCCGTTTTTACGCCGTTCAGCACGACGGTCAATTGATCTCCCTTGGCTGTGATTTCGTAGACGCTCCACTGTCCGGCGGCCTTGGGTACCGGCGGCGAAACCTTGGCAATGTGTACGATCGCCCCAGTACTAAAGCCGTCGGGACGTTACCCAACCCTGGCTAGATGGCTGGCTCACACAGCCGAAAAGGCCGAGTGAAACAACCAGCAGGCCCAGGATGACTATCGATGTACTTTTCATGGTGATCCCCAAGTTCTTGAACGCGGCAAACGCCACAATCAGCGAGCGAAACGCCCCCTTGATGCCAGTGCGGACAGTCTACGCTGGCGTGCCTACTTTCGGGAAATGCGGGGGGCAGCAGAGGGTCGATTGCGGACGTTATTACTGCTCCTCCCCGCGACTATCAATTCCAAGTAGCCTGCAAGATTGGCCCTGAGCGATGATCACATTCGTTGTTATTCTACGCAACGATACTGACCGGAAATGTACGTCATCTATTGCTATCGAATTAGCAATGTTTGACTTTTATGACAAGCGAGTCTTCACCGGCGGCAAACGCTTATTCAATCACCCGGTCGGCCTGCAGCAGCAACTCTTTCGGGATAGTGAGCCCGAGCGCCCGGGCGGTATTGCCGTTGATGATCAATTCAAAGGTTGTCGGCTGCTCCACGGGCAGATCGGCGGGTTTGGCGCCTTTGAATATCTCGTCCACGTGGACCGCTGCGCGCCGGATTGAGTCGGCAATACCCGCGGCGTAGCTCATCAGGCAGCCGGCGTCGACATAAAACGGGTCGGGGGCATGGTTGGCAACCGCTGTTTCAACGCCAATTCGGCGATCTGGCTGCGTCGTTGCTGGAACAGCGGATAGATTCCAGTAGTTGCAAAAAATAGCCCTTGGCAAGAATCAATTTTGTTGCCAATTTACGTAACTATCCTGCCAGGAAAGTCTCATCCTTACTAAAGTTGCAATTTATAATCTTTAGCTTTTGTGGCGCACATTCTTTGCCGGCGCAGCCACCGGATGCCTCCGACGATCGGATTGTTACTATCATATGGGACCTACGAAGACTCGGCGAATATGAACGCAGCAGAAATAGAAGCGGCCATATCTGATGTGGCCCTACAACCTTTCAATCCCGCGCAATTTCCGTTCGCGTTTCTGGCCGCTTTCGGTAATAAATCCACATCCCTCAAGCGCCTGCGTACTGGCAATAACAATGGTTCGAACGTATCCGTCGGCGTGCCTCAGCGCAACAACGTTCATTTAACAGTGTGCGAAGCCGACGCCATCGGCGAAACCCTCAAGGCGTTGCGCGCCGGCCCGGCCACCACCAAAGCCAATGCCAAGCCCGTCCGAGGGGAGGCAATACCATGAGCACCGCGCGTTCATCACCTTTATTGCCGCTAGGGGAATCCCTCACCGTCGAATTCAAAAGCGACCGCAAGCGTTTATCGGATGCCGACCTGGTCGAAGCGCTGGTTTGTCTGGCCAATACCGAGGGTGGCGAGCTCTGGTTGGGAGTCGAGGACGATGGGCAGGTCACGGGCTTGCACGCCGATCATGCGTTGCTAACGGGGCGGGCGGGCCTGGTGGCCGCGCGCACATCGCCATCCCTTCAAGTGGATGTGGAGCCAGTGGACATCCACGGCGTGCGGGCCGTCCGTATTCGCGTGCCCAAGGCCCAAGGTGAAGTGGCTACGCAGTCCGGGGTGTATGTGCGTCGTCGCATTAAGCACGATGGCGCGCCCGAATGTGTTCCCATGTTGCCGCACGAGCGTATCAGCCGCGCATCGAGCTTTGGTTTGGTCGATGTGTCCGCCCAACCCGTGGCAGGTTGTACGCTGGCGGACTTTGATCCGCTGGAGCGCGAGCGCTTGCGGCAGGCGGTGCAGCAACATGGCGGCGACCGTGTGCTGCTGGATCTGGATGACGAGGCGTTGGATGGAGCTTTGGGGTTCACCCAGCGGCAGCCTGACGGGAGCCGGGTGCCCACGCTCGCGGGCCTGCTATTGATTGGGCGCGAGTCGATATTGCAGCAACGTGTGGCCACGCATGAACTGGCGTTTCAGGTGCTGGCGCAGCAGGCGGTGCGGTTCAACGAGTTTCGGCGTTTTCCATTGCTCAAGGCGCTGGACTGGCTGGAGACGAACTTTCGCCCCTACAACCCGGAGCAGGAGTTGCAGGTGGGCTTATTTCGTGTGCCGGTGCCGTTGGTGGACATGGCGGCCTTTCGTGAGGCGGTGGCCAATGCGCTAATTCACCGCGACTACCACCGCATGGGTGCGGTGCACGTGCGGCTGGAAGATGAGGCACTGGTGATCAGCAATCCTGGCGGTCTGGTCGACGGGGTAACACTCGCCAACTTGCTGGTGACCGAGCCGCGTCCCCGCAACCGCGCCTTGGCTGATGCCATGAAACGCATTGGCGTGGTGGAGCGCTCAGGTCGTGGGGTGGACACAATTTATCGAGGCCTACTCAAGTATGGACGCCCAGCGCCTGACTATGGCCGCACCGATGCGCAAAATGTAGTACTGCAATTGCCTACTGTGCCTGCCGATGTGGCTTTCCGTCGCATGGTGGTGGACATTGAGCGCCAGCGCGGCGCCGAGCTGCCGATCGACTCGCTGATTGCGTTAGGTGCCTTGCGCGATTTCAAGCGCCTGTCGGCTGAAAGCTTGGCGCAGCATATCCAGCGGGATGCGACGAGTGCCAAACGTACGCTGGAGGCATTAACCGAAGCGGGTTTGGTCGACGCGCATGGCAACACCCGTGGGCGCAGCTACACCTTGTCGGCATCGGTCTATTCGGTGGTGAGCGACAAAGCTGCCTATACGCGCCAGGTGGGCTTTGGCCCGATTCAGCAGGAGCAGATGGTGCTAAGTTACATTCGCCAGCACGGGCAGATAAAACGGGCGGAGGTCATGAATTTGTGCCGGTTGACTGAACGACAGGCCAAGGAGCTTTTGCGTCATCTCGCCCTCTCGAAAAAGATCGAATTGCGCGGTGCCGGACGGGCCTCTATGTACGTCGAGAACGCAGGCCCTGTTCAGCATTAACCCTTAAAAATTGAATGGAAACGGACAGGAACGGACAGGAACGGACAGGAACGGACAGGAACGGATGAGCGAAGAGTCTGTTCGATTTCGATTCCACCGATAAAACCCCATTCAGATCGCTGGTTAGCGTGGCCATTTCATGCAATCGCGCCGCACCGTACGGATAGCGGCTGCGCCCATTGGAAATTTACAAGGAGATTCACGTGCGCCTCGGAATGTTCATGATGCCTATGCACCCGGTGGGTCGCACGATGGGTGCTTATCTCGCGGAAGATACCGAAAAGGCCATTCTGCTGGATACGCTTGGCTACGACGAATTGTGGGTCGGTGAACATTACACGGCGCACAACGAGCCGTATCCGTCGCCGATGATGTTCATGGCAAGCCTGTTGGCGCACACCAAGAAAATCAAATTCGCCACTGGAACCATCAACGCCCCGAATCAACATCCGGCGCGCATCGCGGCCGAAGCGGCGCAATTCGACCACATGAGCGGCGGGCGTTTCATCTTGGGCGTGGGCACCGGCAGCCTCGCGACGGATGCCGAGGTGTTCGGGGTCAAGGCGGACAGCGCGCAAAAGAGCCGCATGCTGATCGAGCACATCGAGATGATCGAGCGGATCTGGGCGGAAGATCCGCCCTATGATTTCCAGGGCGAATTCTGGAACGTGGCGCTCAAGGACGCGAGGTTCCCCGAAGTGGGGGTGGGGTTCATGCCCAAACCCTTCCAACGCCCGCGCCCGCCGATCTGCGTCCCGACTTCGACGCCGAATTCAAAAACCACCACTCTCTGCGGCCAGCGTGGTTGGGGGCCGATATCGAGCGCATTGCTCCCCGGAGCCATGCTCGGCAATCATTGGAACAACTACCGGCAGGGCTGCATCGATGCGGGACGCGAAGTCGATGGCGCGAACTGGCGCGTGGTGCGCGCGGTGCTGGTGGCGCCAACCGATGAGGAAGCGCGCGCACGCGCCTTCAGTGCGCAAGGTTCGCTGCGTTACTTCTTCAACTACTTCTTCAAGATCTTTTCCAAGGCAGGCAATCTGGATGCAGTGCGGCCGCGCCCCGGCGTCGCCGACGCGGATGTCACCGTGGATGACATCATCGAGAGCCGCTTGATCTACGGCTCACCGCAGACTGTGGCAATGAAGCTGGCGGCGCTGCGCAAGGCTACGGGTCCGTTTGGTACGCTGCTCATCAGCGGCATGGATTGGTCCGGACCCAATGAGGATTGGGAACGGGAATCGCTCACGCTGCTGGCGCGTGAGGTGCTGCCGCTGTGGCGAAAAGCAATTGCGATGGATGAAGCGGCAACGGTTTGAGTTTGGCGAATCGCGCACCCGCATCGGATGAACAATGGCCGTCAACTCGACGCTAGCATTCGGACTGTGCTTGGCCCTTCTTGATGAGGCTGATGAATCCCCATTTAAGGGATGCCACTTTTTGTTGAGCGTCATAAACGAATGACCGACTCCACCACAATTCTCCTCTGGATAGGCATCACATTCATCGCCGCGGGCTTGGTCAAAGGCGTTCTCGGGATGGGCCTCCCCACGGTGGCGATGGGACTACTGAGCCTCGTCATGGCGCCAGCTGCGGCCGCGGCGATGTTGGTTGTGCCATCCCTGGTTACCAATGTGTGGCAGTTATTGGCTGGCCCTGCGTTCGGCGCGTTACTTCGTCGTCTGGGAACAATGATGATTGCCATTTTCGCCGGGACTATCTTGAGTATCGGCGTGCTTACTGGGCAATCGGCATCCTTGGCCGGCGCGGCTCTCGGCGCAATCCTGGTGCTCTATGGCGCGCTTGGTTTCACCGCGCCTCATTTCACCGTATCGGCCAAAGTCGAGTATTGGCTTTCGCCGCTGATTGGTCTGGTCACAGGACTTATCACCGGCGCCACGGGAATCTTCGTCATCCCCGCGGTCCCCTATCTCAATTCGCTTGGCCTAGCGAAAGACAATCTCATTCAAGCCCTGGGCCTTTCTTTTACTGTCTCCACCCTCGCGCTCGCTTGTGCGCTAGGGCTTGGCGGACAATTCCGGCTCGAAGCCGCATCGACTTCGCTCTTGGCGGTTATCCCGGCATTGGCGGGAATGTTCCTCGGACAACGGGTACGTGAGAAAATTCATCCCGAAGTCTTTCGAAGGTGGTTTTTTATCGGCCTGGTTGTACTGGGTATGTACATGATCGCCAGAGTGTTTGTTGCGAAATGACGATCAAGATGTTGGTCGCGTCGATCTCCCCATTCACTTTGGCATGTGAAGCAGCGACTCCCGCGAATTGACATAGTCGCGATCCAACCCCGCGACAAGCTTGAATTCCGCCGACAGCCGCGCCATCTCCTCATTGGGGATCACCTCTTCGATGCGCTCGAAACCGTCAGGTGCACGCTCCTCGGCCATTTCCATGACGATCTCCTGCCCCAGGCCGCGGATGCGCAGCGTGATTTCGTTCATGGCGGGCAAGCGTTCAGCCTCATATCGGACGAGAGCGGCTTCGGGCCTGGGTTCGGTAAGCAATGCGCGCGCGAGGTACCTTGGATCGACCACGGCCTGCGAACCGGCCTGCGAGCCGATGGGCAGCATGGCATGCGCGGCATCGCCAATCAGCGTGACGCGACCGAAACTCCATTGCGCAACCGGGTCGCGATCGACCTTGGGAAATTCGAACACCGCCTCGGTGGCGTCAATCAAAGCGGGCACATCGAGCCAGGGAAAGCGCCACTTCGCGAACGCATTTGCGAACACTTCTTTCGCGACTTGCTTATTCCAATCGGCGCGCGGCGTTGGGCCGGGTACGGTGAGTTCCGCGATCCAATTGATCAACGAGCGGCCACGTTGGCGCGCGCCAGCGCTCATCGGGTAGACGAGAAATTTCTGGTCGCGATGGCCGGTGATGGCATGCGTGCAGCCATCGAGATAGGGTGTGGATTCCACCGCCGCGCGCCACATCATCTGTCCGCAAAAACGCGGCTCGCCCTCATTGGGGTAAAGCTGCGCTCGCACCGCGGAGTGAATGCCATCGGCGCCAATCAGCATATCGCCCCGCGCGGTGCCCACTTGCGCACCGCTGCGTCGATCAATGAAGTGCGCAGTGACACCATTCGCATCCTGCTCGAACGAGGCCAGTTGATGACCGCAGCGAATGCTGGCCTCGCCCAGCCGTTCGCGAACTGCTCGCACCAGAATCATCAATAGCTCACCGCGATGGATCGAATACTGCGGCCATCGATACCCCGCCTCGCGCCCTCGCGGTTCGCTCCAGATGCGTTGGCCGTGTTTGTTGTAGTAAGCGAGGGTCGACGTGGGAATGCCAGTGCGCGCGAGTTCCTCGCCCAGGCCCAACTCGGTCAACTCGCGCACCGCATTGGGTTGCAGGTTGATACCTACCCCGAGCGCGCCGATTTCGCGCACCGCTTCGAACACCGTGACCTCAAAACCCGCCTGATGCATACTCAATGCGGTGGTCAGACCACCGATTCCGCCACCGATGACCAAAACATTCATTTGCAGGTTTTCATTTTTCGGTGAGTCAAATCGATGACAACCCATCTCCAAATCGCAGTCGCAAAGCCATCGCCTAACCCCGCAGCGCAGCCTGACGCGCAGGAATCTCCGCACTTGCCTTCGTCATTGCGCCGCACCGCCGGCTGCGAACGTTAAACGCCGGAATAAATTGCCGAGATGAGGTTATCGATCATGCCAATAGCCCGGTTCGCGCCTCTGGTGAGCGACCGCGATGACGGTGGCGCGCCGCTCCTCAAATTCATAGTGCACTGTGTAGGGAAAGTGCCGCAAGACGTAATAGCGAAAACCAGATTCGTCTTCTGGCCAGGTATCAGCCGTTTCGCCAAGTCCGTCTATTGCATCCAGAACTTCGGTTCGAAATTCATTGGCCGCAAGTGGGCTACGAGCGAAGTACCACAGAAACGCTTCTCGAATTTCCGCCTCCGCCTGAGGCAGGAGGTCAATACTGAATCGAGTCACAATGAATTAATGCGAGCCCTGGCATCGGCCCATGGCACGGGCTTTACGGAACCGGACTTCAACGCCTCGCGACGCCGCAGTAATTCCTCTCGCCAAGCGTCCTTGACGCTGGAGTCCCCACTACCTTCAACACTGTCAAGCAACGCGACCACTAGCGCGGAACGCTCCTCCATTGGAAGTCCAAGAGCTTCAGTCAATATTTGGTCAACGCGTGCGTTCATATGCCAGAGTTTAGCACTCATAAAACGGGGCTATCGTAGCGAAATGCCGCCGCCGAGCGTGCCTCCGACACCAATGGCACGAGTGATCGGCCATTTTTGCGCATAATGCGCCGCTTGATCATCACACCTTCCATCCACAGGCCCACCGCATGAAAAATATTGATTATCAAAACCCCTACCTCACCGCGCGCCGCCCCACCCTCGCGCGCAACGTGGTCTCGACCTCGCAACCACTCGCCGCCCAGGCAGGGCTACGCATGTTGCTAGCCGGCGGCAACGCAGTGGATGCGGCGCTGGCCACCGCCATGTGCCTTACAGTGATGGAGCCGGTGTCAAACGGATTAGGTAGCGACGCCTTTGCCATCATCTGGGATGGCAAACAAATTCATGGCTTAAACGCCTCGGGCCGCTCGCCCGCGGCATGGACGCCCGATTACTTTCGCGGGCAGGCCGCGATGCCGTCGCGCGGCGTCAACAGCATTTCGGTGCCGGGCGCGGTATCGGCGTGGGTTGAGATGTCACGGCGATTCGGCAAGCTTCCATTCGAAAATTTGTTCGAACCCGCCATCGACTACGCGGCGAACGGCTATCCGGTTTCACCATGGATCGCGGGTAGTTGGGGCAATCAAGTCAAGGAATTGAGCGAGCAACCCGGCTTCGCCGAAGCCTTCATGCCCAATGGTCGCGCGCCCAAGCCCGGAGAGATTTTTCGCTTGCCCGCAGCGGCGCGAACGCTGGAGATGATTGCCAAAACGCGCGGCGAGGCCTATTACAAGGGCGAGCTTGGCGAAAAAATTGCCGCGCACATCACCGCGCATGGCGGTGCAATGAAAGCCTCCGATCTAGCCGCCCACACCCTCGACTGGTGCGGCACCCTGACGCAGGACTATCGCGGCTACACGGTGCACGAAATCCCACCGAACGGACAAGGCATCGTCTGTCTGATTGCGTTGGGCATCCTCGCGAACTTCGATGTCGCAAGCCTTCCTGTCGATGGCCCTGACAGCACGCACCTGCAAATCGAAGCGGTGAAGCTGGGTTTCGCCGATGCTTACCGTTACGTCGCCGATCCCAAGTACATGACTATTGATCCTATGCACATGCTTGATCGCGATTATTTAAAAATGCGCGCCAAACTCATCGACATGAAACGGGCTCAAGACTTTGGCCATGGCACGCCGCCCAAAGGCGGCACCGTGTATCTCAATGCCGCCGATGCAAGCGGCATGATGGTATCGATGATTCAATCCAATTTTTCCGGATTCGGATCGGGCATAGTAGTGCCCGGCACCGGCATCAGTTTGCAAAATCGCGGTTCAGGGTTTGTGCTGCAACGTGGCCACCCCAACGATGTTGGCCCAAACAAGCGTCCCTTCCAAACCATCATTCCGGGCTTTGTCACCAAAGACGGCGAGGCGGTGATGACCCTGGGCCTGATGGGCGGCAGCATGCAGCCGCAAGGCCACACGCAGTTGATGGTGCGCATGGCCGACTACGGCCAGAACCCGCAAGCGGCCATCGACGCGCCGCGCTTTCGCGTCGTGCAGGGGCTGGAGATTAATTTCGAACCGGAATTCTCCAACGCCACGTTGGAGGAGCTTGCGCGACGCGGCCACCAAGTGGTGGCGCTGCCCAAGGGCTACATGGATTTTGGTTGTAGCCAGCTCATTCGACGATTGGATGATGGTTACTTCGCGGGCGCGGATTCGCGGCGCGATAGTCTGGCCGTGGGGTTTTAGCGCAGGGGCGCCTAGCCCTTAAATCGGAATCACCAGCACCGTCTCGATCATGCGTGAGTCATACACCACATGGCGGCGCGCGAATTTTGGTGCATCGCCTTCGAACACCACTACGTCGCAATACTGACCGGTGGAATACACGATCATCGAGCCATCGTGCTCCATGGTGCGGATCACCACGTAGTTGGCGCGCGTCTCCCAGGCATTGGCGCCAAAGTCGCTTGCGGCCCCGAGCACCTGCACGCCCGAGACCACATGCCGGTAGCACTGTTTCTCATAAATATTGGCCACACGCATGGCGGTGATGCGGTCGAGCAATTGCGCGCGCGAACGGCAATGAATCACCGCCGAAGGCAAATTGCGATCCACGTTGAAGCGGGAAGCCACTTTGTAGTCGGCGCTCTCCGTCATCAAGTCGCCGATAGCTTCGATTTTGTTTTCATCGATGAGGCGCGCCCACTCGTAGTTGAGGTTCTCGATGGCGGCGCGCGCCTCAAGGGTAATAGAGGAGTTCATAGGCCCATCTGCCCGCGGTAGGTATGCCAAAAATTACGCAGCGCGCGCTCGGAGAGCTTGCTGGTGCCACCGCTGGTTAAGTCCTTGCCACCCATCTGCATGAACGAGGCGCCCTCGGGGCTCTCACCCAGCGAACGGCGGATCATTTCGCAGACGCTGGCATCCTCCATCGACACCAGCCCCGCCGAACCCACCAGGTTCTGGTGAAACAGGCGCCGGTCGGTCATCTCGGGCGTATCGTCCTCAAAGCCAAAATAAGTCCAATGCAGATCGCACATAGTGGGCGAATAGGTCACCAATTGCCGCGTAGCCAGACTATTGGAAATCTGATGCAGTACAAAGCTCGGAAAAAGAGTGAGGATTTGAATACTGATGCCATCGCCGTATTCATCCTGCCAATTGAGCAACGACATATCGCGCAGGTTGAAATCGGATTTTTTCGAACGCAAAGTGCTTTGCGTTTTGTCGAAATTTTCATCCGGTCGCTCGGTGCCCGCCTTGGTATAAAAATACACGTGGCGGCCCGCGCTATCCAAAATCATCGCCGACTCCTGCGATTGGCGCGAAAGCCCGAAGGTGGCAAAGAACGTGTGCAGGATATTGGCGTGGAAGGAATCGCGCGGGTTCTCGTGATAATTCTTCCAATTGGCGTGGATGCGTTGCGTGTCATAACCCAGTACCTTGAGCGGCCGAGGCAGCGTGCGACGGATGCCATCACCCACTTCGCCCAGCCAATCCTCAAGGGGCATGATGTGGTGATCGAAGCTGCCAAACACCAGGCCGCAAATAGTGGCGACCCGCAGTTTTTGCAGGCCGTGGTCCTCAAGCTTGAAATCCTCTGGGAGGCCACCCTCGCCGCGAATGCCGCGCCGGAATGCCGCCGAAGTGAGGTTGCCCTTCAAGTCGTAGACCCAGGCGTGATACACGCAATATAGCGATTGAGCCTTGCCAAGCTCATCGCGGCACACGATATTGCCGCGATGCGCGCAACGATTCACCACCGCATGCAGACTGCCATCGTGGTCGCGCGTCAACACCACCGGCGTATCGCCGATGCGGTTGCTTTTATAGGAGCCGGGATCGGGCACCTCGGCTTCCAGCCCCAGAAAATGCCAGTTGCTGCCGCGAAAAATTTTCTCCTGCTCGCGCTGGTAGGTAGCGGGATCGACGAAGGTCCAGTAAGGCGCGCGGCTTGGGCCTTCGGCGGGCCAGGGAGAGTTGGCCAAATGTTGAGCGAATTCGGTGGGTTGATTCATAGTCAAAATTAAGATCGGCAAAGACTCGGGATTAATTTAAAAGGAAAGTAATTGGGAAGGCGAGAGCAAGGTATAGCACTCAAGTTTATCCACTTCACGAAGAAGTATTTTCCGGAATAGATCAAAACAAGGCCATTTTCGAACTATTGAAATCGGCGAAGATCCCACCTCGATCAATGCAGGGCTTGCCCTCCGATGGGGCCGTCTAAGCGCATGCAATCGGAGTGGTGTTTCGATTCGAGTCTCACCACCATGACCCCGTTGTCCGCGGTAGGCCTCGTTTTGCAGATTCTCCTTAACAATTTCATTGGCATTCATGCGGCGCCGCGCATGTTTTGACCCAGATGTACCCTTGTAATCGCGCCACAATAGCGCCATAATAGCGCCATAACTGCGCCACAATAGCGCCACAACCGCGCCAACCGAAAAATGCCCACTTCGCCATTGCTCGCTGCCATTCGAAAATCCACCAACGGCGTGACGTTGTTGGAATTGCTCGCGCGATTCCCTGACGTTTCACGCCGCTCCGCTCAGCGCTGGATCGGTTTGTGGCTTGCCTCGGGTCTCATTCGTACCGCCGGCAACGCAAGAGCGCGGCGCTACTTTGCCGCAAACAGAGGCGCCACAACGCCATCTGGTCGACAGAAATTTCAGGATTTCATTCCTCTTTCACCCGAAAGTCTGGAAATCGTGGCCTATCTCGATCAGAGGATCGAAGCACGCAAACCGGTGGGCTACCAGCTTGAATTTCTGGAGGCCTATCAACCAAACAAATCCTGGTATTTGCCCGCATCGTTACGCCATCGGTTGCACAGAATCGGAAGAACCGGAGAGGCTGGCGATGCCGCTGGCACCTATAGTCGGGCGATTTTGAATCGACTTCTGATCGACTTATCTTGGGCATCGAGCAATTTGGAGGGCAATACCTATTCGCGGCTGGACACGCGCAGGTTGATCGAACACGGTAAGGCCGCGCGTGGCAAGGATGCGATCGAAACGCAGATGATCCTAAACCACAAAAGCGCCATCGAGATGCTGGTGGAAAACATCGATACTGCCCGATTCAATCGCTACACCATCATGAATCTGCATAGCGCGCTGGCCGAAAACCTCTTACCTAATCCAGCCGATGAAGGTCGTGTTCGCCAGCATGCGGTCGACATTGGCAAGAGCGTTTATCGCCCGCTCTCCGCGCCAAAACAGATCGATGCGATGCTGGATGTTTTGCTCGACAAGGCTGATCGAATTACCGATCCCTTCGAGCAGTCGTTCTTCATCATGGTGCATCTGCCCTATTTGCAGCCCTTTGCCGATATCAATAAGCGCACTTCGCGCCTTGCGGCAAATTTGCCCCTGTCGCGCGCCAACCTTTGCCCATTGACGTTTCTGGATGTGCCAGAGAATGCTTATAGTCGCGGCATTCTCGGCGTGTACGAATTGACCCGCATCGAATTGTTGCGCGATGTCTTTGCCTGGGGCTACGAACGTTCGGCCCAGGAGTACCTGGCTATTAAGCAGGAACTGGCGCAACCCGACCCATTGCGGCTGGCCTATCGCGAGACCATAAAACAGGCCGTGTGCGCCGTTGTCAAGAATCACCAGCGCAAGGCATCCACCTTAATCGAGCGAGCGCTGAGTGACGTGGTTGAATCCGAACGCGAGCAGGTGCGGATGTTGATCTCTGACGAATTGGCGCGTCTGCACGAAGGCGTATTGGCGCGCTATGGCTTGCGACCATCCGAATTCAAGGCGTGGAAAACACCGTAATGGGAGAACGGAAGCGGCGACAGGTTTAAAAAGGTGGTACGTCCCCAATTTATGCGCGAGGAATTGTCATGGTTTCCGTAATCCAAGTAACGTCCACGCTTCGCCCTTGGCCAAGCCCGCCAACTCCCGCCCGCACTCCTGCAATATCGTCGGTGAAACCAGAAAGTGCTGCGTACCTGCATACACATCCCTGAAACATCGCTGCAGGGCGCTTTCGCGCAACGAATAACCGCCCGCGGTTTTGTAGGCCCAGGCACATAGATCGGCGATTTCGGAGGTGGCGTGATTGAGGGCGAGGCGCGTGAGGGTTATGTCGCGCGTGGTGGGCGGATCGCCGCGATCGATATTTTTCTGCTGTTCGCCCCAGGCATCGAAAATGAACGCGCGCGCCGAACGCAGGCGCGCTTCGGCGCGGCCATAACCTTCTTGATAACTCGTGGTCGCCGACAAAGGCGGCAGCAATCCGCCGCGCCCCGGCGGTTTGATCGAGACGAACGCCGACAATTCGTCGAGCACGCGGCGCCCGACGCCGAGGATGAATCCGGTATGCCCCAGCGCGGTCATGCCGATGATGCCGATCGAATAGCCATTGCCGCCCTGATAACGCTTGATCGCTTCGGGCGCGTGGGTAAATTCTTCGGGCACGAACACATCGGTGATCGAGTAGTTCACGCTGCCGGTAGCGCGAAGGCCCATTACATCCCAATTGCCTTCCATTTTCGCCTGATGTGTAGGCACGATAAAGGTGCGGATTTCCGGCCCGCGTCCGTCAGAACGCATACGCGGTTTGCCATTTTCAACAACCACGCCGCCAGTGTGAATGTGGTTGGAGTGCAAAATGCCGCTGCCGTAGCTCCAGCTTCCGCTGAGGCGAAAGCCACCTTTGACCACTTCAGCATTGCCATTGGGTGCGCCCTGCCCGGCGACGATGGGTAGGCCTTTCTCGAACAATTGCGCGGCACCTTCCGGCGGTAGACATGCTGCGGCAATGCCGGTGCAAACTTGGGTCGCCATGAATACCCATCCGGTGGACCCATCGGAGAAACTTAATGTTTCGATTAGCGCGAGCATTTCCAAGGCGTTCAGCTCGTCGCCGCCCAAACTTTGGGGTATCAGCGTTTGCAATAAGCCTTGATCGCGCAGCGCTGCAAACGCCTTGTCGGTCAATTTTCCGGACGCTTCGCCAAGCGGCGCGTCCGCGCGCAATAGTGGGTCAAGCGCCACGGCACGTTGCAATAGCAGGGTGCCACTCGCGGCAGGGGATTTTTTTTGATTGGCGTTCATAGATTCTAGGATCTAGATTCAGCGACAAATCAGATCATGGCACAGCCCTAAGATTTTGAACTCGCGTACTCCAGCACCAAGAGCCTATCGAAGGCGATAATTCGTTTCGGTCCTTCATCGCATTTAAGCCCAGGGAGCACGGATGAACGTTTTGGAAAATAAGGTTGCCATCATCACCGGCGCCGGACGAGGCATCGGCCGCGCCATCGCGCTCGCCTATGCAGCGGCAGGCGCGAAAGTGGCATTGGTTGGGCGCACGGCGACAATGCTGGATGCCGTGGTCGCGGAAATCCGCGCGTGCGGCGGCGAAGCGATGGCAATCGCCGCGGATGTTTCCAAGGAAGGCGATATCGCGCGCATCGTCGCCGCCACATTGCAAACTTTCAGCGCTATCGATCTCCTGGTCAACAACGCGGCAATCATTCCCGCCTCGAAGAACCTGGTGGACACCGACCCTGATGCTTGGCGCGAAGTAATCGAAGTCAATTTGGTTGCGCCGGCGATGCTCATTAAAGCCGTGCTGCCAACCTTGATCGCCAAACGCTCGGGGAAAATCATCAACATCTCCAGTATCGGCGGGCGCAATGGCGGCCGCGGCCGCAGCGCTTATCGCGCCAGCAAAGCAGGACTGATTAACCTTACGCAAAGCGTTGCCGCCGAAGTAAAACCACATGGCATCGATGTGAATTGCATTTGCCCTGGCGGCGTCGACACCGAAGGCCTGTGGGAGTCGCTGGGCCCCCAGTTGCAAGTCGGCCGCGATACGTTAATTAAACCTTCCGAGATCGCGGAGGTCGCGCTGTTTCTGGCAACTAGCGCGAGCGCCGCGATTACCGGCACCTCGATCGATGCGTTTGGCATGTCGAATCCGATTTTCCGTTCAATGCCTTGAGCGGCATTGCCGCGACTCGCCATGGATACGATGCCCGTGTATCGCGGGCAACGCGGCCGACTAAAGCAATTTATTCCGGATCGATCTTCGCCAACTTGACGAACCGTCCCCAGCTATCGGTGTCTTGGCGGATCATTTTCGCCATCAATTCACCGTCGCCGGGAAACGCGTCGGTGGCCACGTTGGCGAGAAACTTCTTCGTCTCATCGCTATTGGTGATTTGATTGAACCAACTGGAGAGGCGCTCGACGATGGGCCTCGGGGTGCCCGAGGGCACCACCACGCCCCACCAGGGAGTGAGATCGAAGCCAGTCAACCCCGACTCGGCGAGCGTCGGAATATCGGGGAACGCGCCAACACGACTGCCCGAAGTCATCGCCAGCACGCGCACCTTGCCGCCGCGATGCTGGCCCGAAAGGAAGGTAATGTCGTAGGAAATAAAATCGAGTTCTCCCGAAAGCAGGTCGCGCAGCGCATCACCCGTAACCTTGTAATTCACGTTCTGCGTTTTGAGACTGCTCATTTCCTTGAACAATTCGGCGGCAACCTGCCCGGTATTACTGCCGGTGCCATAGCTGCCATCGCCCTTTTTCTTCCTGAGATGGTTCCTTAAATCGGCGATGTTATTGATCGGCATCGAGGCATTGACTGCCAACGCAAACGACAACTTGGTAATGGTGGTGACCGGCGTGAAATCCTTGATCGGGTCGAACGGCAGTTTTCGAAACAGGTGCGTGGCGGCGGCGAGAGTCGAACTTCCCGGCGTAATCATTAAGGTGTAACCATCCGGTTTGGATTTCGCGGTCAGGTCGGTGGCAATGTTGCCTTGGGCACCGGGGCGGTTATCCACCACCACGGGTTTGCCGGCCAAACGCGATAAACGATCACTGTACCAACGCACCAGAATGTCGGCGCCCGAGCCGACCGCGAAATTGCATATGGAGCGTATTTCGCGATTGGGGTAGTCCTGCGCCTGCGCAACAAAAGGCAACATTAAAGCGATCAAAGCACCGCAAAATGATGCACGCGCGAATCGATTCATTCGAATCTCCTTTAGTGTTGATTGCCAACCACGGTGTTCGGTTCGTGCCATTGTGCCCGCGTCAGCCACCCTCCCGCAAATAAACACGCCGCCACCACCCAAAATACCGGCCCCACGCCGATAGCCGCGCCCACCGCGCCGGAGATGATTGGCACGCCCGCGTGACTGGCGTTGAGCAGGGTGACGCGCAAGCCCAGCAATTCGCCAATGCGATCCGGCGGCGAAAGATCATGCAGCAAGGCCTGCGAAATCGGGCCGGTGAGGCCCAGCCCAAAGCCGATACAAACGGCCAAAACAGTGAGGGCCAACACACTGGAGAACGCGGGCATCAAGCCCATGGTCACCCCGGATACGATCAATGATCCGATCAGCATTTGCCAGGAACTTATGTGGCGCGACATCCACGGCAGCACTACGCGAATCACCACTGTGGCGATGGAAAACGCGCCAATGATGATGCCGATGGTCGATGCGCCAAGGCCAATTTTCGTGCCGTACAAAGGAATCAAAAAGGTAACGATGCTCCAGGTGCTGGAGGCCAGGAGCGCAACGATATACATGGCGCGAAGCTTGGGTTCGCGTAACAGTTCGCGCGTGGGCACTTTGCGCTCCGCAGTCCTCGCGCGCGGTGGGGCGCCTGGAGGATAAGGCAGCATGCCGAATATCAACAGTACCAACGGCGCCGCGCCGATCAGGGTGAACATCAAAAATGTTTCGGTGTACCCGGCGTGTTCGATGGCGAATCCTGCGGCCACCGGCCCCAGCGTTCCAGCAGCGGATTGCCCCAACGAAATCACGCTGAAATTTTTGATCCGATCCTCCGCATTGCCGTATTGACCGGCTAAACGTTGTTGCGCGATAAATACCAAGTTATGCGCCGAACCAATCACCACGCTAGCCACGAACAACGCGGTCAATGAAGGCCAAATACAAATCAAACCCGTGCCCACCGCGATCATCATCGTCCCGATGAACATGGGCACGCGCGAGCCAGATTTATCGATCCAACGCCCCACCTGCACCGAGGTAAAAATATTAATAAGATTAAATAGCGCCGAGAGTAGACCCACCGTGGCGGGCGAGGCCGACAGGTGCACCGCGTAGAGCATCACCGCCAGACGCCCGCCCACCTGCACGGCGTGGCTGCAACTGGTCAGCGCGACAAGAATATAGATGGGGTTCAAGCGAAAGTCGGACTCAAGCGTTTTCGGTCGCTATCTGAATGATGCGCTTGCCCAGATTCTCGCCGCGATAAAGGCCGGCGATGGCATCGGGCATGTGTTCGATACCTTCGAGCCTATCTTCGCGATAACGCAGCACGCCGCTTCGCACCCATTGCGACAGTGCCGCAAAAGCCTCGGGAAAGCGCGCCGCGTGATCACCCACCAGAAAGCCTTGCATGCGAGCCCGCTTTACAAGCAAATGCCGCTCCACGCGCGGCCCCATCGGCCAGGGTTCCCAGTTGCCAATCGATGCAGTGCCACAGTTGACGATACGCGCGCCCACACGCAAACGCTGCATCACCGCGTCGCTAATGGCTCCGGCGGTGTTGTCAAAATACACATCGATCCCCTCGGGGCAGGCCGCAGCCAAGGCATCCTCCAATGCGCCTGCTTTGTAATCGATGGCCGCGTCGTAGCCGAACTCCTCGCGGCACCGGCGCGTTTTCTCGGGGCCTCCCGCGATGCCCACGGTGCGGCACCCCTTGATTTTGGCGATCTGGCCGACGCAAGACCCCACGGAACCGGCGGCGGTTGATACCACCACGGTTTCAGCAGACTTAGGTTGCCCGACTTCCAGCAATGCAAAATAGGCGGTGAGCCCATTTAAGCCCAACACACCAAGATAAGCCGACAAGGGCAGGTCGTTGCCTGGGATCTTGCGCTGGATGGCTTTTGCTTCCACCAGCGCGTACGCCTGCCAACCGAATCCACCGGTGACATAGTCGCCCACGCGATAGTCCGCATGGCGCGATTCTTCAACCTGACCCACCGCCGGACCGCGCATCACCGCGCCCAGCGCCACCGGTTCCGCGTAATTCGCCAAGGTATTCACCCAGCCGCGCATCGCCGGTTCGGCGGTGAGATAAATGTTGCGAATCAGGATTTGCCCCTCGGCGGGAGCCGGGACGTCGCGTTGGACGATCTCGAAATGTTCCGCCTGGGGGATGCCGCTGGGCCGAGCTTTGAGCAGCACCTGCCTATTGATGCGCGCCATGCCCTAAAAACCCGCCACGGCTTCCAGCGTTTTCCCCGCTTCCACCTGCGCTCGGCGCACAGCGGCTATGCGCTCAACGATTTGCGGCGGCGAGGCGATCTCCTTGGCGAATTCGGGTCGTTGGGCAAGTTGTTTCATCCAAGCATAAACACGGGGATGCAATTTTTCGATGGGAAATCCACCCAGCGAAAGTCGATTGGCATAAATAAACCACGCGATATCCAACACCGATAGCGTCTCGCCCAACAAATACGCCGATTTGCCCAAACGCTCATTTAGCGCATCGAACTCCACGCGGAACCTTTGCGCCGAGGTGCGCGCCATCTCATCAGTAAAACCCTCCTTGGTGACGCGCTCCCAAAACGCGATCTGCGCCGCCTTGTCCGCATCCTTCACGCCACCCACTGTCCCGGAACCGTTCGCCGCATAGCTTTGCAGCGCCTCGGCTGATTTGGGCGGCCCCGGCGGGCTGAAGACAAAACGAAAACTCAATATTCGAAGATCGATATGCAAATCGTCTTCGTGATGAAGCAGCTTGGCCACTTCATTTTCGAACCCAGCCGGAATGAGCTTGGGCGAGGGAAAGGTTTTCTCCAGATACGTAATGATGTCATTGCTCTCGATATGCACCGCGCCATCGTGCACCAGCACCGGCACCAGGCCGCGCGGGTTGATGCCGAGAAACCAGGGCCTGAAATTCTCATTGGAGTGCAGATCGATGAGGTGCGATTCCCAAGGTATGCCCTTCAGGTTAAGAAAAATGCGCAGCTTCTGCGAGCACGATGAGCCGCTTGCATGCAGCACATGCACGCCCGTCCATTGGAGAACCTCGCGGGTTTTAATATCGCTATCAACCAGTTGCACCATGATTTTTCCTAAGTTGATTTGACTGCGTGATTGTCGGGTCGCCACTATGGTGAACGCCCTCTTGAATTGCCGATTGCCGATTTACCGCTCGCGGAATTGCCGACTACGCCACCCTCAACGCTGCATTGCGTTGCTCGGCGCACTGTCTTTCATCCACTCGGAATAAGCATCCGAAAACCGCGCGCCTTTATAGTAGGTGGACTGATAGGAAGGCCGCGCCTTGATGCGCGCCCACCATTCGCTCATACGTGGCAAAGCGCGCCACATATCGGCGTACCCAAGGTCTTCCATGCGATCGATGGTCGGCACCAGGCATACATCCACCAGCGTGAATTGCGCGCCCAAAATCCACGGCCCGCCACGCTTAGTCAATGCGGCGTCCACGCGCGCGTAGGTGTTGCTCAACTCCTCAAAGGCGGCATCCAGGTCTTCTTGGGGAAAACCGGTCTGGCCCATGCGATGGTAAAAATGTTTTCGCAGCGGCCGCTTATCGGCGGCGCGGGCGAACTCTTCCTTGCTCAAATGCCGCATATTTCGCACCAACACGCGATTGAAGGACGGATAACGCACCGCTGGGGTGGGCACTTCCTCAATGTAACGCAACCAGGCGCGCATTTCCGCCCGGCCCACGGCATCCGCTGGTGTGGTCGAGTTATTGGGAAACACCTCGTCGAGATATTCGCAGATCACCGAGGAATCGATAATCGGCACGCCATCGTGCACCAAGGTTGGCA
>JBJXEY010000368.1:0-5867 GCA_046153355.1 Burkholderiales bacterium
AGCGCATGTTGAAATCACGTTCGCGAACGCCGGTTTTGCCGGCGAGACACTCGTCGATGTAGCGCTTCACCGGCGGCTCCCAATTGCGCATGTTGGAAGTGTTGATGGCGAATTCGCTGGTGTCGGCTGGGATGCTCACCTTTTCTTCTGTCAAGACGAAAGCGCCGGCATCGCGATCCAAGGTGAACCCCACGGCGCCTCGCCCGAGCGTGAGCACCATCAAGGTGGAAGGGCCATACACCACGAAGCCCGCGGCCAGTTGCTTGGACCCAGGCTGCATGAAGGCCGCGACATCGGGTTTTGCAACGCCCGCCGGGCAATTGAGCACCGAAAAGATGGTGCCAATGGAAACGTTGACATCAATATTCGATGAGCCATCCAGAGGGTCGAAGAGAAGAAGCAGCTTGCCCTTCGGATAGGCATCGGGAATCTGATAGGGCTCTTCCATCTCCTCGGATACCAACGCCGCGAGAAGTCCGCACCATTGCGTGGCCTCGATCAACAGATCGTTGGAAATGACATCGAGATTTTTCTGCGTCTCGCCTTGCACGTTTTCCGTGCCCGCCGATCCCAGCACGTTGGCCACCGCACCCTTGGCAACCAAGGCACTGATCGATACACAGGCGCCAGCCACCTGTTCAATGAGTTGTTTCAGATCCGCGGTAGCGGCGCCAGCGCGAATTTGCTCGGCGAGATAGTGGGAGAGGGTCTTACGGCTCATTTCTGGGTCTCCGAGGACGGCGGTTCGATAATTAGACTCATAATCGACCACCAATAGAGCGCAATTATATCGGTTGAAGGTAATGTTTCGTCGTGGATAGGCGGGTCGGTTACTGTAAATTCGCGCCGAAGTCACACTCTCCTGTGCCATTGGAGAACGCGGTGTAGCATCAGCGCTTCTTTCGAGGCGAAGGAGACATCTGTGTTGCATTTATTTCGCTGTGTTACTGCTGTCGCATTGGCGGTTGTCATTTCAATGTCGGTTATGGCGCAAAGTTATCCCTCCAAACCGATCCGCGCGATTTTGGTGGAAGGCGCGCCGGGCGCGGTGACGGATCTGGTCACACGCGCGGCGGCGCCCGATCTCGCGGCGCGCCTGGGCCAGCCCATCATCATTGAGAATCGTGCTGGCGGCAACGGCCTGCCCGGCATGGAGGCGTGCATCAAGTCCGCGCCCGATGGCCACACCATGTGCATGATCAGCATCACCACTATGTCGTTTCACCCGCATACTTTTCTCAAGTTGCATTACGACCCGGAGCGCGATACCAAACCGGTGACGCAGATGTATTTCCTCACCGAAGGCATCTATGTGCCGGCGGCGCTGCCGGTGAATTCGATGAAGGAGTTGCAGGCGCTGGCGATTGCTAGGGAAAAAAGTGGCGCCTTGAACTTTGGCATTCCCGGAGTGGGCTCGAACCCGGATATCTATCGCCAGTGGCTCGCGCAACGCTGGAAGACCAATATTGTGGGCGTGCCCTACAAAGGTTTCGCGCCCATCGTTACTGCGGTGCTCACCGGTGAAGTGGATTTCGCCAAGATGGGTCTGGGCAACGCCATCGCGCATATTAAAAGTGGCAAGATAAAAATCCTCGCTGTCACCAGCGCGGCAAGAGTGAAACTGGTGCCCGAGGCGCCCACCATGGAAGAGGCCGGTGTCGAAGGTTTCAATATCAAGGGCTGGTGGGGTGTGGTGTTGCCCGCTGGCGCCCCCGACGCTATCGCGGCAAGGCTTTCCGCGGAATTCGTCCGTCAGTTCCGCGAGCCCAAGTTCGCCGATTTCATGGAAAGCAGCTACCTGGAGACCGTGGCGAGTACACCCGAGCAATTCGGCGCGTTCTTAAAAACCGACAGGGAATACATCGGGCAACTGGTGCGGCAGTACAACGTGCCAAAGCAATGATTTTTAGCGATGAAGACAGGCTTGGGAGATTTTCCGCGATACCTGGATTGTCAATTTCAATAATGCTATTGACGTTTAGTGCACACCAACGCTTGATTCCAATAGAGTAAAGTTTAACTTTATTGGAACTGCCACCTCACGGCGAGAGGGTTTTCAAGCGCGCTTGAAGCGCTACAAGCAGCTTATCAAAAGCATCGGCGAACAACACCACTCCGTCCACGAGTAACTGATCGGTGACGGCGTCAAGACTAATCCCCGCGGAGTCCAGCTCCTTTAACACTTCGCCTGCCCGCGCCGGATTTTCCGCCAAGCTGCTACGCGCCTGACCATGATCGCGAAATGCCTCGAGCGTGGCTGGCGGCATGGTGTTGACGGTATTCGCGCCGATCAACTCTTCGACGTAAAGCACATCGCTATAGGCTGGGTTCTTGGTGCCGGTGCTCGCCCACAATAAACGTTGTGGACGCGTGCCTGCGGCGGCGAGCTTCGTCCAACGGGGCTCGGCAATTTGTTTTTCGAAAAACGCGTACGCAAGCTTGGCATTGGCAATCGCCACTTTGCCGCGCAACGCCAGCAGAGATCCGGCCTCGGCCGCCTGAGCGCTACTAATTTTTTCCTCCAGCAGTGCATCGACCGCGGAATCAATGCGCGAAATAAAGAAACTGGCGACACTTGCCACCCGGCGTGGGTCGCCTTTAGCGGCTATCCACGCCTCGAGCCCATCAAGATAGGCATTGGCCGCGGCTTCATATGCTGATCGTGCGAACAGCAGCGTGACATTGACGCTGATGCCCTCCGCGATCAAACGGCGGACTGCCGATATGCCCGCCGGCGTGCCCGGCACCTTGATCATGAGATTAGGGCGGTCCACAGAGCGCCATAGCCGGCGCCCTTCGGCGAGCGTTCCCTCGGTATCGTTGGCCAGGTGCGGCGAGACTTCCAGACTGACAAAACCATCGGCTCCCTGGGTGGCCTCGAACACGGCTTTCATCACGTCAGCCGCCGCACGAATATCGTCAATGGCGATGGCCTCGTAGGCAGCCTGGGCACTAAGGCCCGCCCTGGCGGTGGCACGTATCGCCTCAAGGTATTCCTCTCCCGAGGTGATCGCCTTTTCGAAAATCGCCGGATTGGATGTCACACCACTGACGCAGTCTTGCGCGACCAATCGGGCGAGCTCGCCGCTTTGGATGAGATCGCGCCGAATGTAATCCAGCCAAACCGACTGGCCTTGCTTGACCAGTCCAAGGAAAGGGGCTGCTTGGTTGGAATCCATTTTATCGGGGACCGTCTTATTCATTTGCCATTTCCGGAATTCACGTCCCCTGACGTGGGCGACTTCTCAAATACGATGTCGCCATAGTAGGCGTGGCTTGTTGCACCCGTATTGTCGGTGTCGGTCATGATGGCAATGGCATACAGGCGGCCAGGCTCCTCGCCAAAGGCGCGTTTGTAGTCTTCGTAGACGTTTCTGGATTCTTCCCACCATTGCCCCAGCTTTTCCTTGCCGCTTTCAGCAACGATCATTTTCGAGCGGCCAGTATGGCGGCTGTGAATCAGCGTGCCTTTGGGCGCGTTGTTCTCCCATATGTAGGTAAGCGTGGCATACGGCATCTCGAACCCGGCGAGCATGCGCAGTTGCGTGGCGAGAATGCGCTCGCCGAAATCCCACTTGCTCTTGTCGCCGGAAAAAGCGAGCACGATGCGAACCGGTGAATCCTCGGCGTGCGCCTGGGTGTTGTCGGCGCCGGGGATCAACTCCTCGACCAGCCAGCGCCAACGCAGCACCGGGAAAGACTTCAAATCGACATCAACATCGTGCGTGAGCCCCGAGGCCGAACCGTGCGCATGGGCGCGCATCACGTTGCGCCCGCGCAAGCTCACCATGCGGTACTCGGTGGGTTTTTTTAGCCGGGAAAACGACCACGCGCGCCATCCGCCGGGTAATTCGTCGCCTGGTTTCGCATTGGAGAATGCGGTGATTGCCGGCAGCGTGATTCGTGCGTTATCCTCAACTGGCGCAATGGAACAAGCGCTCAACATCGCGCAAAATATCGCGAGCAGCGCGGTGATTGGTGAACGCGGCATAGGCTTCATCGGTTTCAATCTGCTAGGGAAGAACCTTGACGGCTCGTACCAAATCCAGCGTATAGCCGCGCCGGTAATCTGTCTCGGCCTTTAGTAGTTTCGCCGACACCATGAATTCGTGGGTGCGCCGCCAGCGATCATCCGACATGGTCATGATGCCCAATTTTGCCGCGTCGCCCCCCGAAACTAATGAGTACTCCTTCATCTTGCGAATACCATAGGCGATCAATTCATCCTCCATCTGCGGGTTGTCTTTCTTAATGAGCAGGTTGCCCGCTGCGGGGTCGGCAAGATAAGACTTCCACCCCTCGGCACTGGCTTGAATGAAGGATTGCATTTCCTTGCGTTTTTTCTCCAGCACCGTTCTGGTTGTCACCAATGTCTGCGCATAAGGCGGATAACCCAAATCGGCAAGCAAAAATACCGTGGGTTTGACACCACCTTTTTCAACCGAGTAGGGCTCGGATGTCACATAACCCTGCTGCGACGAAGTCTTGTCGGCGAGAAACGGCTGCACGCTGAAAGCGTAGGGGCGTTTTTGCGCGTCGGAGAATCCATAACGCGCCACCAGCCAAGGCCAGAAGGTGGTGTTGCTCGCCGGCCCGATGAAAATAGGCTTGCCTTTGAGGTCTTCGACACGTTTGGGGCCGGGATGCGAAATGATGACGGCGGGATCTTTCTGAAAGGTGGCTGCGACGGTGACTAAGGGAACGCCCTGCTCCAGCGCGCCCAGGGTCTGAATGTCGTAGCCCATGAACACATCCATCTGCCCCGCAGCCAAGAGCTGCAAGCCATTGACCTGCGGCCCACCCATTTTGATTTCTACCTCGAGGCCGTGCTTTTTATATAAACCTTGCGCCTGCGCCTGATAAAAACCGCCGTGTTCGGCCTGGGCAAACCAATTGGTATAAAAAATCATTTTCGTTTGGGCTATTGCACTGGCACTGATGGCTAAGGCCAATGCACCAACAAAAAGGGGCTGTACGCCTTGTCGAAGAGCCAACGCGGCCTTACGAAGGACCAGCGCGCGTTTTGCAAACGCAATGTTTCTACCACGCATGCTTCGAATTCCTTGGAGGTGGTTGATGAAATTCAGGTTGCATTACTCGAATGGCGTGAAATTTTATCGCCGGGAAGATCGCTTTTGGCTGGATTTACACGTTTCGGCGGCAAAGTTTCGCACAGTTCAAGCCTCGGGCAACAATTCGCTTTCGTGCCAGCCGCCAAGCGCCAGGCGCGACAATCCCACCATGGCAAGAAACAACAGCACCCCGGTGAGCGTGATTAGAAACAGCGCGGCAAATAAACGCGGCACATTCAATTGCAATCCGGATTGCAGGATCTGGTAGGCGAGGCCCGCGCCGCTACCGCCGGTGCCGGCGACAAATTCCGCCACCACCGCGCCAATCAGCGCAAGGCCGCTGGCGATGCGCAGACCGCCGCAAAAATAGGGCAGCGCGCTGGGAATCCGCAAGCGCAACAAGGTCTGCAAACGCGTCGCCTTGTTCATGCGAAATAGCTCCAATAGCCCCGGATCGACACTCCGTAGTCCCAGCGTGGTGTTGGAGATCACCGGAAAAATTGCGACGATGGTGGCGCACAACACCAACGCAATACTGGCGTCATTGACCCAGATAATGACCAGGGGCGCAATCGCCACGATTGGCGTTACCTGTAACAGCACCGCATAGGGAAACAACGACATTTCCACCCAGCGGCTTTGCACGAAGAGAAAAGCGATCAAAGTGCCAAATAGTACCGAGGCGAGCATGGAGAATACCGTCACCCGCAAAGTGATCAACAGTGAATTCCACAGCAGTTCCCAATCCTGGACCAGGGTCTGCGCTACATCAAAGGGGCCAGGCACGATATAACG
>JBJXEY010000369.1:0-6884 GCA_046153355.1 Burkholderiales bacterium
CCGCCATTATGCTGACTGCCGTCGACCAGCAGTTGCGGCCAGATCAAACTCCGCTGATGCCTCCGCTGTAGCGCTGATTTCCACGATGTCTTCGAAGTAGACCAACCCGGCAAGTGACTATCGCAATTCCACTTTGGACTATGGTGCTTCCACTTTGATATTGCCGCGTTTGATGACATCGGTGTAGAGCTTGATATCCGACCTGATCAGCGCGTCAAAGTTTGCCGGCGAGCTTTGTTCGGCGACAAATCCAAAAGCTGTCAACTTTTCCTGAAAATCCGGCTCGGCCATGGCGCGATTGATATCGCGGCTAAGGAAAGCGACGCGCTCCGCAGGGGTTGCCTTGGGCACCACCATGCCCGCCCAGACACTGAAATTCATTCCCGGCAAGCCTGCCTGCTCCATGGTCGGCAGTTTGGGGAAGCCTGCCAGTGGCGTCTTGTTGGTGTGGGCGACATATTTCACTCGGCCGGACTTAAAGAACGGCTGACCGGTGGCGATCGTGGTCAGAGACCAAGCGGTATCGCCGTTAATTAGCGCAGTGAACAATGGGGCATTTTCCTTAAAGGCCACGTGCAGCATTTTGGTGTTGGAGAGCTGCTCGATCATGACGCCACCCAGGTGTTGGGTGCTGCCAATGTATTGCGTGCCAAAAGGAATTTGACCGGGTTTTGCGCGTGCCGCGGCAAGAATATCGGCAAGCGAGTTGTAGGGGCCGTTTGCCGACACCGTCAACATCGAGGGCGCCTGAAACAGCGCGGCAACCGGTGCGAAATCGCGCTCGGTGTCGTAGGGCAGATCTTTGAACAAAATCGGGTTGATGACCAGGTGACCTCCACCCGCCACGAGAATCTCGTAACCGTCAGGCATCGATTTTTTAGCCGCTTCCATGGCAATGACGCCATTGCCGCCCGGCCTTGCCTCCACCACCACACTTTGCCCCCAATACTTGGTTAGCTTCTCGGCAATCAAGCGCGCAGTCAGGTCGGGACCAGCGCCAACCGGATAAGCCGAAGTGATTTTTACCGTCTTGATGGGGAAACTCTGCGCGGCCACGGAATACGCGGTGATCGCGGCTACCACTGCAACCAGAATTGAGGCACCAGACGAAAAGGTCCGCTGGTAGACGCTCGCGGATATCATTGCTCCACCTTGATATTGCCCCGTTTAATCACATCGGCGTAGACCTTGATGTCGGAGCGAATCAATGCGCCAAAGCTTGCCGGCGTGCTCGCCTCCGAGACCACTCCCAGGTTGGCCGCCCTTTCCTGAAAATCGGCTTCGGCCATGGCCCGGTTGATATCGCGACTTACGAAGGCGACACGATCCGTGGGGGTCACCCGCGGCACCACGAAGCCCGCCCAGACGTTGAAGTCCATCCCTGACAATCCCGCTTCTTCCATGGTCGGCACCTTGGGAAACGCGGCAAGCGGCGTTTTGTTGGTGTGGGCCACATACTTGATTCTGCCGGATTTGAAAAAAGCCTGACCCGAACCAATGGTCGTCAGTGTCCAGCCCACGTCGCCGTTAATCATCGCCGCAAAAATTTGCGAGTTTTCCTTGAATGCAACATGCAACATTTGCGTCTTCGATGCCAATTCCACCATCGTCCCGCCAATGTCCTGGGTGCTGCCAATATACAGAGTGGCGAAAGTAACGCCGCCGGGCTTGGCTTTTGCCGCGCTGATGATATCGCCCAGTGAGTTGTACGGCCCGTTGGCCGAAACCGCCACCATGGAAGGTGCCTGCAACAACACCGCAACCGGCGCGAAATCGCGTTCCGTTTCATAGGGCAAATCGCGAAATAGTATAGGGCTGATTACCAGATGGCCGCCACCAGCAACCAGAATATCGTGGCCGTCCGGCGTTGATTTTTTCACCGCTTCGATCGCCGGAACGCCGTTGCCACCGGGACGCGCCTCCACCACCACCCCCTGCCCCCACCAGCGCGACAGTTTTTCCGCAATAAGGCGCGTCATCAAATCCGCGCCGGTGCCAGTGGCATAGGCGGAGCTGATCCTCACCGTCTTGGTGGGGTAGCTTTGCCCCAGCGCACCGCATGCGACACATCCGGCCAACAGCGCGCCCATCCATGCAACCGGACGTGAGTAAATTTGCATCCTCGCTTTTTGCATCCCCGTTCTCCCCAATGGTGATTATGCGATTGCCGCTGTTTTCGCCTCACTTGCCTGCTTGAGCCGCGGCAACACTTCCTTGCCAAACAGCGTTATCTGATCCACGGTCTCATCATGCGACAGATCGGCGGCGTGCGCCATACTGAGGAAATTTCCCAGGCCACCCACGCCTTCGCTGAAATCCGACAATTGCCGGTAGACATCATCGGGGGTGCCGCAGAACATAATCCCCGCATCGATCAATTCCGGGAGCGTGCCATGCAGGGAATCGACCACCTTACCCTCACGCGTCTTGCCCTTCAGTCCCCCTCTGGCACGCAACATCCTGGCTGAATCCTTGACCGAGAAATAGCCCGGTGGATTGCCAAAGGGTTCCGATACCAGCGAGACGCTGTACAGCCATTTCCTCATGATTTCGGCGCGACGCTCGGCCTCCTTGCGGGTTTGCGCAATGGCCACCAGGCCAAGATAGGAAAAGCGGTCGGGCGTGGCGGGCGAGAGCCCGAGTTCAAGGCGGGCATTGCGGTAGTTATCGAAGATCTCGCGTGTCTGATAGCCGGAGAGAAAGGTTCCCAACACATAACCTTTTTCAGCGATTTCACGCACATTGGCGGGACTGCGCCCTGTTATCCAGACCGGCGGATGTGGCGCTTGGTAGCAGCGCGGCCAGACGTTCACGTTGCGGTACTGAAAGTGCTCGCCCTGCCAATCGAACGGGGCGTCAATGGAGGTGAGCGCCTTGAGAATCAGGTCATGCGCCTCCCAAAATCGCTCCACTTGTGTCACGCCTGAGCGCACCGCCACCGGAATCTCGGTGGGCACCCCACGCACGAAGCCCATCTCCAGGCGCCCGCGCGAGATCACATCAATCATCGCCAGTTCCTCGGCAACACGCACCGGGTCAAGGCGATTGCCGATCGGATACCCCAAGGTGAGAATGCGTGCTCGCTTGGTGACCCGCGCCAGAATCGACAGCGTAACCCCGGCGACGGAAGAAACGCAGGTGGCCGAAGCGTGGTGTTCGTTGACCATCACGTCGAACCCCAACTGATCGGCGAGCACCCATTCGTCGATATAGCGTTCATACAGATCGGCCATGATCTTCGGGTCCATGTTCTTGCTGGGCAGATCGACACGCAAGGACTTCAACTCCGGCAACCAGGCCGGCGGGTAGGGTTGTTCGCTGAAGTGAAAGACTCTCATGCGATCTCCTTGTGTTTCGCGGCCATGGACCGGGATTGGATAAACGCCGCTATCGCCTCGGCGGTGGCTTGCGGTTGTTCGATGTGGGGAAAATGCCCTGCGTTGGCGATTTCCATGAATTTTGCGCCCACTATCGCCTCGACGTAGTTCTTGCCATTGGCAAGCGGCGCAAAGCGGTCGCTCGCGCCCCATAGAATCAGTGTCGGCATGTGCAGGCGATACAACAAGTGGCGCAGGCGCGGATCGTACATATAAGGACTCCAACAAAAACGCGCCGTGGATTCGCTGTTGCGGGCAACCACCATCAGTTCTTCGTCCGACATCGCGGCATAGTCGCGATGCGCGTGACTGGGATCGTGGTAGGCCAGTTCGATGAATTTCTTGTCGGGAATGGCGTAGATATCGGCGATGTCCAGCTTGTCGCGTGCGCTGAATTTAACGCCGACCGGATCGGCCAGCACCATCTGTGCGAAGCGCTCCGGAGACTTCACCGCCATGGCCAGCGCAATCCAGGCCCCCAACGAAGAACCGACCAGTAACACATCGTGCAAATCAAGGTCCTTTAGCATCTCAAGATAGAGGTAGGCGATATCGTCTATGGAGGTAATGCCCTTAGGCCGTTCGCTTTCCCCAAACCCTGGATGGGAGGGCGCAATCACCTCTGCATTCGCGGCCATTAGCTTGATAAATGGCCCTGCCTGCTCCATGCCGATATGCGGATGCAGATACAGGATGGGGCGGCCTTTGCCGCACCGGACCAATTCAATGCGCGCCCCGGCCACCGTGGTCGAGGTCAATTGCGGTTCCATGGATGGTGCCTCCTCAAAGATGCGGATCGTAGAAGCTTCTTTAACAAAATTGCAATCGCTTAAACAAGCGCAAATTACACCAGTAGGCAAACAAGCGGGTAACCATGTTTGGCCGCGCTTGCAAAAACGGACGTCGGCACGCTGGCCGCGCCGGTTTTCGGCCAAGGCGGATCGCTCGCGGGCGCGCTGACCTCCATCGGCTTCATCGGTCACTGTCGTGTCTTTATCGCGTGTTAGCGGAGTAGTATTCCCCTTAGCCAGCGCGTTACAGGCAATCCGCTCATTCAATAGCTTTATGATCGCAAAGGTTGCTCAGATGCAAAGACGCCATGTCGTAAAGGCACTTGCCGCGTTAGCCATCGCACCGCTGGCCGTTCATGCCCAGCAACGTGGAAAACAGTGGCGCATCGGTTTCTTAAGCTCAGGAATGAAACCCAGCGCCGCTCAGCCGGATACCAACATTGATGCCTTTCTCTCTGGCATGCGCGATCTGGGGTATGTCGAAGGTAAAAATCTATCCGTCGATTGGCGCTTCGCGAGCGGCCGCTACGCAAGCCTGCCCGCGCTTGCCATCGAATTGGTCCAAACCAAACCGGATCTGCTGGTCACCTACGGCACCGCCCCGGCAGAGGCGCTACGCAAAGTAACCCAAACAATTCCCATCGTGATTGCCGCGGCAATCGATCCGGTAAAAAGTGGTCTGGTCGCCAGCCTTGCACGGCCCGGAGGAAATGTTACGGGACTCTCCGCGATCGCCATTGACCTCAGCCAGAAGCATGTCGAAATGCTTGCCACCATCGTCCCCAAGCTCTCGCGGATCATGGTGGTGATCAATCCCGGCAATTCGGGTCACGCGACGCTGTTGAAAAGCGTTCAGGCGGCAGCAATTCGATACAAAATCGCCATCACCTCCACCGAAGTCGCCACCGCCGAGGACATCGATAAAGCCTTCGCCGCCGCGCGCCGCGCCAACGCTGGTGCGGTTCTCGTTGGCGGCGACGCCATGTTCGCGGGCCTTGCCCTACCCTTCGCCGCCGCCGCGACCAAAACCAAAATGCCCGCCATCGGCATCTATCGCGATCACGTCACCGCCGGCACCTTGATGAGTTATGGCCAGAACCTCGCCGACTCGCATCGCCGCGCGGCAAACTATGTCGATAAAATTTTCAAAGGCGCGAAGGCGGGCGACTTGCCGGTTGAGCAACCGACCATCATCGAGTTATTTATCAATCGCAAAACAGCCAAATCACTTGGCTTGACGATTCCCCAATCGCTACTCATCAGCGCGGACAAGGTGCTGGAATGAATCGGCGCGAGTCGCTTCTGGGGCTTTTCGCGCTGGGCGCTACGAACTACCCACTTGCCTCCTTTGCACAGCAACCCAACAAGGTGTGGCGTGTCGGGTTTCTTGGCATTCGCGCTGTGCCGCCCTCGCCCAACCCGGACGCCGCGATCATGGCGTTTTTTCAAGGTTTGCGCGACTTGGGTTGGGTAGAAGGAAAGAATTTATCCATGGTGTGGCGCTCATCCGATGGCAACAATGAACGCTTGCCCGTGCTTGCGGCGGAACTGGTTCAATTGAACGTCGATGTCATCGTCTCGCAGGGTTCGCCCGGGCTGCGCGCCGCGCAGCAGGCAACCGAATCCATCCCCATCGTATTTGTCGGCGTGGGCGACCCGGTGGCCCTGGGCTTTGTCGCCAGTCTTGCTAGACCCGGTAAGAACAGCACGGGTGCGTCGAATCAGGCCGGCGATCTCAGCATTAAGAGCCTGGAGTTTCTTGGCGAGGTGGTTCCCAAATTGTCGCGCGTAGCGGTGCTGATGAATCCAACCAATCCTGTTGCGCACCTGGCTTTGAGCCAGACTCAAGTCGCAGCCAAGCCAGCCAAAATAGGCATCACTGCGTTCGAGGCGTCCAGCGCGAGCCAGATCGAGGCGGCCTTTGCCGCTATCACGCGGTCGCGGCCTCAAGCATTGATCGTGGCGCCGGACCCCTTTTACGTCGGCCAGGCGCGCCTGATCGCTGACTTGGCGGCCAAGGCCCGGCTTCCCGCGATTTATTCTTTTAACCCCCACGCGGAAGCGGGTGGACTGATGAGTTACGGGGAAAACACGGACGCGAATTTCCGCCGTGGCGCTGGCTATGTGGACAAAATATTAAAGGGCGCGAAACCGGCGGATCTTCCGGTAGAGCAGCCGACCCGGTTCGAGCTGGTCATTAACATGAAGACCGCGAAGGCGCTGGGTCTCAAGGTTCCACAGTCGATGATGCTGCGTGCGGACCGGGTGATTGAATAACTGCAACGAAACCAAAAGCGATTCGGTCGCTTACGGGCCCGTACCAGGATAATTGCTGGCCGGCAGTTTTTCCAAGAGTGGTTGCAAATCCTGCTGCACGGTATTCCACACCACATCGATGTCTATATCGAAATAGCCGTGCGCGATGCGATTGCGCATCCCGCGCATGGCACGCCAAGGAACTTCCGGGTGCCGTTGAACAAATTCGGCGTGGTAGTCCATAAATTTCGAGGCGGCCTCGCCTATGATGACCAGGTTCATGACGGTTGCCTGTTGAGTTCGTTTATCGGCAAGGAAGTCATTCTTGGACAAACCTTCGACATAGCTACGTGCATCGACCGCCGCTTGCCGAATATGGCCAAGCAGATCAGCGACTGGATTGGCACTCACACCGGGACTGCCTCCGCGACAACGAGCTTTCTAAAGCTGGCGGGAAGAT
>JBJXEY010000371.1:0-47503 GCA_046153355.1 Burkholderiales bacterium
TGGCGCCACCTGGAACAATCTTGGTGCATTACTTGATCAACGCGGCAGGCACACTGAAGCCGAACCTCTGCAGCGGCGCGCGCTGGCTGTTTTGGAGAAAGGCCTGGGCGCGCTGCATCCGGATACCGCCGCGACCTTGACATCCCTTGCGGTGTCCTTGGACCGGCAAGGAAAAATTGTCGAAGCCGAAACCATTTATCGGCGCGCGGTGGATACCTCGCGCAGCGCGGCGAATCCGCGTTCATTGCTGCTCAACGCCAGCCGTCTGGGGTTTGCGCTGGCTAAACGCGGTCGCAATCGTGAGGCGCTACCGTTTTATCGCGATGCCATCGATGCTTTGGATTTTCTCTATGTGCGCACCCGCGGTTTGTCGGAGGAGACGCGTGCCGCGTTCCTCGGGCAGTTCGGCAATATTTATCTCGAGACCATTAAGCTCTTGTTGCAATTGCATCGCACCAACCCTAACGAAGGGTTCGACCGGCAAATTCTAGAGATAGCCTCGCGCAACCAAAGCCGCATCTTCACCGAATTGATGCGCCAGGCGGATGTGGGGCGCTTCTCCAATGAGCCGGCATTTATCATCTTGCGTGATCGGCGCCAAGCCTTGCAGGATCGCATCGACGGATTGCGACAGGCAGTCGTTACGGTACCGGTTGGGCAGTCGCAGTCGGATGCGCGGCGCGCCGATTTGGCGACGCAACTGGATGGTTCGACGCGCGAATTGGCCTTGGTAGAGGGCGAGTTGTTAAAGCGCTATCCGCGTTTCATGGAACTTACCAATCCCAAGCCGGTTACCGTGGATGATCTGCAAAAACAATTGTTGCGTGACGGCGAGATGTTGCTCACCTACGTATTGCTGCCTCTAGAGACGGTGATATTCGGCGTCACCAAAGATCGCCTCAAAATGATGGTGACGCCGGTAAAACGCGAGGATATCGCCGCGCGTATTTACAACGTGCGGCGCTCCATCGAAAAAGTTGCCAGCGGCGAGTCGGTGTTGTTTCTTCGCGAAGTCGATCCGGCGGTACTGAACGGGTTGTATCGCGACTTAATCGCGCCGGTGGCCGATGTGATGGAAGGGCGCTCGAAAATCATCGTAGTGGCTGATGGCCCGTTGCAAACCATTCCGCTTGAGTTTTTGGTGAAACAGTACGGCCCGGCGGAGGAGAAGACATTTCGCGCCGCGCGCCAATCCTCGGATGGCTCCAGTGATCGACCTTACCTCGCGGAATACGCGCCGCTGGATTACCTGGGAAAGAGTTTTCGTTTCGCCTATTTGCCCAGTTTGTCCACCTTAACCTCGCAACGTCTCTATCCCAAGGGGCATGTCACGCCCAAGCATGAGTTGATCGCATTTGCCGACCCGATTTTTAATGCCATTCCGGGCAAAGCTATTTCCTCCGATACGCTGGCGGTGCTTGATGCCATGGGTGGTACGGTGCCTCGGGGGCGCGATGGCCAGCCGTTTATTCCACCCTTGAAAGAAACCGCCGACGAGGCGCGCGAAATCTCGGCAATTCTCGGTGGACAGAACGAACTTTATATTGGCGACAACGCGCAGGAATCCATGGCCAAGCGCGGCGATTTGAAAGCGGCGCGTTTTGTATTGTTTGCCACGCACGGTTTTTTGGGCGGCGAATATTTGCCGCCGGTAGAGGCGCCCGCCGAACCCGGCGCTAATGTGGTGATTCGGGTCGCGCAAAAATCCAAATCGCAGCCAGCCCTGGCCTTAACCTTAGTAGGCGACTTGAAGGGCGAGGATGGCATGCTCACCATGAAAGAGGTGATCGAGGACGTGGAGCTCAATGCCGATCTGGTGGCTTTGTCGGCCTGCAACACCGCCGGGGAGACTGCGCAGGCCAATAACGGCGAGGGTTTTGCCGGCCTCACCCGAGCTTTTATGTATGCCGGGGCGCGAAGCTTGTTGGTTTCGCATTGGAGCGTGGATAGTTTGTCCACGCAGGCCTTGATGACCGGAACATTTCGTAACGTGAAAAGTGGCAAGCCGGCGCTGGAATCGTTGAGCGACTCGCAGCGCGGCTTGATGGGGGCCCGCTATTCGAGCGGGCAATACCACTTTTCTCGCGGCCATCCGTTTTTTTGGGCGCCGTTCGTCTACGTGGGTGACTAAACCACGCTCGCGATCAGGGCAGCGCCCCCCGCGACACCAATCCACCATCGATGTTCAACATCACGCCCGAGGTATAGGCGGATAAATCCGAGGCGAGGAACACCACGCTTGCTGCGGTTTCATCAACCGTGGCGGCGCGCCCCAGCGGCATGCTTTTGAAAAATTCGCGCCAGCGTTCCGCGTCGCCGAATCGATCCAAGGCGCGTTTCCTGGCGAGAAACTCCAGGCGTTCGGTTGCAACCGGGCCCGGGTTTACCCCCAATACGCGCACGCCCTCATCGATGCTGGTTGACCCGAGTGTCTTGGTGAATGCGATCAGCGCCGCATTGCCGGTGGCCCCGGCGATGTAGCCCGAATCCAGGCGCTCGCCGCCTACGCCAATGATGTTGATGATCACACCGCTTTTGCGTGCCTTCATCAGGGTGTAGAAGGCGCGCGACATGTTGATGTAACCAAACACTTTTAAATCCCAGGCGGCACGCCACTTGGCATCGTCAATATCCTCGATCGAGCCGCCCGGCACGCCGCCGGCGTTGTTGATGAGGATGTCCACATCGGAACACGCCGCAGTGAGTTTATCGCGCGATTCGGATATGGAGAGATCCATCGCGTAGGTGCGCACGTCAATCTTGGCGATTTGCTCGAGTTTGGCTTTTGCGGCCTCAAGCTCGGTTTGCGAGCGTGCCGCGAGGCGCAGGTTGCAGCCTTCTTTAGCGAACCAGCGGGCCACGCCAAAACCGATGCCTTTGGAACCGCCGGTGATGAGGACGCTGCGGCCGGTGAGATTGAGATCCATAGGTTTAACCGATTGTTCTGCGGTACAGCGCGAACAGACGCTCCCAGTGGCGTTCTGCGGCTGGCTTGTTGTACAGAGCACGGCCTGGGAACACGAAGCCGTGATTGCAGTTCTCATACATCTCAAGCTCGTACTTGAGACTGGTTTTTTTCAACGCATCGGACAAGGTATCGACATCTTTTTTCGGCGTCAAAAAGTCAATCGAACCAAAACCAAAATAGGCTTCGCCCTTGATGTTGCCCATCATCAAATGCGCGCTGTCGGCCTGATCGGTGACAAACGGCACGCCATGCAACGAGGCCGCTGCGCCAAAGCGATCCGGGTAGCTGGCCGCTGCGACCATTGCGTAGGGCCCGCTCATGCAATAACCCACCGCGCCGAAGGGGCCTTTCTTCACTTCTTTTTGCGCATCCAGCCACGCGATAAGACCTTCCGTATCTTCCGCCATTTTTCCATTGGAGATGGTGCCCATCAGCCCGAACATTTTCTTTTGCTCAGGAGATTCATTTACCGTGGCCTCGGCGGTCAATAACGCGCCGCGCCCGGTGCGGTAGTACAAATTAGGGAGAATTACGTAATAGCCCACCGATGCGATGCGCCGCGCCATGTCAAACAGTTCCTCACGGATGCCGGGTGCGTCCATATAAAAAATTACCGCCGGGTGCGATCCACCACGCTCGGGGTGGCATACGAAGGTGTCGCAAACGCCCGCTTTGGTGGGGATGTCGGCCATTTTTTCAATCACGTCATTTCCTTTTCGATTTTAATTTGTAGGTGAATTTTATCTCCAGGTGCGCAACGTCGATGCTCGAAACACCTATCGCTCGCCAAAATAGACCCTAGCCCTTGCATCGCGGCGCCGCGCACTCGGTCAAGTACCCAAGTGCCGCCGCCGCGCCACCAGGTTTATGCGGCACACCGGCCAACGTCAATCCCATCTCCACACCGGATAACGTGCCCATCAGCATGAGATCGTTGAAATCGCCCAAGTGACCAATGCGGAATATCTTGCCATTGAGTTTGCCCAGGCCCATGCCCAACGACATATCGAAGGCTTCGAGAATAATGTTACGCAGGGCATCCGCATCGTGACCCTCGGGCATCATCACCGCGGTGAGCGTGTTGCTGTATTCGTCGGGCGCCGCGCACAGGATTTCCAGATCCCAGGCACGCACCGCGCGCCGCGTGGCCTCGGCGTGGCGCGCATGGCGCGCAAACACATTGTTCCAACCTTCCTCTTCCAGCATAAGAATCGCTTCGCGCAGGCCGTACAACAAGTTAGTTGCGGGGGTGTAGGGGAAAAAGCCGTTTTTGTTGGCGGCGAGCATCTCCTCCCAACTCCAGTAGGCGCGTGTGAGTTTGGCGGTTTTAGAGGCCAACAACGCCTTGTCGCTGATGGCGTTAAACGACAGACCCGGTGGCAGCATCAAGCCTTTTTGCGATCCGGCCACGGTGACATCCACGCCCCAATCTTCGTGCCGAAATTCCACCGAAGCAAGCGAGGACACCGCATCCACCATGTAAAGCGCCGGATGACCGGTACCGTCAATTGCCTTGCGAATCGCTTCGATGCGACTGGCAACGCCGGTGGAGGTTTCGTTGTGCACCACGCACACCGCTTTGATCGAGTGATCCTTGTCATCATTGAGACGCGCGGCGATAGCCTCGGGGCTCGCGCCGCGCCGCCAATCGGTGGGCAAAAACTCCACCACCACACCCAGCTTTGCCGCCATCTTGTTCCATAGATTGGCGAAGTGGCCGGTCTCGACCATCAGTACGCGATCACCGGGGGATAAGGTATTGACCAAGGCTGCTTCCCAAGCGCCGGTTGCCGAACCGGGAAAAATCACTACATCTTGGCGCGTTTGAAATACGCGGTGCATGCCTTCTAGCACCTCCAGCGCGAGACACGCGAAATCCGGCCCACGATGATCGATGGTGGGACGATCAATGGCGCGAAGAATTCGGTCGGGAACATTGGTGGGCCCGGGCAACTGAAGAAAATGGCGGCCGCTGCGATGTGTCATGGTGGCGCTCCTCGGAGGAAGAGCCGCCACAATAGCAACAACGGCAAGGATTCTCCAGGCTGCTGCTAAAATCCCCGCGACTTAATTGGGGACGTACCCCGTTTTTTAAGTGGGGACGTACCCCATTTTCAAGGGTAGTGCAGACCTGCCGATTCCAAGCCAGATATATCTTTCGGATGCTCGCGATGACCTTTGAATCGATCCTGAAACTGCTGACCAAATCCTCCCACAGATTGCAGTTTGCGATTGTCATCGTGGTGTCTTCCTCTTTGACGTTCGGCCTCGATCAGAGTGGCATGCTGTCGTCTGTCGAGGACATTTACTACGACTACTGGCATCAATTCGCCGGTGTGCGTCGCGAATCCAAACACGCCGCGGTGATCGCGGTGGATGACGCTACGCTGCTCGAGTACCAGGACGATCCGCTCGCTTTCTGGGCGCCCTACTGGGCGCAAGCCATGGATACCCTGGCCCAGGCGGGCGTCAAGGCCACGGGCCTGGATTTTATTTATTCGGTGAGCGCCGAATCGTGGCTGGCGAAACTCAATCTCCCCAGCAGCGATATCAGCCGCAATTACGATTCGCCATTACGCGCGCAACTCGCCTCGGGCAATAACATTCTGATCACGCACCTGGTTGAAAACGCCGAGGGCAATCTGGAATTGCTGATGCCGCCGCGCGACCAATATTTTCTCTTGCCCAACGGTATTAATGATCTTGGCATCGCCAATCTCGAACCCGATGCGGATAAGTTAGTCAGAAATTTTTATCCCGCATTCGATGAAAACCCGTTAGCCCCGGGGATGGGCTTCGCCATGCAGCTCGCGCTCAGAGCCGCGGGTGAAGATCCGACCAAGGCGAATTGGACGCTTTCCAACGTCGAGTGGTCGCGCGTGCCCAAGCGTATGCGCATCGGCTACGTCGGGCCACCGGGGACCATCCCCACGGTGTCAATGCGCAAGCTCCTCAGCCCCGATGCATTGAGCGACCCGCAGGTGCAGGCGCTCAAAGGCCGCGCCGTCATCATTGCCGCGAACAATGCCGGCACCTCGGATCGGCATTTCACGCCCTATTCGCGAGGTGGTCTCGCTTTCAAGAGCGATCAAATGATTGGCGGAGAAATTCACGCCAACATCATCGAGACCTTGCTCTCGGGGCATTTCCCGCGCGATTTTTCGCCTTGGGTCAACTGGAGTTATGTGATTGTTTGGTTGATGGTGGGAACGATATTATTTCTGAGATTTTCGGTCCCTAGCGGCATGGGCTGGTTCGCGATACTTGCCAATCTATGCCTGGTGCCCGGATTCATGATGTTCCTGAAAGATTGGGTGGTGCCGGTGGGCACCGTGCAAGTGGGTCTTGCTATCGCATACTTGAGCACCATTGCGCTGCGTCTCACAGGTGAAGAGCGCGAACGCGCGCGTTTGAAACACATGTTCGGTAGGTACGTCTCCGATGACGTCGTAGATACGTTGCTCTCCGAGGAAGACCGTCCCGACCTCTCGGGCGAGGAGCGTCACGTCACCGTGTTGTTCTCCGACATTCGCAACTTCACCACCATCAGCGAGAAACTAAATGCCCACGAAGTGGTGGAGATGCTGAACGCCTATTTCTCCAAAGTATGCGAACCGATTCTGAATCGCGGCGGCATGGTGAATAAATATATTGGTGATGCAGTGATGGCGGTGTTCGGTGCGCCCAAGTCCTACCCCGACCATGCGCGCCGCGCCTTGGCCGCAGCCATCGACATGGTTCAGGAGGGCAAGGATTTCAGGTTATGGATGGAGAATCGTTTTCCCGATCGTGGCTTGCCGGTGTTCGCCATTGGCGTGGGCGTGCATACGGGGTCGTGCGTGGTTGGCGATATTGGCTCGGAGCGGCGCACCGAATTCACCGCCATCGGTGATACCGTCAATGCCGCCTCACGCCTGGAGGGCATGACCAAGGAGCTTGGCGTGTGGCTGGTGGCCAGCGCCGCCACCATCAAGGAAGCAGGTGAGGGCATCACCACCGGCAAAACCGAAACGGTCACCGTCAAAGGCCGCGCCGAACCGATCGAGTTATTCGAAGTGGTGGCGATGAAAGAGTAGCGTTGTCAGCGCCGAGGTCGAAATAAAGGTGTCGATATGCGCAATTTTTCTCATTTCAGCAGGCTTAACCGCGTGGAACGTGACAAATTCCCGGACATTGCAGCAACGCGGCGCTATGCTTGCCGCATGAATTTTTCTTCAAGGAGCCAAAAATGATTTCTCTCAGTAAATTTCTCGGTGTTGCGGTTCTTGGATTAGGTTTCCTCTCAGGTGCGCAGGCGCAATCACCCGATGTCGGTTTGGTCAACCTCCTTCAGGGCGATGTCAACTATCAGTCGGATGGCTCGCAGGCCTCCAAAGCGCAAGCCTTCATGAAAGTGCGTCAAGGTGATCGCTTCACGGTACCCGCCGGGGCGCAAATTCGCGTGGTGTATCTGCAAGGCGGTCGTCAAGAAACTTGGCGCGGCCCCTCGGCCTTCCGCGCCGGCACGCAACAAAGCGAAGCCACCAACGGTCAACCCTTGCTCGTGTCGCAACTGCCTTCAGCGGTTTCGCAGCGCATCCAACAGGCCCCTGAACTGGTGCAGATCGCACGTCTGGGACGTTCGGGTGGCGTGAACGTGCGCGGCACCGACAAACCACCGCGCTTGACCGCCGCGCAGCAATCCGAGGTGAATGCCGCCAAGGCCACTTACAAAACCATGCGCACACAAGCTGCTGCTGATGACATCATGCCGGAGATGTATCTGTATGCCGTGCTGCAAGATTATTTGCTCTACGACGACATCAAGCCGGTAGTCGAGGAAATGGCCAAGCGCCAGCCTGGTAATGCCGATGTGGATGCGCTGGTTGCTTACGTCAAAACCAGGACACAGTAATTAATTGGTTCCTAAAAAATGCCCGCGGTTAGCGGGCATTTTTTTCGTCAATTCCATTTAAAATGCCCGCGAATAGCAGGCATTTTTTCGTAGATACATCAACCATGCCACGAACAGCGGGCATGGTTGTCCTGCAAATTAATCAGATCGCCGCGAGATCACATACGACTCATCCCAGAACCACAAGCCACCATGTTTGTGCAGCACTTCCTTGGTGACATCCAAATAGCGCCGATCGCCGATCACGCCGTCAAGCCGCGCATCTTCGATCTGCCCCACATAGATGGCCGCGTTCCACGCCGCGAACAGGGTGGAGGTGCCGATCGATTCTGATACTTCGCTCGGCAACGAGTGCATTTGGTAGCGAAATAACGAGCGCGCATCTGAATAGGTGTTGAAGTTGTAGTTGCGTGCGACGTTGCCAAGTTCGTTTTTAACCGCTTTCAGTAATTGATGGCGGTCGTGAATGAATGGATTCTCGCCGGGCCACACGCCTTGCAGGATTTCGTGTCCTGGATCGTTACCGTGGGAATGGATGGATAACAAACGCCCGCCTGGTCCGAGTGCGCGCGACAATGGCGCAAGAACGCGTTTCGATTTGAATTCGATCGAGGCGCGCGCGCGAAACGGTTGCGAGGCCATCACCAGATCGTAATCGGCGCGGCCGGCGCCGCGTTTGGGGATGACCTGATCCAAGAGAAAGCGATGGTCTTCGCGATAAATCACCATCACCGTGGGACGGTCGTAGACCGGGTTGCCAGTTTTTTTGCTCGGCGAGGTGCGCCAGTTTTCGGCCAAGAACGGTTGTAGTGCGGTGACCTGTTCCTCGAACTGGTGGGAGGTATTCCCCGACAAGGCCACTTCGTGCCACACCAGGCTGGTGGCTTCTGTGAGCGATTGCGGCACCAGCCAAGGTGCGTCCTGATAATTCATGTTGGTGACCACCAATACGGTGGCGGGATGTTCATAAAAGCGATCCGGCATCTTTTCCAGGGCGAGGCGCACATCCTCCAGGCTGATTTCCTTACCGACGATGTAAAACGGTATCGACTGAAAACGATTGTGCATGGCGCGCATCACACGCGTGAGCACGGTGCCATCGCCGATGCCGGCATCGAACACACGCACCGCCGGTGGGCGCGGTTTGAGGTTCGCGAGTTCGGCGCTGACGCGGTCGGCCACCACCCATTTTTCTGAGCAGGTGTTGACGAACAAAAGATACTTTTGCCGGTTGTCGAAAAAGCGAAAATTCTTTTCTTCGGTGACGGGGCTTGCGGCTTGGGATTCCGGCACCGCCATCGCGGTGGTGGCACCCGCACGACGTGGTGTCACCACAAACGGCCGGCCATTGGCATCAGCCGGCGGCGGATTGGTGTCGAAAAAGTTGCGGATTCGCTCCAACGTTGCCGCAGTGATGCGGCCGCCGTCGCGCAAGCGATTGACAAACTTTCCGTCATTCACCGCGAGTTTGCCGAATGTTGATTCGGCTAAACCGGCGCCGCGGCAATAATCGGTAATTTCCTGCAACAGTTCGGCTGCGTCCATGTCGCTCCCCCTCCCAAGTGGATCAATGTGGGGGCGAATTCTTGTCCTAGTGGGCAGGAAGGTCAACCAACTTTCGTCCCAATAACGCAGTGGGAAATTGGGTGGGCAATTGGGACGTCTAAATCATTGATTAGACGTTGATTCTGGCCAGGGTAGGGGCTCAGATGCCGACTGCCAAGGCCATCTCGCCTAAGTTCCCAACCTCTCCACGGACTAGCTGCTGCCGCGTCCGCGACGTTCATTCACAAACTCGGGCGTTCGCGAGGTGTATTTCAACAGCCCACTCGACACATCGAAATGCGCATTGAAAAACATCAAGCGATTGCCAAAATCGACATAACGCCAACTCCATACTTGTTCATTCAAATTCGCATAATTGGTGGTGACGAAATGCCGGCCAAGGGAGCGATTGACTTCGGCTTGGCTCATTCCCTTGGTCAAACGCGCGAAGCCCGGTTCGCTTAGCAATTGCTCAACCTGCACGACGCGGCCCTCGGCGGAAAGGGTGACGCGCCAGTTTTCGCGGCCCAATGGCCCGCGCGGATAGTCGAATTCGCGATTGCCACCAGCAAGTTCGCGCGAGTCGATGGGTTTGCCAAAGTACGCGATGACATCGGATTCGCTACTCGCGCCGGGGACGATTGGCATGGCACAGGCAACAAGTTGCAAAGCAATGCCCAGAACCACCGCCAACAGCGGCGCGCGCCTTAACGACCTTGCGCAGTGTTGCCGAATGGTTTGTAAATTTTGCATGCCTTGGTACCTAGAAGCACTGAGAGGTGGGTCAAAGTGTCTGCCCAGGTGAACGCATTGTCAAACCGGTAGGCGTATCGCGAGTTTCGCGACGCGCCACGGAGCACGCCACCTCGCCTTCTTCGGTACCATTGCGCCTTTTCCGCACCCAGTCAAAAGGATTTCCATGTCTCGTCCCGTGATACTTACCTGCGCGCTCACCGGCGGCGCCGATACCGCTCACTTGAACCCAGCGGTGCCGGTGACGCCCGAGCAAATCGCCAATGAAGGCATTGCTGCAGCGAAAGCGGGCGCAACCATCGTTCACATTCACGTGCGCAATCCCGAAACCGGCAAGGCAAGTCTTGAACTCGCACATTACAAAGAGGTGGTGGAGCGCATTCGTGCGAGCAAAGTGGATGTGTTGATCAATCTCACCACCGGGCCCGGCGCGCGTTATACGCCCAGCGATACCGATCCCGTTGGGCACGGCCCGGGCACCACCATGAAAAGCCCGGAATTTCGCGTGCAACATATTGAAGCTTTGCAACCCGATATTTGTAGTCTCGATATTGCCACCATGAATTTTGGCGAATACGCGTTTGTGAACACGCCGCCGCATCTGCGCCGCATGGCCGAGTTGATTGCCAAGACGCGCGCCAAGCCGGAAATCGAGGTGTTCGATCTGGGGCATGTGCGGTTGGCGGCGGAATTGGTGTCCAAGGGCCTGTTCAAAGATCCACCCTTGTTTCAGTTGTGCCTTGGCATTCCCTGGGGCGCGCCGGCCAGCACTGAGGCAATGATTTCGATGAAAAATCTTTTGCCACCGAACGCCATGTGGGCGGCGTTCGGCATTTCGCGTTTTCAATTTCACATGGTGGCGCAAGCGGTGATTCTTGGCGGCCATGCGCGTGTGGGGCTGGAGGACAACATCTATATCGAGCGCGGCAAACTGGCCCCCGGCAACGCGGCGTTGGTTGAGAAGGCCGTGAATATCATCAAGTCGCTGGATGAACACCCCGCCACGCCCGATGAGGCGCGCAAGATTTTAGGAATGTGATTGATGAGCGATATTGGCCACGCGTCGTTTAAAGGGCGCCTCGAAGACAAACGCATGACCACCGGCGCCGGGCGCTACGCCTCGGATTGGAATCTGCCGGGACAGGTTCACGCTTATTTTTTGCGCGCTGATCGTGCTCACGCCGAAATTAGAAAAATCGATATAAGCGAGGCGCGCGCGCATCCTGGTGTGGTCGCGGTGTTAACGGGCGAGGATGTTGCCGCGGCGGGTTTGCAATCGACGCCCGCCAACATTCCGCGCCCAGGGCGTGGCGGCATGGCCTTGCGCAAACCGCATCGGCCGGTGTTGGCGCAAGGCAGGGTGCGATATGTCGGTGAGCCGGTGGCCATTGTGGTGGCCGAGACGGCTGCCATAGCGCAAGACGCGGCGGAGAAAATCCACATCGACTATCGCGATCTGCCCGCAGTGACAGTGGGCGTCAAGGCGATTGGCGCCGGTGCGCCACAATTGCATGAGGTTGCGCCCAACAACATCGCCTTCGAATTCGAATGCGGTTCGCTTGAGGCGGCTGAGAAGACGTTGCGGTCGTCCGCGCATCGCATAAAAATTACTTTGGATAACGCACGCGCGGTGGGCTCGCCCATGGAACCGCGCGCATGCCTCGCGGTCTACGAACCGGAAAACGAGAACTATGTGCTGCATGCCTGCACGCAAGGCGCGCAGGCACATGCCCTGCAAATCGCCGGCATCTTCAAGGTTCCCGGTGAAAAAGTGACAGTCATTGCGCGTGAAGTCGGCGGCGGTTTTGGCGTGCGTAATAGTGCTTATCCGGAAGAGTGCGCCTGTCTGTTGGTCTCAAAACTCACCGGTCGAGCAGTGAAATGGACCGGTACGCGCGGCGAAATGTTTCTCTCCGATACGCATGCGCGCGACGTGGTGGCATTGGTGGAGTTGGGCCTGGATAAGGAACTTCGCTTTACCGCGTTTCAATTTCGCTTCCTCGCTAACGTGGGCGCTTATCTCTCGCCCACCGGCGGTTTGAGCAATAGCATCGGCGTGTTGAATTGCATTACCGGCGTGTACGACGTGCAGACTGCGGGCGCCTTGGCGATTCTGGGTCTATCGAACAAAGTGCCTACGGGCGCCTATCGCGGCGCGGGGCGACCGATCATGTCGTATATGTTGGAACGCGTGGTCGATCAGGCGGCGGTGGAGCTGAAAATCGATCCGGCCGAATTGCGGCGGAAAAATTTCATTCCGGTCGGCAAGTTCCCCTACAAAGTCGTCTCCGGCAGCGAATACGACAACGGTGAATTCGAGGCCGCGATGGATAAGGCGTTGGCCGCCGCCGACTGGAAGGGGTTCGATACGCGTCGTGAACAATCCAAGCGCCAAGGCAAATTGCGCGGTCGCGGCTTGGCCACACCCATCGAAGCATCAGGTGCCGGCTTCACGCCGTTTGACGCCGTGGAAATCCGCTTCGACGCGGATGCCAACGTGGCGATGTTCGCCACCAGCCAGAACCAAGGCCAGGGACACGAAACCGTATTCGCGCAATTGGTCTCGGCGGTGTTCGGCGTGCCGATGGAAACAATTAGCTTACATACCGCCGAGCGCGGTATGAAGTTGGCCGGCGGCGGCAGCGGCGGCTCGCGTACCCTCGCCGGGATTGGCAACGGCTTGCGCCTGGTGGCGTTACAGGTTGTCGAAAAAGGCAAAACGCTGGCCGCGCAGGAATTGGAATGCGCCGCTGCGGATATCGATTTTGCTGATGGACAATACCGCGTCACCGGAACCGATAAACAGGTGGGTTTTGCCAATGTGGTGAAAAAATTCGCGCCCAACGCCGGCCCGCATCCGTTGGACACGTATTACGAGGCCAAAACCAAATCGACCTATCCCTATGGCTGCCATATCGCTGAGGTGGAAATCGATCCGGAAACCGGCGAAACCGACATCGTTTCCTACGTAGCCTGCGATGATTCGGGCACGGTGGTGAATCACCAGATTGTCGAAGGACAGGTGATGGGTGGGCTGACGCAGGGCACCGGCCAAGTCATGGGCGAACATGCCTACTACGACAGTGAAACCGGGCAGTTGCTCTCGGGCAGCTACATGGATTACGCCATGCCGCGAGCCGGGTTAGTTGGCGGCTTGCAGTTGCTCGAGCATCCGGTGCCCACCAAAACCAATCCGTTGGGCTCCAAAGGCGTGGGCGAATCGGGCGTGACCGGTTCGCTTCCCACGCTGATGAACGCGATTCTGGATGCGCTACGGCAGGAGGGTGTTTCGCATTTCGAAATGCCCGCGACACCCGATCGTATTTGGCACGCTATTGACGCGGCGCGGCGCGGCAATCCGCGTGCCCTGGCGGTGGCGGAATTCGTTCCGCCCAATTGAGCGCGTAGAAGATCGCCTACGTAATGTCTGATGTCCAGGTTTTGATCGCGGGGGCAGGGCCTACAGGATTGGTAATTGCCAATGTGTTGGGCCAGTTCGGCATCGAAACCCTGCTGGTTGAGGCCAATGCCAGCACGGTGAGCGAGCCGCGCGCGGTATCGATCGACGATGAGTCGCTACGCACCATGCAATACCTGGGGATTATCGACGAGGTGCGTTCGCACATCGTTCCCGGTTACGGCTCTTATTATTATTCGGCGGGCGGGGATTGCTTCGCCAAAGTGGTGCCAAACATCATGGAGTTCGGCCATCCGCGCCGCTCTGCCTTTCGTCAGCCGATACTTGAAGCGCAATTGCGCGAGGCGGTGAAACGCTTTTCCTGCGTGACGACGCGTTTTTGTACCCGCGTACATCGCATTCGCGACCACGGTGAATCGACGAGCGTCGAGTTACAGACCGAGGATGGTGGAATCGAAACCATCAACACGCGTTATGTCGCCGCCTGCGACGGCGCGCGTAGTGGCATACGCGAGGGTCTGAAAATCGCCATGAGCGGCAGCACCTACGATCAGCGTTGGCTGATCGTAGACCTTTTAGGTTCCACTGATCGCTTTCGTCATACCCGCGTGTATTGCGATCCCGCCAGACCGGCACTAGCGTTGCCGGGACCGCATGGCACGCGACGCTATGAATTCATGATGCTGCCGGGTGAATCAGCGGAAGAGTTGGTGGAGGAGGCGCGGGTGCGCGAATTGCTCGGGCGACACAGTGCCGAAGATGCGGGCCTTGAGATCGTCCGCCGTGTGGTCTACCGTTTTCACGCGCGCATTGCCGAACGCTGGCGCGCGGGCAATATTTTTCTTGCTGGGGATGCCGCGCATCTCACCCCACCGTTTGCCGGGCAGGGCATGAATAGCGGCGTGCGTGATGCGCACAATCTTGCCTGGAAATTGGCGCTGGTATTGCGCGGCGAGCTTGGCGAGGGGGCGCTCGATACTTATGAATCCGAGCGCAAGGCGCATGCTTGGTCCTTGATTCAAATGGCGGTGAAAATGGGGCATGTGATGATGCCGCTCTCGCCGCTGAATGCGTTCTTTACCCAATGGGGATTTCGCGCCTTGTCGCTGTATCCCCCGGCGCGCGACTATGTGATGCAAATGAAATACAAGCCCAAGCCGCGTTTCGATGAAGGGTTGGTGGTGCATGACGTGGGAGCGGCGCTGTGTGGTCGCATGTTCGTGCAACCCATGGTTGAGACGGAGGAGGTTCGACAGGTGCCTCTGGACGATTTGTTGGGGCCTGGATTTTCCATCGTAGAACTCGATCGAGGAAATGGCGCTGCGCAGTCTTTGGTGCAACCTGCCGCGCCAACCTCGTTACAAGCGTCAATGCAAACTCCAACGCAAACACCGATGACAACATTAGCGTCGGTGCGGCACATTCGCGTGCTCGGGCGTGAAGAACGCTTCGTCGATAAATCGCCCGAGTACTCGTCTGAGGAAACGCGGCGCATCACACGCGTGCGCGACGTAACAGGGATAATCGAGCAGAGCTTAATTGGTTCCGGTGTCCGGGCCGTGGTGCTGCGCCCGGATCGCTACGTCGCGGCGGGCATTGCGCTCGATGCACCGGTCAATGAGGCCAATCGCGTTGTGGAGTCGATTGTGCAGCTGTCGCACCGCCGCGATGGCGCAAAAAGCGAACCACGGGATGTGCTGGTGCAAGCATGGCAACCCGGCGCTTCGTGAGAAGATTCGACACTATTTTTTTGCATTTCAACCACCAAAGGAAAGCGCTATGAGCAACGAACTGCTATCGAAACTGGACGGCCCCGTATTGCGTATCACCATCAACCGGCCCGACGCTGGCAACGGCATGAGCGACGCCATGGCGCTTGAACTCACCGAGCTACTGGAGAACGCGCACAAAACCGCGCAGTTCGTGGTGCTGAAAGCCGCGGGAAAAGATTTCTGTATCGGCCGAGCCTCCATGGGTGGCGCCCCGCAGGCGCCCAATGAGGCCCTGGAGCGGCGCGATCAAAGCGAGGTGGTGTTCAATTGTTATGGCTCGATTCGCCGCTGCCCGTTGCCGGTGGTGGGCATCGTGCAAGGGCGGGCACTGGGGTTCGGTGCATCGATCGCCGCGCTCTGCGACATCACCATTGCCGCCAGCGACGCCAAATTCCAGATCCCGGAGATGGGGCATAACATTCAGCCCACCATGGTGATGTCGGCCATGATCGACCGTATCCCGCGTAAGCACCTCGCGTACCTCGTATATTCGACCGATGTGGTGTCGGCCGATGACGCGCTCAAATACGGCATGGTGAGCAAGGTGGTGGCGCCGGATCAACTGGATAAAGCCGAAGCAGACATCGTCGCGCGTTTGACCGCCACACCGCAACCGGCACAGACTGGTGTGAAGGAGTATCTGCGCACCGCCGGTGACATGCACGTCGCGGGTGCGGTGGATTACGCGCGCAATATTCATGCGGTGGTAAATTCGTCGTCGAAGATGCAGCGTAAGTAATTTATTCTCGATTCGCTATGGGATGCGATCAGGTTCGTTACTTTTGTAGTCCGTAGCATGTCATGGCGTTCAATTGCGTCGAGGAGATTTTCATGTTGAAGCAAGCAGTGACTGTATTTGCCATTGCCCTCTTGAGCGTTTCGCAAGCGAATGCGCAAGTCTGGCCGTCCAAGCCGCTGCGCATCATCATGGAGACTGGTCCGGGCAGTGTGTTCGATACCGCGTTCCGTGCCTTGGCGCCGGCGTTGGGTGCGCAACTTGGTCAGCCGGTGGTGATCGAGAATCGGCCAGGGGCAAGCGGCATGGTCGCGCTGGAGGCCTGTGTCAAGGCGCCGCATGATGGCTACACCGCGTGCGCCATGTCGACCAACGGCTATTCCTTCACGCCGCACCTATTCTCGAAAGTACCCTACGACCCGGAGCGCGATTTCAAACCGGTATCCAATGTGGTGCTAATGATCGATGGACTGGTGAGTTCGGCCGTGGTACCAGTCAAGAGCCTGGCGGAACTTCAGACGCTCGCGGTATCCAAGGCCGGAGGGCTTAACTTCGGCACACTTGGCGAAGGCTCGGCCACGGATTTCTTTCGCCAGGTGCTGGGCGAGCAATGGAAAACCACCTTGGTTGGCATCCCCTATAAAGGCGGCGCCAATCTCACCGCGGCAGGGCTGATGTCGGGCGAGATTGATCTTTCCTGGGGCTCGATGGGCAGTTGGATCGGCGGCATCAACGCGGGAAAAATTCGCCTGCATGCAGTGGCCTCGTCGCGGCGCCTCGCGCAATTCCCCGCTATCCCCACCTTCGATGAGATCAAGCTCTCCGGAATCGGCCGGGTGTTTTATGGCCTGGCGATGCAGTCCGGCGTGTCGGACGCTATCATCGCGCGCATGAACACCGAAGTCGTCAAGGCACTGGCCGAACCCAAGGTGGTCGAGGCCATCGTCAACCGCTTCCTTGAGCCCGATCCACAGAGCGTCGCCGATTTCACCGTGTTTCTAAAACAGGAACGCGAACGCGCCGGGCAGTTGGTGAAGAAATACAACGTGCCCAGGCAGTAGCGGCGCATGACCACCATCGATTTTGTATTGGACCGCCCGCATGTCGAGCTTTGCCAATTGTTGAAGCTCGCGGGCCTGGCTTCAAGTGGTGGCGAGGGCAAGCACATGGTGGCGGCGGGCGAAGTGAAGGTCGATGGCGTGCCCGAGTCGCGTAAGACCGCCAAGATCCGTGCGGGGCAGAGCGTGCAGTGTCGTGGCGTGGTGATTAAGGTAACGAGTGCTTGAGATGCCGGTGAGCGATCAATCTTTGGACCTGGGCGCTCGTCTCGATGAGCTGGAAGCAAAACTCACGCTTACCGAGGATTTGCTGGAGGGCGTCAATAGCACCGTGTATCGCCAGCAGCAACATATCGACCGGCTAGAACGGGAACTACGTGCCTTGCGCGATCAAGTGGATGCGTTGAATTCGGGCATTGACTCGGGCACATCGGGTAACGAACCGCCGCCGCATTATTAGAGGCGAAACTTAACCTCGCAGACTCGCCGCTAGTCAGGCTTAACGTCGCAGATTCGCCGCCAGCCAATCGGCCAGCCTCCGCCCCGCCTCATCACTCGCCGCCGCCAAAGCACGCACGCCGCCCTCCGCGTTGGCGCTGGGTGCGGGCATTTCAATATTGAAACTTTGTTGCGCCGCGAGTTCATTGCCGCGTACCAACCGTGCCTGCAAGCGCAATACGCCGCGGCTTTTGTCGGCGGAATCGAATACTTGGCTGAATTCTTCCAGCTCGAGCCGCAGTACATGCTCGGCGCGCACGCCATCCGCGGGGGAGAGTACCGCTGCTTTGCTCGCCTCTCGCAGGCCGGCGCGCAGTCGTTGCGAGAGTAGCGCCGCCGGCGCCATCACCCAGCGGCTGTTGGCATAGGGAAGCGGACGCGCCGGATCAACATAGGCCAGGCGGTAATGCAGGTTGGTATTGTCCATCCACGCCGGGGCAACGACATCGGTGACGACTAAATTGATGGCAAGTCGCGGCTCGGCTTTCGCGGGGGCTGCAGGGCCAAAGTCGTAGCTGGCAATGTCCTTGGGTACCGGCGCGATACCGCAGGCACCCAAAAGTAGCGCGCAAGCTACTGAAACGGCGGAATTCTTGAAACGCGTCATTTACTTACCTCCATTAAATCCAGGTTCGCCAGGCCCTGGGCGCGGCGGCGCTGCGCCAAACACAAAGGCCTGCGGTTGATCCATCACGCTATTGACCACGCGCTCCACGGAACGATTCGCGGCGCGGGTCTCGCGGGAAATGTCATCGATCAAGGCGTTGGCGCGCGGCACCGACTCCTCGTTCAAGGTGCGCACCATGGTGCCGGCATCCTTGGCGACGATGGCCACTTGATCGAGCATCGCAAGGCGTTGATCGAGCTTCAAAACCAATTGGTTGCCACTGGCGATAAATTTATCGGCACTCTCAGCGATTTGGTCGACGCGTTTTAGGCTGGCGCGCGCATCGCTGGCCAGGCTTTTGGTTTCGGCGAGCAGCGCGGGCAGCGCGTTGACGGCGGGTTCGATGCGTTGCGCCACCGCGCCGGCGCGTTGCGTCAATTGCTCGATGCCAGCAAGTGTGCCGCGAAGTTTCTCTTGATTGTCCTTATCGAAAAGATTGCCTAGCTTCTCGGCAAGTTCCGAAATGTTGGTAAACAACGATTCGCTATCATCGAGTAAGGAATTTTTCACGCGGATCTGCGCAGTCTTACCCCCCTGTGCGACAAGCTTTTCCGTCGATTTGCCATCGTCGTTGAGTTGCACGTAGGCAATGCCGGTGACGCCCTGAAAACCCAATTGCGCGTAAGTGCTGGCAGTTACCGGCGTATCGGCCTGCACACCAATTTCGATCAGCACGCGGCCGGTGTTGCCAGGCTCCAGGCTTACCGCGCTGACGCGGCCGACATCGACGCCGCGATAGCGCACTGGCGCTTCGCTTTTAAGACCGGTGACTGAACCGGTGGTCAAGAGGATGTAGGTTTTCGATTGCACTTCGCTTTTGCTAAACCAAAAGCCGATCAGGGCCAGTGCGATGCCAAGAAAGATGGTGAAAAATCCCGCCGCCAGGGCGTGTGCTTTGTTTTCCATGTGTGTCTCCGTGACCTACGTAAATGGTTTCAACCGCGCTGTGCATTACCTGTCAACCGGGCGAAGCCCCAGGTATTTTCAAACTATTCATATCGATCGATGATCCGGCCGCCGAGAGGGCGCGTATGCCGCGTTCACCAAGGAAAAATTTAAATATGAATGGATGATGCACGGCCACCGCCTCGGCCAATGATCCATAGACGATGACCTTCTGATCGGCCAGCACCGCGATTTTGTCAGACAGCGACACCAAGGTATCCAGATCGTGCGTCACCATCACCACGGTGAGGTTAAGTTTCAAATGCAGCGATTGGATCAAGGTGACGAAACTTTCGCTGCGGTCGGGGTCAAGGCCCGCGGTGGGTTCGTCAAGAAATATGAGTTCTGGTTCCAGCACCAGGGCGCGCGCCAGGGCAATACGTTTAATCATGCCGCCAGAAAGATCGGAGGGCATTTTGTAGGCGTGGCGCCGCTCGATATCCACCATGTCCAGCTTCAACATCACCATGTCGTGCACGAAATCTTCGTCGAAGGCGCGCAGTTCGCGAAGCGGCAGGGCAATGTTGTCGTACACCGATAAGGCGCTATACAGAGCGCCTTCTTGAAACAACACGCCCCAGCGTTTGCGGATTTTTTTCAATGTCGCCACATCTGAGTCATGTAGTGATATGCCGAATACCTTCACCCGCCCGGCAAAGGGGTGTTCAAGGCCCAGCATCTGGCGCATCAAAGTGGTTTTGCCACTGCCCGAGCCGCCTACCAAGGAGACCACCTCGCCTGGATTGACAGTCAAATTGAGGTCTTTGTGAACCACGTGGTCGCCGAATTTGGTCCACAAACCCTCAACTTCAATAATCGGGCTCATAGGAGATTAATCCCCACATCGGCGAACAGCACCGCAAGGAAGGCGTCGGCGATGATCACCACGGTGATCGAGGTCACCACCGAATTAGTAGTGCCGATGCCTAGGCTTTCGGTATTGGGTTGCACGCGCATGCCAAAGTGGCAGGCGGTGAGCGCGATCAAGGCGCCAAATATGACGCCCTTGCCGACCCCCAACCACAAATTGATTTCAGGAACCGCCAAGGGCAGGCTGGTCAGAAACGAATGAATGCTGATACCCAGCTCGTGGCTGGCCGCGATCGAACCGCCGAACAAGGCGATGCCCGAGGTCCAAAGAATCAACAGGGGCAGGGCTATCGACAAGGCGATGATCTTGGGCAGAATCAGCCTTACCGTGTGCGGAATGCCCATGACCGAGAGCGCATCGAGTTCCTCGGTGACGCGCATCACGCCTAATTGCGCGGTAATTGCCGAGCCCGAGCGCCCGGCTACCAATACCGCGGTAATCACCGGCCCCAGTTCCCTGATGATGCCTATGCCCAGAATATTCACGATCAAGGTGTTAGCGCCGACCGCTTTTAATTGCTCGGAAGAAAGATAGGACAGCACGATGCCGATTAAGAACCCCACCAGCGCGGTGATGCCCAAGGCTTGTCCGCCGATGCGATACACGCTGGCGGAAATCTCCCGCCATGGGCCGCGCGAGGGATTGCGAATCAGTTGAGCCGAATCGATTAGCACCTGCCCCAATAATTGCGCGATGCCGGCGATATGTTCGGCCGCGAGCAACATAGTCGAACCAAGACCGCGCACCATCGCCAACGGGTCGCGTTTGCGGGGTGCAACCTCAGCGCTGCGAGGCGCATCCAAATTATTGAAAAAAATCTCCAGCTCGGGGGCTAGCTTCAATTGCGTGGGGCGGCGTTTCCCCCAAGCCTGCCAGATTAATAAAGCGCCAATATGATCCAGGCGTTGAATACCGGTGAGATCCCAGCGGATTCCGGAGCGCGTGATCTGGCGAAGGCGCGTTTGCAGGGCCTTGGCGCGAGATTCCAGCGCGCGAATATCCCATGCGCCAGAGAGTTCCGCAGTGGCGGCGCCGTCGGCAGCGCGGACTTCGTTGACTTGCGGATCGCGGATGTTTTGCGTTGCTACATTTGTCATGAATGCTAGTTGCTTTAATGCGAAATTCACCCTTCCCTGGGCGAGACCGCGAAGCTACCCGGTTTGGCTGGATAAATCAATTTATCACTGGCCATTTGCGGCAACATCGCGGTCAACAAACCTTGGCGCAAGCAATACAACGTAAAATTCGCGCCGTAAAATTCGTACCCTGAATTTATCCCACTAGCGAGTGTTTATGGCCGATCCCAAACGGAAAATGCGACTGGGTGTGTTTTTGAATTGCACCGGCCACCATGTGGCGGCGTGGCGGCATCCCCAGTCGCAGGCCGATGCCGCCACCAATTTCAAACATTATGTGGAGATGGCGCGCACCGCCGAGCGCGCCAAGTGCGACATGATATTTCTCGCCGATACCGTGGCGGTTCGGGTTGCCGCAGAGGAGGCGGTTTCGCGCTCGGCCCAATATGTCGCGGGTTTCGAGCCGTTGACGCTGATATCCGCGATGGCCGCGCTGACGGAAAAGATCGGCTTTGTTGCCACCGCCTCCACCAGTTACAGCGAGCCGTATAACGTGGCGCGTATGTTTGGCTCGATCGATCACATCAGCGGCGGGCGTGCCGGATGGAACATTGTGACCACCGGCGAGAATGCGCCGGCGATGAATTTTGGGCGAACGGAAAATTTCGGGCATGCCGAGCGCTACGACAGGGCACGCGAATTCACCCGCGTGGTCACCGGCCTTTGGGATAGTTGGGATGATGATGCGTTTGTATTGGATCGCGAATCGGGTCTGTATTTCGAGCCAAAAAAACTGCATACCTTGAATCACAAGGGCAAATGGTTTTCGGTGAAGGGGCCACTCAACGTGCCGCGCTCACCGCAGGGTCAGCCGGTGCTGGTGCAGGCCGGTTCTTCCAATGACGGGCGCAGTTTCGCCGCCGAATATGCCGAGGCAATTTTCACCGGGCATTTGAATCTGGAGTCGGCGCAGGAGTATTACGCCGATCTGAAATCGCGCGCCAAGGGGTTTGGCCGCGATCCCAACAAGATTCTGGTCATGCCAGGCCTGTCGCCGGTGGTGGGCCGCACGCAGAAAGAGGCGGAGGACAAACAGGATTATTTGCAATCGTTAGTCCACCCCATCGTGGCGCGCGAAGTGTTGTCGATGTTATTGGCCGGCGTGGACCTATCGCCGTATCCGTTGGATGGGCCGCTTCCGGATTTGCAATTTCCCGCCAATGCGGGACAAAGTACCTCGCAAAACTGGGTGAATCTGGCGCGCAGGGAAAACTTGAGTATTCGGCAGTTGGCGTTTCGCGCCACGCATGGCCGAGGCAAGGCGGCGATTATCGGTACCCCGGAGAAAATCGCTGATTACATGGAAACCTGGTTCACCCAAGGCGGCGCGGATGGCTTCAATATTCAGCCACCGGTGCAGCCGGGATTTTTGGATGATTTCGTCGAACTGGTGATCCCAGTGCTGCAGGAGCGTGGTTTATTTCGCACCGAATACGAGGGCAATACCTTGCGCGAGAACCTGGGGTTGCCAAGACCTGAGAGCCGCTACAAAAGCGCGAGTTACACGAGCGTGGCGTCATGAAAATAATCCGCAACTTTTTCTCTCGCCACATTGCAATGGCGGTAATGCTTGGCGCGTCATCGCTGGCGCTTGGGCAGGCCGCGAGTTATCCAGACAAGCCGATTCGCATCGTCAACCCCTTCCCGCCGGGATCACCGGTGGAGTTTATCGGCCGTCAGGTGGCGGATCGTTTATCCAAGGCCTTCGGCAAGCCGGTGCTGTTGGAAAGCCGAGCCGGGGCGGGCGGCACCATAGGCGCGAATTTCGTGGCGAAATCAGCACCGGATGGCTACACCTTGCTGGTGACAACGCCCTCCACCATCGCGGTAGCGCCGTCCCTGTACAAGGTATTGCCCTACGACCCGGTAAAGGATTTTGTCGGCGTCTGGTCGGTGATGTCCGCGGGTCTGGTGGTGGTGGTGAATCCGAAGATTCCCGCGACCAATCTCACCGAGTTCCTTGCCTTTGCCAGGGCCAACCCAGGCAAAGTGGCCTATGCCTCATCCGGTGTGGGCACCACGCAACACCTCGCCGCGGAATTGTTCAAAACACGCACCGGCTTGGATCTTCTGCACATACCCTACAAAGGCGGCGCGCCGGCTTCGGCCGATTTGATGGCGGGGCATGTGCAGGTGATGTTCGATGCGTTATCGAATGTGCGTGCCGCTGTGCTCGATGGCCGGCTGCGCGCGTTGGCGGTGCTGCGCGGCAAGCGCGCCCGAGCCTTGCCCGATGTACCGACGGCAAGCGAAGCTGGCGTCAACAACGTTGAGCAGCCCGGTTGGGTGGGGGTGTTCGCACCAACTGCGACGCCCTCGGATATTTACAGCAAATTGGTCGCCAACACGGTGAAGGAAATGGCCGATTCGGAGGTGGTGGCGCGTTTGATGGCTGCCGGCAACGACAATGAATATGTGGTCGGCCCCGCCTTGACGAAAAAACTCGCGGAGGACAATGTGCTGTTCGCCGAGATTGTCAAACGCGCCGGCATTCAACCCGAATAACCCGAGTTGCAAAAGAAAACCAATCAATCGTGAAAATTGAAAAAATCGAAGCCATCGCCTTGTCGATTAAATTGCCGCGCGATTTTCGCGGCAGCATTTATAGCGTGCCGCAGAAAAATGCCGTGGTGACGCGCATCTACACCGATGACGGGTTGATCGGCTATTGCGTGAATGGTGAGGGCGAGGCCAGCATTCAACCGCAGATGGTGCGCATCATCGAAGAAGAAATCGCGCCTTTGTTGATCGGGCAGGACCCCACGCGCATCGAAGCGCATTGGGATGCGATATGGCGGCGCGCCACCTGGCGTGGCGGGCGCGATATCCGCACCGCGGTGCGCGCAGTAGCGTGCGTCGATAGCGCCTTGTGGGACATCCTGGGTAAGGTAGCGAATTTGCCTTTGTATAAATTGTGGGGCGGTGCGCGTGATCGACTGCCGATCATAGCCATTGGTGGCCAGTATCACGACGATTACAAGACCGCCGATTACGGCCGCGAAATGGAGGAGTTTCGCGAGCTTGGCCTCGCGGGTTGCAAATTCAAGGTGGGCGGCAAGTCGCCTGCGGAGGATTTCGCGCGAACTGTCGCCGCCCGTGAAGCCGGCGGTGCCGAGTTTATTCTATGTGTGGATGCAAATCGTGGCTGGAGTCGCGCTGACGCTTATTCTTATATAAAAATGTGTCAAAATTTAAACTTGCGTTGGTTCGAGGAGCCGTGCGGCTGGGAAAACGACCGGGTCGATATGGCGCTGCTGCGCGCCATGACCGGGATGCCCATCGTGGCCGGCCAATCTGAAATCACCGCCGAGGATTGCCGCGATCTGATGACCGATAAAGCCATCGACGTGTGTAATCTGGATGCCAGCTGGGGCGGTGGCCCCAGCGTGTGGCTGCGGGTGGCGCGTATGGCGCAGTGTTTTGGCGTGCAGATGGGGCATCACGGCGAGCCGGTGCTGGGGGCGCATCTGCTGGCTGCGGTGCAAAACGGCACCTATATGGAGACGCATCATCCCGAACGCGACCCGATTTTTCATCAGATGGTGCAAGGGCGCGGTGCGATTGAAAATGGTGACTACGTTTTGCCCTCGGCGCCGGGTTGGGGCTTGGAATTCGACGCCGAGTTTATCCAGCGTTATCGCGTCAACTGATCGGTTTTCGCGCCCGCTTTTCGCATCCGCTTGAAATGCCCAGATTTGCCGCCGCGTTTTTCCAATAGTTGAATATTAGATATGGTCATCGCGCGATCCACCGCCTTGCACATATCGTAAACCGTCAGCAAACCTGCCGAGACACCTGCCAGCGCCTCCATTTCCACGCCGGTCCTCCCCACGGTTTCGGCGGTGACACATAGCGAAATACGCGATTGCCGAATGTCGAATTCCGCGGCCACTCGCGTGAGGGCAATCGGGTGAGCCAGTGGAATGAGGCTGCTCGCATTCTTGGCGCCTTGAATAGCGGCAATGCGTGCAATGCCAAGCACATCCCCCTTTTTCGCAGTCCCGCTTTTCACTAAGCGTAAAGTCGCGGGCAACATGTGGATTTCGCCTGACGCTACCGCGACACGATGCGTTTCGTCCTTGGCGCCCACGTTGACCATGTGGGCCGCGCCGCCGCTATCGAAATGCGTCAGGGGACCGCGAGGATTGACGCGCGACTTTTTGCCCGCGGATTGTTTGTTTGTTTTCCGCGATTTGTTGCTCGATTTACTATCCAAATTTCGCTCCGAAAAGGATAAATGAGTGGGAACATTTAAGGGTCAACCGCTATCATAAGACTATGAACGTAAAATATTGGCCAGTACTGCTTGTTATGGCGCTGATTCCCAGGGCGCTGGGGCAGGGTCTGCCCGAGTTGGGGGATGTGGCGGGGGCGGCGTTCCCGGCGCAGTTGGAAAAACGCATCGGTGAAGAGGCGTATCGCGATATTCGCTATCGCGAACCCAGTTTTCTCGACGACGCGGAAGTGTCGCATTACATCAACGAGCTGGGTCGCAAGTTGGTGGCGGCGAGTTCGGATCGAAATACCGAATTCGAATTTTTTGCCATCCAGGATCGCACCATCAATGCATTTGCCATGCCTGGTGGATTCGTCGGCATGCACACTGGACTGTTACTTGCGGCGCAATCCGAATCCGAAGTGGCGGCGGTTTTGGCGCACGAGGTGTCGCACGTCACCCAGCGGCATATCGCACGAGGTATTGGCAAACAAAACGACATTTCCGTGGTGAGTATCGCGGCCACAGTGATAGCACTGATCGCCGCGCGAAATGGTGGCGAACTTGCACCGCTTGCCCTGGCCAGCGCCAATGCGGCGGCGATTCAGGCGCAACTCAATTATTCGCGGGACTTCGAACGCGAGGCCGACAGAGTGGGTTTTCAGGTGTTGACCGATGCCGGATTCGATGGCCATGCCATGGCGGTATTTTTCGAGCGCATGCAAAAGGCGGGTCGATTCGTCGACGGCAGCGCGCCTGCGTACCTGCGCACCCATCCCATGTCGGGCGAGCGCATGTCGGATATTCAAAATCGAGCGCAGTTTCTGCCCTATAAACAAGTCGGCGACAGCATTGATTTTCATCTCATCCGCGGAAAACTGCGTGCCTTGCAAGGTGATTCTCGTGACGCAGTTCAGGCGGCAACGGAACAGATTCGGCAAAAACGTTATGCCTCGGAGGCCGGCGCTCGGTTTTTCCTGGTCTCGGCCTTGATTCGCGATAAGAATTATTCACTGGCGGAAGGGGAATTGAAAATCCTGCGTTCGCTGAAGCTTACGCATCCCATGGTCGATCTGCTCGAGTCGCGGTTATTGATTGCGCAAAACAAAACGGCGCAGGCGCTATCGATTTTGCGCAATGCATTGTCCAAAATACCTGGTTATTGGCCGCTGCGGCAGGCGCTGGCGCAACTGCTTCAGGATGGAGGGCAGCATGTCGCGGCATTGCAAGAATCCGAAGAACTGTTGAAGGGCACGCGTAAGGATGCGAATGTTTTTGCCTTGCGTGCCAAATCGTTTGCCGCGACGGGGCAACTACTGCGCATGCATCAAGCATTGGCGGAACAGTACTATCTGATGGGCTCGCTGCCGGGGGCGATCGAACAATTGCAATTCGCGCAAAAGCGTGGTGGTGGCGACTTCTTCCTTTTGTCAGTGATTGAAGCGCGTTTGCGAGAATTTCAAGCGGAATTGGCGCAGCGGACGAAGAAGCGCTAGGGGCCAATTGAGCTTTCGGGGCCAATTTTCTGATTGCAATTTTCCCTATGGCCAATTCGCAGCGGAACAGCTACGCGGAATTGGATGAGCGCGGCGCTACTCCTCTAAACGGTTCCTTGATATATTCATGGAACCGTAACCAGATCGCCAAGACATGACCCCATTTGACAAAGACCTCGACGCAAAGGGACTCAATTGTCCCCTACCCATTCTTAGGACCAAAAAAGCCCTGACCGATATGACTAGCGGGCAGGTTCTAAGAATTCTCTCTACTGACCCGGGCTCGGTGAAGGATTTTCAAGCCTTCGCCAAGCAAACCGGCAACGAATTGGTGGAGCACAGCGAGGCGGAAAACGTTTATACGTTTTTGATGAGAAAAAAATAATCGCCGTTGGCATCGCGCGATGGTCAGCCGAATCACGGCGTATTCCTAGACCGCGAGGGAACATTCTCGATCCGCTTGTTAGCCAGGGCCGCGTGAACCCAGTTTATCCCGCTGTGCCTTGAGTTTTTCCGCCAAGTCGGTGAATTTTCCCAACCGTTCGCGTTCTTGGGCGACCACCGCCGGCGGGGCCCGATCAACGAACGATGCGCTGGAGAGTTTGGCATTGGCGCGCGTAATCTCACCCTCGTAGCGGGCAATTTCTTTATTGAGCCGCTCTGTTTCCGCCGCAGGGTCGATCTCAATCTTTAGCATCAAGCGGGTGTTGCCGCATAGGGCGACTGGCGCCTCCTCGGCCGGTAGCGCCGCGGCAATGGTCATATCCGAGAGTCTCGCCAAGGCCTTGAGGTAGGGAAAAAAAGCGCGCAACTGCACTTGGTCGCCAATGGCGATGAGCGGCACTTGCGTGGCAGGTGAGACGCCCATCTCACCGCGCAGATTGCGGCAGGCGGAAATCATTTCTTTCAGCGCTCGAATTTCTTCTTCGGCCACTGGGTCGATGCGCGAAGCATCCGCTGTTGGGTACTTCGCCAGCATGATGCTCGCGCCGCTCTTGCCGGCCAGGGGAGCGAGCATCTGCCACAACTCCTCGGTGATAAAAGGAATCAACGGGTGCGCGAGACGCAATATCGTCTCCAACACGCGCACCAGGGTTCGCCGCGTGCCGCGCTGTGCCGCGATCTTGGCGCTGTGATCACCCTGTGCATTCGCGATCGGCGCACTGCTGTCCTGCAATTGGACCTTGGCGAATTCCACATACCAATCGCAATATTCATCCCAGACAAACTGGTAGATGGCATTGGATACATTATCGAAGCGATACTCAGCGAAACCGCGCGCAGCCTCGGCCTCGGTACGTTGCAATAAACTGATAATCCATTTGTCGGCGTTCGACAATGTCACCGGCAGCGTTTCATCCGCCCCGCAATCCTGCCCCTCGGTGTTCATCAGCACGAAGCGCGTGGCATTCCACAGCTTATTGCAGACGTTGCGGTAACCCTCGCAGCGGTTTAGGTCGAAATTAAGCGTCCGGGCAAAGGTCGCTTGCGCGGTAAACGTGAAGCGCAGCGCATCGGCGCCAAATGCGGGAATGCCCTTGGGGTAATTTTTCTTTAAATACTTTTCTACCTTGCCGCGGTGATCGGCGCGCATTAACCCCACGGTTGATTTGGCGACTAAATCGTCCAAGCCGATGCCATCAATCAAATCCAACGGATCGATAGTGTTGCCGCGCGATTTGGACATTTTCTGCCCTTCGGCGTCGCGAATCAGGGCGTTAATGTAGACATGCCGGAAGGGCACCTTGCCAGTGAAATGCAAGCTCATCATGATCATCCGGGCGACCCAGAAAAATATGATGTCAAAACCGGTGACCAGGACCGAGGACGGTAGATAACGTTCAAGGTCCGCGTTGTTTTTGGGCCATCCCAATGAAGTAAATGGCACCAAAGCTGAGGAGAACCAGGTATCGAGCACATCGTTATCGCGGGAAAGCTTGCCTTTGTAGCCGCGCGCCGTGGCGAGTTTTTGCGCTTCATCCTCGGTGCGCGCGACGAAAATTTCCCCCGCTTCACCATACCAAGCAGGAATTTGATGACCCCACCATAGTTGCCGCGAGATGCACCAGTCCTGGATGTTCTCTAACCACTGGTTATAGACGGTGCTCCAGTGATCCGGATAAAACTCCACCTTGCCTTCGGCGACCGCCTGTAACGCCGGTTGCGCCAGAGGAGTCATGCTCATGAACCATTGATCGGTCAACATGGGCTCGACGATTTCGCCGGTACGCCCGGAACGCGGTACGCGTAATTTGTAGGGTTTCTCCGCGACCAGAAGCTCTTGCGCCTGCAGATCGGCTAGGATCTTTTTGCGCGCCACGAACCGATCCAGCCCGCGATAGGCCTCGGGCGTATTGACGTTCAAGGTCGCATCAAGATTGAGGATGTTGATGCTCGCAAGCTTGTGGCGCTGGCCGACTTTGAAATCCTCGAAATCGTGAGCCGGGGTAATTTTTACGCAACCGGTGCCGAATGCCACATCGACGTAGTCATCGGCTATCACAGGGATAACTCGGCCTGACAGCGGAAGAATGGCTTTACGTCCGACGAATTCGCTATAACGTGGATCGGTGGGATTGACCGCGACGGCTACGTCGCCAAGCAAGGTCTCCGGGCGAGTGGTCGCCACTACCAGCGACCCGTTGCCGTCTTCCATGGGATAGCGAATTTCCCAAATCTTGCCCTCTTCCTCCTCGCTATCGACTTCCAGGTCGGAAACCGCCGAGCCAAGCTTGGGATCCCAATTCACCAGGCGTGTACCGCGGTATATGAGGCCTTCCTCGTAGAGACGCACGAATACTTCGATGACCGCATCCGACATGCGGTGGTCCATGGTGAAGTAGCCGGCGGCCTGCTGGTCGGCATCGGCATACGTCCAGTTGCACGAGGCGCCCAGGCGGCGCATTTGCGTGGTGATGGTGGCGCCGGATTGCTTTTTCCATTCCCAGACGCGCTCGATAAATGCCTCGCGACCGAGCTCGCGGCGATTTTTCCCTTCGGCTTCGAGATTTCTCTCCACCACGATTTGCGTGGCAATGCCGGCATGGTCGGTGCCCACCACCCAATTGGTGTCCTCGCCAAGCATGCGGTGATAACGAATCAATGCATCCATGAGGGTTTGCTGAAAAGCGTGCCCCATGTGCAAGGTGCCGGTGACGTTGGGCGGCGGCAATTGAATGCAGTAACCGGGTTGTTCTCCCTGGCTCGCGGCTTCGAAATAGCCGCGTTTTTCCCACTCGGGATACCAATGAGATTCAATAGCGCTCGGGTTGAAACTTTTTTCCATGATCTAGATAAGTTGCGGCAGAGTGGGCCGCGATTGAATGGTTACTGGCCGAGCATTGTCGGCGATATTCAGGGTTTATTTTTATCCGATAGAACCTGTTCGATGGCACGCGACACCGCGATTCGCACCAAGGCTTCGACCTCCACGCGTACTTTCTCCGCTACCGATTCCAAGGTGTCGCGAACATGTTCTTCGATGCGGACCTTGAGGGGGGCGCCCAGAATCTCGGTGATTTTGGGCTCGAGTGCCAGCATCACTTCGCGCAGTAGGCGGTCTTCATCGACGAACTTGGGCAACTCGGTGCAGAGGACTGGCGGTTCATTCGTTACCGTAGGCTCGTGCAAGGTCGGGATTGCTTGGTTCGCGCCCAGTACCTCGGTCAATACGGGGAACTCTGAGTCGCTCGAATTTTTTGCGCCACCGCGATATCGGCCAAGCAATGCGTCGGTTTTATCCAACAAATCGCGTGACTCACCCGGGATATCGTTCGGTTCGTTCACTTTGTCTGGCCCTTGGCAAGGTTGACGTGGTTGACCTCGTAGCCACGCTCTTTATATTGGCGCCATCGCGAACGCGCCGACTCTGGATCGCCGTCAACCGAACTGACAATCTCTATTAGTCGGCGATAGCGACCAAACGCGGTGGGAAAAGTATCCGCCAAATTCAATAAAAGTTCGTCAGGGCCGCTGTTAGCCAGCTCGGAAGTGATCAGCACCGGCGTGTTTGCCGCCAGACGATCAGTAGAAAAACAATGCGGCACAAAACTGGTAGCCGGATGGGCCCAAAGAAGCTTGTCGATCGCTCGTGCAACAGAATTGTCTGGGGCAAATAAAGTCACCGTGACATCTTGCGTCAATGCCTTGGCGACAATCCTGCAGGCGGTTTGCAATCGTGACTGATCGGTACTGTAGAAATCGATTCGAGTCATGCCGCGCGGCTTGCCGTTGTTTTTCTGCGGAAACGTGCCGTCGAATGGTGATTAACGGCGCGCATGCCGTTGCGCTTTTGCCAGGAGAAAATCGGTCAGCTGCGGAATGGGTCTTCCGGTCGAGCCCTTTTCCTTGCCCGATTTCCACGCCACGCCGGCAATATCCAAGTGGGCCCAATTGAATTTTTTGGTGAAGCGCGAAAGAAAACACGCGGCCGTGACGCTGCCCGCGGCGCGACCGCCGATATTGGCGAAATCGGCGAAATTGCTTTTTAGCTGCTCCTGGTAATCGTCCCAAACCGGTAGGCGCCAGGAGCGATCCCAACTACGCTCACCGGCGTCGAGTAGCTCACGGGCCAAATCTTCAGAATTGGCAAAGAGACCTGAACACACATGGCCCAAGGCAATAATGCAGGCGCCGGTCAGGGTGGCGATATCAATCACCGCCGCAGGGTCAAAGCGTTCTGCATAGGTCAATGCATCGCAAAGTATCAGCCGGCCTTCGGCGTCGGTGTTTAGGATTTCCACCGTTTGACCAGACATGGTGGTGACGATATCGCCAGGTTTGCTGGCCGCCCCGCCCGGCATGTTTTCGGTGGTGGGAACGATGCCGATGACGTTCAGTGGCAACTTCATTTTTGCCACCGCGAGCAGTGTGCCTATGACCGCGGCCCCACCACACATGTCGAACTTCATTTCGTCCATTTCACCTGCTGCCTTGATGGAAATGCCGCCGGTGTCGAAGGTAATCCCTTTGCCGACCAATACGATTGGTTTTTCCTTTTTTGCCGCGCCACGGTGCCGCAGGACGATGAATTTAGGTGGCTGCCTTGAGCCTTTCGCCACCGACAGCAACGCGCCCATTTTCAGGCGCTCCATATCCTTTTGTTCGAGAACTTCGACTTCAAGCCCATGTTGTTTCGCCATGTCGCGCGAGGCTTGCGCGAGGTACGTTGGCGTACAAGCGTTGCCGGGAAGGTTGCCTAGGTCTTTGGCCAGTCGCATGCCAGCAGCGATGGCTTGGCCCTCGGCCAGTCCGCGCTCATACGCGGGCTTTTTCGCCGCCGAGCGCAATCCCAGCGTTATCGAAGCAAGTGCATTTTTCTTGCTTTGCACACTTTTCATTTGCTCGAATCGATAGTTCGCGTCTGCGATAGCCATGACAAGGTGGCGCGCCTGCCAGGATGGCTCATGTGCTCCTACGTCAATCTCGGCCAGGGTAAACCATGCTTGCGTTATCTTGGTGTTGTTGATTGCGGAGACCGAAGCGCGAACGGCATCGCCATAAGCCTTGGCGTTGAAAGCTTCTTTTTTCCCCAGGCCGATGACAAGTACACGTTCGGCTGCAACACCTGGAACACTATATAAAAACCGGTGGGCCCCAGCCTTGCCAGGCAGGTCGCCGGCGTCAACGAGGCGTTTCAATAATCCACCCGAGGCGTGATCAATGCTGCTCGCCACCGGATCGAATTCGGCGGATTCGAAAATGCCAACCACTATGCAGGCGGTCTTTGCTTTCTCGGGAGGAGATACTTTTATGCTAAATTCCACCGCGACTCCTTGTTGTGTTCTTGCGTTGCAAGTGACAGGGGTTCGAGCATGGCCGCTCGTCCTTGTGTTGTTACCAACCGATGTTGTTACCAACCGATGTTGTTACCAACCCATATAGTTACCAACCGATTATCCCTGCATTGATCCTATCGAGTCAAAGTTGCGTGAGTGGAGCGCCCAATTCCGCCAAGTCGCGGGGATGGTCGCCGATGAAATTATCCCGAACGGCGGAAGCGACCTAGCACGGTGATTTTTCAACGCGCATTGATCCGTGAATTTACCAGCCTTGCCCTCGCGGTATTCGCGACGCTATTCGCGGTAACGCTGACCACGCAATTGATCCGATTGCTTGGCCAAGCGGCCAGCGGGCGCGTGTTGTCCGAAAGCGTGGTCGCGTTGATGGGTTTCGCGGCGGTGAATTACCTGCCGGTTTTGCTGTCGCTGACACTGTTTATTAGCGTGCTGATGGCCCTCTCCCGCAGTTATCGCGAGTCTGAAATGGTGGTTTGGTTTTGCTCCGGGCAGTCGTTATTAGCCTGGATTCGACCGGTGGCGACGTTCGCGCTGCCCATCGTCGTGTTGATTGCTCTCTTATCCCTGTTTCTATCGCCCTGGGCCGTGGGAATGAGCGATGCCTACAGAAAGCAGATGGAAAGTCGCGATGATATTGCGCGCGTGTCACCGGGCGTGTTTCGCGAGGCAAGCGGCGCCGAGAGGGTGTTTTTTGTCGAGGCGATCGACGGCGATGAATCGAACGTGCAAAACGTGTTTGTCGCGCAAACCGTCAAGGAAAGGCTCATGGTGATGGTGAGTCAAAGGGGGTATCGCGAGACCTCCGCGACCGGTGATCGTTTTGTGGTGCTGTTGAACGGCAGGCGTTACGACGGAACGCCTGGATCGCCGGATTTCAAGATCATGGATTTCGAGCGCTACAAGATTCGCATCGAATCCAAGGAGGAGGGTGTCACCCAAGTTTCAACCAAGGCGATGAATACGCTTGAATTGATCAACGATCCGAGCCGGGCCAATTTGGCCGAACTGTTGTGGCGAATCGGATTGCCGCTTTCGGCATTGACGCTGGTGTTGCTTGCCATCCCGCTCTCGTTTGTCAATCCCAGGGCGAGCCGTTCGATGAATCTGATTTTTGCATTGTTGATCTACATGGCGTATTCGAATTTGATCAGCATCGCCCAGGCCTGGGTACATCAGGGGCGCTTGAATTTCGCCCTGGGGTGGTGGATCGTGCATGCAGGTATGTTGGCGATTTTGGGAGTGCTATTTCTGCGCAGAATGCGAGTCGGTCCACTGATTCGATTGAGTGTCTGGAGGTGGCGCAGGTGAAGGTCTTTAGGCGTTATCTGGCGCGAGAAATCTATGGCGCAACGCTATTTGTATTTGCCGCGTTTCTGGCTCTTTTCGCGTTCTTCGATCTGATCAATGAACTGGGTGATATCGGCAAGGGAAGTTATCGCTTGCAACATGCGTTGCTCTACGTCGCCCTAATTGTTCCTACCCATATTTATGAGTTGTTTCCCATTGCCGTGTTGATCGGCACCCTTTATGTGTTGTCAAGGTTGGCGGCCAATTCCGAATATACGGTGATGCGGGCGGCGGGCCTCTCCCCGGGGGGCACGGCATCCATGCTGCTTCGCGTGGGCATCGTATTCGCGTTGTTGACTTTTTTATTCGGCGAACTGGTCGCGCCGTACTCGGATAGGAGCGCGCGACAACTCAAACTTCAGGCCACCAGTGCCGTGGTGGCCCAGGAGTTTCGCACTGGCGTTTGGCTGCGCGACGAGGGCCGCTTCGTCAATGTGCGCGAGGTCCTTCCCGATACCACCCTATCCGGGATTCGAATCTTTGCATTTGACCGCGACTACAAATTGCAGGCCTTGATTGATGCCAAGAAAGCCAGTTTTTCCGGGGCAGGAAGCTGGATGCTCGAAGGCGTGGCCGAGACTCGATTTACCGAAGGGCGAGTCGCAATTGCGTCACATGAGAGCCTTGCGTGGCGTTCGGTTCTCACGCCGGATATTTTGTCGGTATTGTTTGTCCAACCGGAACGCATGTCGGCTTGGAATCTTTATCAATATTCGCGGCATCTTGGTGAGAATCGCCAGAAAACCGAGCGTTACCAAATTGCCATGTGGAAAAAGCTGGTCTATCCGATCGCGGTGTTGGTGATGATGGCACTCGCCCTGCCATTCGCATATCTACATGTTCGCGCCGGCGGCGTGGGTGTAAAGGTTTTTACCGGCATCATGATTGGAATATTTTTCCACATGCTCAATAGCCTTTTTTCGCATATTGGCCTATTGCAAGGATGGGCGCCTTTTTCTTCGGCGATTTTGCCAAGCGCCTTGTTTTTACTCACCGCGATGCTGATGATGTGGTGGGTGGAGCGCAGATAAGGCGCGCGAATCGACGCGATCCACGGGGTGCATTTCTTCGCTGGCGGGTCAGCCCTATTAACCGCAGTCTTGGGGCGGACTATGCGACTTTTACAATCCGCGTGCGCGCCAGCCGGTCATGCAGAAATTGCCGGTCGCGGTCGAAAAATGCCCACAGAAAACCCGTGCCAATGCCAAGTAGAGATATCCACGCAAGGACATAGCGCAATAAACACTGTTGCATGGTCAAGGGCTCGCCAGAGACGCTTACCAGGCGCAATTTCCAGGTTTTCATCGGCAATGTCTGCCCGCCCCGCAGCCAGCACCAGTGAAAATAAAAACCGATGACCAGGAACAAATAGGCTTGGAAAATATTTCGATTCCAGCCCGCTAGGTCGGACTCCGCCGCTCCGTGAAAGGGCCAAGACGCCGCGAAGACGAGGGCGAACAGTAGCAAGCCCTCATAAATCATTGCCAAAAAGCGCCGGCCAAGGCCACCGGGGGATGTCAATTGCCCGGGACTAAGCACGCTTAATTTGGAGGAATCTGCGGTGCGGGGTCCTGCGCGCCCGCAGGGGGAGGCGCGGGTTTGGGATTGCTTTTGGCGCCCTTGGCGCTTGCGCCCAATTTTTGGCGCTGCTCTTCGGGTAGCTTTTGGTATTGGTCCCATTCCTGGGCCAAAGTCTGTTTTTTCTCGCTTGGCATTTGTTTTATTTTCTTGGCGCTTTCGCGAATCACACGACGTTCCTCCTGCGACAACTTTACCCAGCGTTGAATGCGCCGCTGCACCTTGGCTTGGTCTTCGGGCGTCATCTTGGGGTACCGCTCAGCAACATCCAGCATGGTTTTTTTGCGGCGCGTGGTGTAGCTATCCCAGTCCTCCGCCAGCGGGGCGAGCACCGACTGCTGCTGTGGCGAGAGCTCCCGCCAGTTGGGCAGCTTGGTGGCTGGCGCCGCCGCAAATGCCGACGCGAGGAACAATAACCAAAAAATTAGTCCAAGGACCGCTTTAACCATGCATCGAATCCCTTGTCGAGGTAGGCGTCCATGGGCAGATCGCCGGTTAGTACTTCGGTGTCGATCTCGATAATTTCTTCTTGAAGTTGTACCTGATACCAATGATTCGAGGCAAACAATCCTAGGATTAGCACAATCAGGGACAAAACAATGCGAAGTGCCGCGAAACGCGTGTCGCCATTGATCAATCCCCGATTCTGCGCACCAGCAAGGGCGAGTTCGGGGGCGACGGCCTGGTGCCGTTCCAGTGCCGCCAGTCGCGAATTTTTCAGTCGATCAAGGGTGCTTTGCTCGATATTCAAACTGCGGTTGAGCACCTGTTTGACGCGAAATCCAAATTGTTGTTCATTCATGATTCGATTCCTAGCGCTCGTAGCGCCTTTGCTAGTGCATGTGCCGCCCTAGAACAGTGGGTTTTAACGCTGCCTTCCGAGCAGCCCATGACCACGGCAGCCTCGGTGACTTCCAACTCCTCCCAATAACGCAGCAGGAAGGCTTCGCGTTGACGCGAGGGTAGCTTTTTTATTTCTTTGTCAATAATTTCAACAAGTTGTGATTCCTGCAAGGATTGCGCCGGATTGGCCCCCATGGAAGGATCGGCAGACTCGAAAGCCTCGATGGGGTCGTAATCCTCTTCGGCATTATCCGTGGCCAGTGACGAAAAGAGCGTGGTCCAGCGCGAACGCACCTTTTGTCGTCGAAAATGGTCTTTTATGGTGTTTTGCAATATCCGATGAAACAGCATGGGCAACTCGCTTGCCGCTTTAGCGCCATATTTTTCGGCGAGCTTGAACATCGCATCCTGAACGATATCCAGCGCGGCATCGGCGTCGCGCACCGAAAACAGCGCGATTTTATAGGCGCGTCGCTCGACATCTGCGAGGAAATCCGAGAGTTCTTTGTGCGAAGCCAGGAGCCTGTCCTTTTTCTGGTGCCCCCAAGGAGACGCGCGATCTTATCAAAATGTCGGCGTGTGCCAGATTCATCGAATATGCTTTGTAAGCGCATTCCAGTGCTTCGGATTTTGCTCGAAACGATCAGCGGACGTATTTCAAACCATATGGATTCGTAGTCAGATCGGGATAAATGCTTGACCGGAACCGTTGATAAACGTACCCTAAAAGGTTTCGTCCATAGGGTTCTAGCAGCGCAATGTCAGATACAGAAATTACCGGCGCGGAGATAGTCATTCAATGCCTTCAGGAAGAGGGCGTTGAGGTGGTATTTGGGTACCCTGGCGGAGCGGTCCTATTCATTTATGACGCGCTTTTCAAGCAGGACAAGGTAAAACACATTCTGGTTCGGCACGAGCAGGGCGCCGCGCATGCTGCGGACGGCTATTCACGCGCGAGCAATCGGGTGGGTGTGTGCCTGGTGACATCAGGCCCGGGTTTAACCAATGCTGTGACGGGTATCGCGACTGCTTATATGGATTCCATCCCGATGGTGATCCTATCCGGACAGGTGTCGACACTTTACATCGGTCAGGATGCGTTTCAGGAATGTGACGCGGTTGGCATAACGCGGCCGTGCGTGAAACACAATTTCTTGGTCAAGAAGGTGGCGGATTTGGCGCCAACCTTGAAGAAGGCGTTCCATATCGCGCGCTCCGGACGGCCGGGCCCGGTGTTAGTGGATATTCCCAAGGATGTCACCACGGCAATGTGCAAGTTTGAATACCCGGCGCAAGTGAGCATGCGTTCCTATAGTCCCGTGACACGCGGGCATCCGGGGCAGATCAAAAAGGCGGTGCAGTTGCTCACCGAAGCCAAACGCCCAGTCATTTATGCCGGCGGCGGCGTCATTCTGTCTAACGCGTCCAAAGAATTAGGCGAATTGGTACGGCTGTTGGGCTTTCCGTGCACCAATACCTTGATGGGATTGGGAGGTTATCCGGGTACGGACCCTCAGTTCCTGGGCATGCTCGGCATGCACGGCACGTACCAAGCCAACATGGCCATGCAGGATTGCGACGTGTTACTAGCAGTAGGCGCCCGGTTCGATGACCGAGTGATCGGCAATCCGGAACATTTCGGACAGAACGCGCGAAAAATCATTCATATCGATATCGACCCCTCGTCGATCGCTAAACGTGTCAAGGTCGATGTGCCTATCGTTGGCGACGTTCGCGAGGTATTAGAAGATCTCATCAAGGCGATAAAGACGGCCGAAGAAAAACCCAACAAAAAAGCCGTAAAAGAATGGTGGGCGCAAATTGACCAGTGGCGGGCCAAGGATTGCCTTGCTTATAACAAAACTGGAAATGTGATCAAGCCGCAGGCGGTGTTGGAGAAGTTCTACGAGATCACCAAGGGTGAATGTTTCGTCACCTCGGACGTCGGTCAGCACCAGATGTGGGCCGCGCAGTTTTATAAATTCGACAAACCCAGGCGATGGATTAACTCAGGGGGCCTTGGCACCATGGGGTTTGGACTGCCGGCGGCGATGGGCGTGTTGTTGGCAAATCCTGGCGCGACCGTCGCATGTGTTACAGGTGAGTCCTCCATTCAAATGTGCCTGCAGGAACTCTCCACCTGCAAGCAATACCGCCTGCCGATAAAAATCATCAATTTAAATAATAGATACATGGGCATGGTGCGGCAGTGGCAACAGTTTTTCCATGGCAATCGCTATTCGGAGTCGTATATGAATGCCTTGCCCGATTTCGTGAAGCTGGCTGAAGGGTATGGGCATCGTGGGATACGAATCGAGAATCCCGCGGACATCGAAGGCGCGCTACGTGATGCCTTTGCGCGTAAAGACGAACTGGTTTTCATGGATTTCATGACCGATCAAACCGAAAACGTGTATCCCATGGTCCCTGGCGGCAAGGGAATTTCAGAGATGATTCTCGCCGAAGATCTTTGAGGATCCGCGCTTCGTCTTGGCGCGAAATCGAGCGCCTCAGTTGAAGGCCGGTGGATAAAAAATTGTGATTGGAAGGACACGCCGCCGGCAAGTTCGGCGTGACCATTGCGAGGATTCAAATGCGGCATATTATTTCCATACTTCTAGAAAACGAATCCGGGGCGCTCTCCCGCGTGGCGGGTTTATTTTCCGCGCGCGCCTATAACATCGAGTCCTTGACCGTAGCGCCTACGGAGGATGCGTCGCTTTCTCGCATGACCCTTGTGACCAGCGGTTCGGATGACGTCATCGAACAAATCACCAAGCAGTTGAATAAGCTGATCGAAGTGGTCAAGGTGGTGGATCTTTCCGAGGCCGCACATATCGAACGAGAGCTGATGTTGATCAAGGTTCGAGCCGCAGGCAAAGATCGGGACGAGGTCAAGCGCATGTGCGATATTTTTCGCGGGCGAATTCTGGATGTCACCGATGGGACCTATACCATCGAGGTCACCGGAACAGGTGCCAAGTTGGATGCATTTGTCGATGCCTTGGACAAGTCGCTGATTCTTGAAACCGTAAGAACCGGGGCCTCTGGCATTGGCCGCGGTGAGCGGGTTTTAAAAGTATAGAAGGCGCGGTACCGGCGATGTCGCGGCATCGCATCGATACCCGCCAAAATCGAATTCCGTAAAACACGTAATTGATACAGGGGTGTGACATGAAGGTTTATTACGAAAAAGACGCCGATCTTTCTTTGATTAAGGGTCGAAAGATCACCATCGTTGGATATGGCTCACAGGGCCACGCGCATGCGCTTAATTTGCGCGATTCAGGCGTGAAAGTCACGGTGGGCCTTCGCAAAGGCGGAGCCTCCTGGGATAAGGCGAAAAAAGCGGGTCTCAAGGTGGCTGAAGTCGCAGAAGCGGTGAAAAGCGCCGATCTAGTGATGATGCTCATGCCCGATGAAAACATCGCCGATGTGTATCGCGCCGATATCGCGCCGAATATCAAGAAGGGCGCGACGCTCGCGTTCGCGCATGGCTTCAACGTTCATTACGCCCAAGTGGTCCCACGCGCGGACCTGGATGTAATCATGATTGCTCCGAAAGCCCCAGGTCATACCGTGCGCGCGACCTACGCTGCCGGTGGTGGTGTGCCAATGTTGATCGCGGTTGCGCAGGATAAAAGCGGCAAAGCGCACGACCTGGCGCTTTCCTATGCAGCGGCCATTGGCGGCGGTAGGGCTGGCGTGATCGAAACCAATTTTCGCGAAGAGACCGAGACGGATCTTTTTGGCGAGCAAGTGGTTTTGTGCGGCGGTGTTGTGGAACTGATTAAGGCAGGCTTCGAGACTTTGACCGAAGCCGGCTATGCGCCTGAGATGGCGTATTTTGAATGTCTGCATGAAGTTAAATTGATCGTCGATCTCATTTACGAGGGCGGTATCGCTAATATGAATTATTCGATTTCCAACAATGCCGAATACGGGGAAATTACCCGCGGCCCGAGAATCGTCACCGAGGAAACCAAGCGCGAGATGAAGCGCATATTGGCGGAAATTCAAAGCGGTCAATACGCCCGCGAGTTCGTGCTGGAGAACAAGGCTGGCGCGCCGATGTTATTGGCGCAGCGCAAAAATCTGGCGGCGCACGGCATCGAGAAAGTGGGCGAAACGCTGCGTTCCATGATGCCGTGGATCAAGCGTAACAAGATGGTCGATCAAACACGCAATTAGATCGACCATGGGGGGCCCCATTAGGTAACCGGAGGGTTGCCAATTTTTCGATATGAAAGGACGATAATGAATCTATCCAAATTTGCCGCGTTGGTCTTTGTGAGTGCCGCTGTGCTCGGTTGCGATGGAAAAACACCACAATCGGAAGCCGCGAAGAATGTCGGATCCGCGCCCAAACAAACCGTCGATAAGGTTGTCAACGAGGCAAATAAGGCAATCGAACAAGGCGAAGCGCGTACACGCGACGCGATCGACGGAACCAAGTAGGCGGCGAAATTCAATCTGGAAATTCGTTCACGACATTTGTTTGCCAATTTCATCCTACATTTGAATGAATATGTTTCACATGACGACAAATATCGTGATGCCGTGGAAAAAAAGTTAAATAAATCCGACGGGTATACATCGTCAAGGGTTAATGGCTGATATTGAAAAGCGTGGATTGTTGACTCCGGAAATTCGCCGGCGCGGCATCTATATTCTGCCGAATCTATTTACCACTGCCGCATTGTTTGCCGGTTTCTATGCAATCGTCCAGGCCATGAATCAGCGCTTCGAACAAGCTGCGGTGGCGATATTCGTTGCCATGGTTCTTGACGGATTGGATGGCAGAGTCGCAAGAATGACGCGAACCCAAAGCGCGTTTGGCGCGGAATATGATTCATTGTCGGACATGGTTTGTTTTGGCGCCGCGCCGGCACTGATCATGTATGAGTGGGCCTTGAAATCGCTTGGTCGTCTCGGATGGATAGCCGCTTTTGCCTATTGCGCCGCTGCGGCGCTAAGACTTGCGCGCTTCAACACCAATATCGAGGTGGTGGATAAACGTTATTTTCAGGGCCTGCCCAGTCCTGCAGCGGCGGCTCTTTGCGCGGGATTGATCTGGGTCATCGATGATTTCCAGATTGAAAGAGAAAGAGCTGAGTTGATTGTCGGCATCGCTTGCGCCATTACGCTTTTTGCCGGCGCCACGATGGTGAGCAATCTACCTTTCTATAGTTTCAAGACGTTTAATTTGCGCAGGAGTGTCCCGTTCTGGGCGGTCCTGCTGATAGTGTTCGCCATGATGGTTGTATCAAGCAATCCGCCCATGATTCTTTTTTTGCTATTCGTGGGCTATGGGTTTTCAGGTTACTTCCTTTGGGGTTGGAGACGCTGGAAGGAACCAGGTAAACATTGATTGGCACATTGCAACTCGTGGTGGCGATGCCTCGCGTACTGCCATGACTATTAGGCATTCGGGCGAATCAACCCGCAGACTTGAGGGTGCCTTTTTCCTTGGCCGGCGAGTGCTTGGCGAACAAAATTGCCAGGCAAAAGCTGAGGGTCGATAAGACAATTTCTGCGACAGCAAGCCCGCGCGAAATTCCCAGCTCGGCGTAGGCGCGCACGCAACCTTCGGCGAAGTAGGCGAGTACCAGCATGCATGTCCACTGGTAGGTGTAACGATGGCCGCGCACTACGCCGAATATCGGTATTAAAAGGGGTAGCGCCTTCAATGCCAGAAACGACCCGCCCGGCCGAATTGGCGCGAGCCACAATTCCCACGCGAGGCACACCGAGATTAAACCAGTCAAGGATAAGGCAGTGGCAATCGACAATAACGATTTGGAGATCACAGCAGGAGCTCGTCCTTGAGCCAAATAGAAGATTGCGCGCGATGGGGTGGCTGCTCGTATCGCCATGTAGAACGCAACGCGCGATAGACAAGATCGGGATAGCCGGATTTGCCTAGACTTCCGTTATATCTGGCCAGGGCACGCGTTAAATTGCCTTTTTCCATGTCCAGATAATGCTTGAGGATGACACATCCAAAGCGCAGGTTCGTTCTGAGACTAAAAAGATTGTCGCCCTTGCGTCCAATCAATCCAACCCAAAATGGCATAACCTGCATGAATCCGCGCGCGCCAGCGCTGGAAACCGCGTATTTTCTGAAATTGCTTTCTACCTGAATAAGCGCAAGTACGATTTGCGGGTCAAGCCCCGAGCGCGTGGCTTCGTAGTGCAGGGTACGAAGAAAATCCAAGCGAACCTTGTAATCGGGCAATCGCCTATCAAGGCGCTGCGACATTTCGCTGAGCCAATCTACCGCGTCGACGGAATCGGAAAAGCCGTGCCTCGGGTTGGCGTCATCAATTACCGAAGCGGCCAAGCCGGCGCGAACGCTCGCTGCCAGTGGTTCGTAGAGTTGCGCTCCCGCACAAAGGTCCGCGGTAAACGCAAACGCGATAAGGCTAAAACAAGTGTAGACGCGCCTCAACACAGAATACTTATTATTTCCTTGGTCGCGCCCTCGATTGCGATTTGGCGCGATTCGCCACTCTGGCGCGATTGGTATTCGAACATGCCCCCCTTCAAACCACGTTCACCTATGGTAATGCGATGGGGAATTCCCAATAGCTCGATTTCGGAAAACATCACACCAGGACGCAGATCCCTATCGTCAAGCAACACATCGATGCCTTCGCGCTCCAACTGGGCATGCAAGGAATCCGCCACTTCGCGTACCGCAGCGTTCTTTTGGTAACCGATGGCCGCAAGTGCGATGGAAAACGGGGCAATGGCTTGAGGGAAAATTATTCCTTTTTCGTCGTTGCCTTGTTCGATGGCGGCGCCGACTATTCGCGTAATGCCAATCCCATAACAACCCATCTCGTAGGGCAAACTCTGGCCTTTTTCGTCCAGAAAAGTGGCTTTCATGTTGCTCGAATACTTGGTGCGGAGCTGAAAAATATGCCCAACCTCTATGCCGCGAACGATTTGTAACCTGCCTTTTCCGTCCGGGCTCGGGTCGCCAGAAATAACATTTCGAAAATCACCAATCTGCTCCTTGGATAACTCGGGCAATACCGTGGTTGCCCAATTGACCCCGCTCAGATGGTAGCCATTTTTGTTCGCGCCGCAAACAAAATCGCTCATCGCAATAACTGATCGATCAGCGAACAGCGAAATGCCGGCAATACCTGCTGGGCCCAGGTAGCCTGGCTTGCAGTTCATTCGCGCGAGGATTTCCTCTTCCGTTGCGAAGCGAAATTTACCCAGTTGCCGATGGGCTTTAATTTCGTTTAATTCGAAATCGGCGCGAAGCACAATGAGGGCGAATCCGTTGCTTGAGGTTGCGGCGTCGGATTCGCGAACAATCGCGATGGTTTTGACAATGCGATCCAAGGGGATATTTAGAAACTCGGCGACCTCCTGACACTTGGTTTTGCCAGGAGTGTCACGTTCCTGAAATATTTCCTTGGCCGCCGCTCTGTCATTCAATGGCTCCACGGCTTCGGCCAATTCGACATTGGCGGCATAGTCCGACTCCAGACAGTACGCAATTGAATCCTCGCCGGAGTCCGCCAGCACATGGAATTCGTGCGAGCCCGTGCCGCCTATCGATCCCGTATCGGCGTTGACCGCCCTAAATTTGAGGCCGATTCTCGTGAAAATTCGCGAATAAGTCTGGTACATCTTTTGATACTCTGCTTCCAGATTCTCAAACGATGCATGAAACGAATAGCCGTCTTTCATGACGAATTCGCGACCTCGCATGACGCCAAATCGGGGTCGAATTTCGTCGCGAAACTTGGTTTGTATCTGGTAAAAATGCTTGGGTAGTTGGCGGTAACTGCGAAGTTCTTTGCGCGCGATATCGGTGATCACCTCTTCATGCGTCGGGCCAATACAAAATTCGCGATCATGGCGGTCCTTCAAACGCAGCAGCTCCGGGCCATATTGCTGCCAGCGTTGGGACTCCTGCCATAGTTCCGCAGGTTGCACTGAAGGCATGATGAGCTCGATGGCGCCTGCCTTATTCATCTCATCGCGAACGATGTTCTCGACCTTCCGCAACACGCGCAGACCCATCGGCATCCAGGTGTAAATGCCGCCCGCCAGACGTTTGATGAGGCCGGCCCGCAGCATTAGTCTATGACTGACAATTTCTGCTTCGGCGGGCGCCTCTTTCAGAGTGGAGATAAAAAATGAACTGGCGCGCATAGGTGAACATCAAAAATAAAAAGGAATTTTACCCGCGATAATCCGACTTACGTGATTGGCGCACGCAGATGCCGAGTTATTTTGTCGATTTCGTGTCATGAGAAATTCAGTGACAACATTTTCCCCGTGATTTGTGGAAGAATCGCCACGGTGACTTAGCTTGCGAGGCCGAAGATGCTCGATAAAGACGGCTATCGCCCTAATGTTGGGATTGTGTTGTGCAATACCCGCAACGAAGTATTCTGGGGCAAGAGAATTCGGGAACATTCCTGGCAGTTTCCTCAGGGCGGAATCGACCACGGCGAAACGCCAGTACAGGCCATGTATCGCGAACTTCGTGAAGAAGTCGGATTGTTGCCAGACCATGTGCGAATCCTTGGGCGGACACGAGATTGGCTGCGTTATGATGTGCCAACGCAATGGGCGCGGCGCGATTGGCGTGGCGCTTATCGGGGGCAAAAACAAATTTGGTTTCTGTTGCGGCTGGTAGGGCGCGATAACGATGTTTGTTTGCGAACTTCCACGAAACCGGAATTTGATGCGTGGCGGTGGAATGAGTACTGGATCCAGCTTGAATCGGTAATCGAATTCAAGCGAGACGTATATCAGCAGGCTTTGACCGAACTATCAAGATTTCTCGAGCGCGACTCGCGACAAAGAACACCTTCGCTGAAAAGTCGCGATCTTGACGAAATCAATAGGCAATAGTCGAAGAAATGGCAAATCCCTTTGATATGCAGATGGGTGTGTGGTCGTTGATTTGCGCAATAATGGCGACTAGAATAATCGGGCTAAAAGAGAGTTGGCAGGTAGTTTTTCGTTGATCAATAGGAGATAGGCATATGGCACTGAAAGGTACCAAAACACACGACAATTTGAAGGCCGCATTTGCGGGAGAATCGCAAGCGAATAGGCGTTATTTGTATTTCGCAAACAAGGCCGATGTCGAAGGGCAAAACGATGTGGCGGCGTTGTTTCGGTCCACTGCCGAAGGGGAAACTGGCCACGCACACGGTCACCTGGACTATTTGGCGGAGGTGGGCGATCCCGCGACGGACTTGCCAATTGGCGCCTCCCGTCAGAATCTGACGGCTGCGGTCGCTGGCGAAACGCACGAGTACACTGATATGTACCCAGGCATGGCGAAGACGGCAAGAGGCGAAGGGTTCGCGGAAATCGCCGATTGGTTCGAAACACTGGCGAAAGCCGAGCGGTCTCATGCAAATCGGTTTCAGAAGGCCTTGGACCAGCTTGCGGATTAATCAGAGATCGTCGATAGATAAATAGCGGGCCCTAGCGGCCCGTTATTTTTTGCCGAACCCAAAATGCGAACGCGTGGTTGAAAATCCGAGTCCGCTTCGCGAAAATTAACCCGCTAATATTTTGCTCGCATCAAGGTTCCATTTACCCATGCAAGGGGCAATTCCGACACCTATGAATCGCAATCGTAAATCTATCTTTCTTGCGTTCGCCCTAGCCATGTTTATTTTCAATGGCGAAGTGCAATCTCAGTTCCTATCATCGCCGATTAAAGATTTCGATGAAAAACCTTGGGAGGAACTCAAGCTTCAATTGCCAGTCTTTCCTAAGGAACCCAATCTCAAGGAAATTGACGTCGGACCCGTTACGAGTTTTCGCTTTTACGTTGACATGGAATCCGTAGTTGTCGGCACAGATGGTGTGGTGAGATTTTCCTTGGTTGCAAGAAGCGGGGCCGGCGCGAGCAATGTGAGTTTCGAGGGGCTGCGATGCGAGCCCCAGGAAAGAAAGATTTATTCCTTTGGCCGACCAGATGGGACGTGGAGCGAAGCCAAAAACCCACGGTGGGTTGAACTGGTGCGACAAGCGGTCAATCCGGTTCATACGGTTTTGTACGAAGATTATTTTTGTCCTGGCCGGCGCATCGTTTCGAGTTCCGTGGAGGCAGTCGATGCGGTTAGATATGGCGGGCACCCCCGCGGACGAACCAAGGGAAGGTAATTTGTCTCGATTCAGAGGCAAACCATGTTGTTTCTGTGTATCAATTCCGGCTCATCGACATATCCAAGAATCGAGTGAATTCGCGAGGAGAGTTGGCCGGCGATTCGACAAGACTCTTGCGATCCGTAATTAACCAGACCTCGAGCGATTTCAACGCCATTGGGGGCGAAGCAAGCCACCAATGCACCGCGTTCGAATTCGCCCGCGACCGAGACGACGCCAACTGGCAACAGACTTTTGCCATCGCGTGTCAAGGCATCAACGGCGCCCGTGTCTAGAAACAGTTTGCCGGAAACCTGAACGTGGTCCGCGAGCCATTGCTTGCGTGCGGCCAACGGTGTGGTAGAAGCACGAAGCAAGGTTCCGATTTGCTCGCCGTTGGCCAGACGGCAAAGAACGTCTTGTTCGTGACCCGAGGCGATGATGGTGTGCGCGCCGCTACGTGCGGCCCGCTTCGCGGCAAGAACCTTGGTTAGCATCCCGCCCTTGGCTAACTCTGAACCCGTACCACCGGCAAGTTTTTCCAATTGGGTGTCGCCTGCCAGCCCCTCGGATACCAGGGACGCGGTAGGCGTAATTCTCGGGTCGGCATCGAAAAGTCCTGCTTGATCGGTCAGGATGATTAAGGCATCGGCGTCAATTAGGTTGGTAACCAATGCGCCTAACGTATCGTTGTCGCCCAAGCGGATCTCGTCCGTCACCACGGTGTCGTTTTCATTGATGATGGGGATAATGCCGAGATCAAGCAGCGTCAACAGCGTGGAACGCGCATTTAAATAACGCGCGCGATCAGCGAGGTCCGCGTG